>DAIOTP010000040.1:0-1812 GCA_036751905.1 Cryomorphaceae bacterium
TGGACCTGAATACACCCAAAATTACTTAGCCTTTTCCCACCCCACCAGGCTGTGACTTTTCCTAAAATAGGTTTACACCAAAAAGTGTAAAATGAGTAAAGAAAGTAAACCCAGTTTAGGACAATGGCGCAACAACAGATTGTATTTTTCAGACACCGAGAAAAGACTGATAGTCGAGGACTATTTGTCAGGAAACGAGACGAAGCAATCAGTTTACAAGCGTTACACAGGTTATCCTGCTGAAAATGGCAAGATAGCCCTATGGATGCAAAAGCTTGGAATGGAGGATAAGTTCGTAAAACACACTAACTTTGAAGCTATGCCAAAGCGAAAAAGAGAAATAGAAGTTGGTTCCGAAGAGTTCGAGACTCTTCGATTGGAGAAACGGATAGCAGAGCTGGAGGATCAGTTAAAGACAGCTGAAATGAAAGCCATAGCCTATTCTACAATGGTTGATATTGCTGAAAGAGAGTTCAATATCCCAATAAGAAAAAAGTACAATACCAAACCATCGAAGTAATGAAGGAGAACTTCAAGGGCATAAGTTGGGCCGACTTATGCTCATGGTTTGGTGTCACCAGGCAAGCATATTATCAAAGCAAGGATCGCGTGCTCCAGGATTTAATCGAGCAAGAGATTTTGATTGCTGAGATTGCTAATATTCGCAAGCATCACAAGCGTTTAGGAGGGCGAAAGTTGTTCTTAAAGCTCAATGGATTTATGGAAGACCATCAAATCAAGATGGGCAGAGATGCGCTTTTCGATCTTCTCAGAGATCACAATCTATTGGTAAAGCCACGAAAACGCTATCACGTTACCACCAACTCAAACCATTGGATGAAGAAGTACCCCAACTTGATGAAAGACATCGAGCCGATGGGGCCTAATCACATATGGGTGAGTGATATAACCTACTGGAAAACAAAAGCAGGACACTATTACATCAGTTTCATCACAGATGCTTATTCCAGAAAGATAGTTGGTTATCACGTGGCCGATACCATGGAGGCCCTGGAAAGCGTTGCAGCTTTAAAAATGGCCATTAAAACCTTAAAGCCTGGCGTTACCGGACTTATTCACCACTCCGATAGAGGATCACAATACTGTAGCTCAGCATACGTAAAGTCCTTGAAAAAAGCGGGTATCGGGATATCCATGACTGAGAATGGAGATCCCCTCGAAAACGCAATTGCCGAACGCATCAATGGGATAATCAAAGGAGAGTACTTGTTTGATTATGAGATAAAATCACTGCCAAAGGCAAAGGAAGTCTTAAAGTCTGTTGTGAAGTTATACAATGAAGATCGCCCGCATTCAAGCATCAGCAATGCAACACCCTCGCAGGTGCATGACAACAACACAGACTTAGTAATAAGGCGCTTGTGGAAAAACTACTATCAAAAGAAACAGGAATGCGCAACCGTGGTGTAGGTTTTTTTAGGCATACCTTCAGAATAGGTATCAGAAAACTCAGAACCGAAGTCCTGAGTTTACCTTATCTGATCAACGTATTCCTCATTAGTTGCTCCTCAGCAGAGCTAATTTCCGCTTCCGTTGATAGTAGCAAATGTAAAGCTATCTTCGGACTAAATTTGACCTGTAAACCCAGAGCAGGATCATCAACAAGAAAAAGTTAAACCTGTAAACTTTTTTTAGGACGGGTCATTCTACTTTCTAACTTTCCCATTTTCTAACTTTCCCCCTTTCAAACTTTCCCACTTTCAAACTTTACCCTTTCCAACTTTCCGACCATGGGATTCATCAGAGAACCGGAAGGAGTAGATTTTGTGATCCAGAGCAAACCCCTCACCG
>DAIOTP010000040.1:1822-23709 GCA_036751905.1 Cryomorphaceae bacterium
TTCTAACTTTCCCACTTTGCCGAAGGCACTTTCTAACTTTCCGACTTTCCAACTTTCCCACTTTGCCGAAGGCACTTTCCAACTTTCTAACTTTCAAACTTTACCGCAGGCACTTTCCAACTTTCCAACCCATTTAATCTTGTATACACCTCACCGACATGCCAAATGCCCGCACCCCGTTGCCCATGGCGGCACTGGTTATGGCAGTTATAAGAAAGCGTGAATTCGTTCCTGTTTGGTTACCAGTGCTGCTGCTCCAGTAATAACCTCCGCCAACGCCAAAAAAACCTCCATTGTAGCTGCGGAAACCTGCTGCGACGAACTTCAGCGGAGAAGCATACCCGCCGAAGATGTCAGTGCTTGCCCAGGTGTTTTTTTCTGCATTGAACTCTGGCTCCGTAGGAATTCTGAAGCCCTGCGGACAGGGATTGTTGATCCCTTCAGCACCTTGCCAAAGGTTGCTGTTCTGTGGTTTGCGCCAATCATAATCCGATGGAAAATTGCTTGTGATAAACTGATTGTTCCCGGGTGTATCCGTACTGCTTTTCACGTTGGTGGTGGTTGATATCCGGCATTGGTGCCCGTCGCTAAAGCGGCCCCATTGATACAGGTCGCCATAAGCCGCCTCATCATTTAAGGCCGTGGCGGCTTGCGATGCCCCCAGGTTGCGGTCCATCCAGGTTTTTCCCGTAATGGGATTGAGCACCTCCACAACTTCGGCTGGTGTTGTGCTGCAATGCAAGGTACCCGGAGGGTAGGGAGCCAGAGGGTTTACTTTCTCAATCTCAAGGATGTTTGAGATGTCGATGCATCCTTGCAAAGACAGTGGGTCAATCATGGACGGATTGATGCCCTGACCCAACGAAGCATGCACTACTTTGTAGCTGCCAAGTGGGTAATTGTCGATATTGAAGCTTCCTGAGGTATTGATTTCCAATATTTCGGAGCCTACCTCGTTGAGCAGGGCCCACCTGCTGATTGGTCCCGTATTTCCAGCTACTGCAAATTCCACAACACCCGAGGCGATCACCGTGGGTGAAAGTGCTGCAATGCTGCCTCCCTCCACCCTGAAGGTGCTTACAGGGACGGAATTGCTCAAGGCATAACAGCCCATCAGCTGTGAAATATTTGTAAGCCCTGAAAGCGTGGATACACTTTGCACGGCAACATATCCGAGCAGATACTGGCCTGGAGGATACGCTGTCATTTCGAAAATTCCTGTGTTGTTGCTGGCAACGATAAGGCCTGTGCCGGCCTCTACCAAGCCGAAACGACCAAGGCCACTGTTGCCCGAGGCAGTGAGGGCTACCGGGTGGTTGTTGCCATCATTCAGGCACAGACTGGCCGTTGGATCCGTTGTGCTTACAGTGCCGCCTGCTACCTGGCAAGGCTGGGCATTGACATTCACCGCACTGAAATAGCATAGTAAGAGGAGTATCAAAGTTGAAATGGTTTCGATTGCATTGTTGGCAAAATGCATTTTGGTGCAGAAGGTTGCGGTATTCATGTTGATTGGTTTTTAAGCTTGGTTATGCTGGATTTGGTTGTTGTCAAAAGCGGTTGGTTATGCACAGGTCTGATTGATACACACATTTCAAGGGTACATTGCTCCTGGTAAAATCATCAAGACACTTGTACGCATAGCAAATGCCGTGATGTGGGGGTATTGTCCCTTATTTATTTTCTCCGATATTTATGGCTCAGGTTGTTTATGTCACTGCGGCGAATCAGCAGATGCTGGATTTGGTCGGTGCTTTCAATCTACAATGTAGGCAGAATAAAGGACCCGGCAATGGCACCGCGCTTGATTTTGGAATCACTGCATTTCGGGCATTGTTATTTAGGGTCAAATGGAAATCTTTCGGTTTCCTTTCTCACATTTGCCCTTTACCAGTGAATCGCTATCCGCTGCTGGCAGACCAGTAAGTTCCGCATCAACCCGCTTTACAAAACCGATAGTTCCAGGATCGTGGATTGTGCAAAGCTTCCATAGCCTTCAACACGGACTTGAAGGCTAGTACTTCTTCGGGAGCAAAGGTTCTGCGCACGCCAACAAATTCACTAAACTTGCCCCTTCATTCAATCCTATGAAAGACTGGTGGTGGTATTATGTGCGTTTTTGGGTGAAGCTTGCCATCAAGCTGTTTTACCGGCGTATAGAAATACATGGCACCGACACCTATCCACAGTCGGGGCCGGTATTCCTGGCACCCAACCACCAAAATGCATTTATGGACGCGCTCATACCTGCGGTATTCGCGCGCAAGCCCGTCCATTTTCTCGCACGGGCCGACGTGTTCAATAAGCCCCTGCTCGCTGCCCTGTTGCGTTCATTCTACATGATGCCGGTGTACCGTCAGCGCGATGGTGTGGCCAGCCTTGCCAAAAATGAAGAAATTTTTCAGCGGTGTTTTGAAATATTGCAGTCAGAGGGCACCTTGCTTATATTTCCAGAGGCCACCCACTTGGGCGAGCGACGCTTGAGACCGTTGAGCAAGGGTTTTACACGCATACTCTTTGGCGCCCTGGAAGACCATGACGACCTGCACATTCAAGTGGTGCCGGTGGGCATCAATTATGAACATTACCATAAAAGTGGCTCTCGCCTTATCATGAATTACGGAAAGCCCATAGCGGTGAGCGCCTACCGGGAGGCGTATCGGCAAAATGCCCCGCGGGCCATGGCCAGTTTGCGCATGGCGGTGCAGGAAGCGTTGGCTGAGGAAATGGTCCACCTGGAGCGTAAGGATGCCAACGGTGCTTTTGAAGTGGAAATTGAGCGCATCATTCCATATTACCTGCACCGCGCGGAGGGATTCTCGCAAGGCGGCAGCGCTGAAATGGATTTTTACAAGCGCCGTGAAAGCCAGCTGATGGCCTTGCCTGAAGGCCATGCCTACTTCAGGCGCATCAGCATTTACGGAAGTATCATGGAAACACGCGGGCTCCATGCGCCTTTTTTTGACATGGAGCGCAAAGACGCCGGCTATTGGGTGGTGCAAACGCTGCTGCTGTTGCTTGCCTTACCCTTATTTGCCTTGAGCTGGATATTCATGGCGCCGAGCTACCTCCTGGTGCGGGCTGTGCTCACCAAGTACATCGCCGACAAGCAATTCTGGAGCAGCATCAAGCTGGTAGCCCACCTTATATTGTTTCCATTATTTGGCTTGGTGTATGCGATCATTGCGGCTTTGTTGAGTGCAAAACCGCTATTGGCGGCATTGGCCGTTTTGGCTTTTTATCCACTATGTGTGTTCATTATACGCGAGTTGCGCATTCCGTACCGGCGTATACTCACCTTTGGGCGGATGCGCTGGATCAAATGGCGCCACCACGAGCTTTACAAATACCTGCGCGAAATTGAAGCCGACTTGATCCTGGCCTACCGCAGGTAGGCGCATCGGGTATGTTGGTACATCCGGTGCTTCGGGTTGGCCTTTACGGCAAAAATGGAATTGTTCAAAGCAAGGAGTTGGGCCCACCGTTTTCGCGGAAGCCCAACGCACCCGTACTGTTTTAATGAATGCTGCACATCCTTGCCGAGAACAACGAAGGGCCTCCCAGGGCCCTTCGTTGCTAACAAATTCAATGCTTGCGAAAGCAGCGATATAGTTTGCCTATTCAACCACCATTTTGCGTGTTACCATATCCTCTCCGGCAAAAATACTGTAGGTGTACATACCGGCAGCGAGTCCGTTGCGACCCAAACGGTAGGTATACACCACGCCGGGGTTCAGTGTTCCGAAATCTTCGGTGTGCACGAGTTTGCCGCTCAGGTCACGTACTTCAAGGCGTGTACGCGCGATGCGGTCCAATTGCAATTGAAAGCGGGTTTCATCTACAAAGGGGTTGGGGTAGTTTTGCGTAAGCTTGATACCCGATTCGTAGCTCACTTTGTCCACGCTCAATGCCGCAGCCGTTCGGAAGCGCAGTGAAGGGATTCCGGCACCACCCAAGAAGTACCAGCGGTTGGCAGTCACTCCAGGAGCAGCACTGCGTGGGCGAATCAGATAGCCGCCTTCTTCCTGTCGGGGGCTGTGCTGTGCGATAAAAGCCACAGGCGCTCCCTGAGCACCAGCGAGAATATTGATTTCGGGCATGTACACTACACCGGGCTCAATCAGCACAGGACTGGGCAATTCAAAGGAGGCATATACAAGCTGTCCGGGGGTTTCATCCGGGTCGTTGAGCACGTCGGCAGGAATAATGTATTCCAGGTCAGCATCGGTATACTGAAAGTTGTTCGTGCCAAATACAGCCTGTGATACGGGGATTGGATTTGGATTTTCTGTGGTTGGATTGTCAAGAAAAACTACGCCCGTACGCACATTGAAAAAAACAGCCTCCTCTACAATTGTCGAAAAGTCGCGCCAATCAAGGAATGCCACTTCCACATGGGTAATAACAGACCCACTGATCAGGGGCTCGTCAAAGATAAAGGGGGTGTTGATAAGCAAGTTTTGCGTAAGCCAGTCGGCAGTGTATGTTCCGCTGAATCCGAGGCCATTCTGCACACGCGCGCCCTGTTCCTCCGAGTCGCCGGTAATGAAAAATCGCCTTACAGCACCTATGTTGTTTTCAGGACGGTCATCTTCCTGATCTGAGAGCACTTCGTAAGTCACCACGTACTCACCTTCCGCCCCGGAAGTTTCCCATGCGTTGAGGTAGGTCGGCTCAGAATACACCAGGGCTGTGCTGGTGGGATCTACATCAATCGGAGCAGTAAACACTTCCTGCGTACTGCCGTCGGGGGCGGTGATGGTAGCTCTTATGCGTGCATTGGTCTGTGTATTTTGCGAACACAGGTTGCGCACTACACCACCAAAGCGCAAAGGTTTTACAAGATAGGAAGGAGTATACTCGACCTCGAAGCCATTCCATAATCCCGTCCAGTATTCCACGTCATCCTCTGTTGGGTTGAAGCTGGCTTCCTCGTAGTCGTTAAAATAGGTATCAGATCCAATGGAGATATCATTCTCTATAGGCACAACAATGGCCACATCGTCGATCATCCACATGTAATGGGAATTGGCGCCACCTACACGGAACTTAAAGCGAAATTGAGTCAGATCATTTTGTTGCAATATAAGGCCACTGAGGCAGGCATAGCCTGTGGTCGCGTAAGCTGTGTTGAAATTTCCTCCATACAATCTCCATACATCAATGGCATCGTCTTCGAGCCATGTATTGCCACCATCAAAACTTACAACTACCTCCATGATATTGTTGGTATTGCTGCAACACCTGCGGAAGGAAGTTTCGAATTCAATCTCGGCACCTATCCCTTCGGCCGCGCTCAAATCAATAACCGGTGAGATGAGCTCTGATTCTACAAAATTACTTGTAGTAACTCCGGCCGGATTGGTTGTTGGACCTGTTCGGGTGGAATTCCATCGGTCCATATCGATCATGGCGAAACCATTGGACGCGGTGTTTGAATTGATGGTGGTGCTGTTTGTAAACCAGTTCGCCAAAAAGTCGCCATAAGCTGGGTTTACACTGGCAATGGAAGCGTCGGGATCGTATCCATTGGGTTCGCCCATGGGATATGTAATAAACCACAGGTTGCCTTGTGGACCGGCAAATGACCATTCTTGATTGGCTTCATTACCGCTGAATCCGTTGGAAAAATCATATTCCCAGAAAGTTGCGGCCGTTCCGCGCTCACTGCTCTTGGCGTGTATGGTTCCTCGGCGTTCAAATTCAAGGCTCAGGCCATTGGTGTTGGCACCTACATAACCCGCATCCTGGGCTGAGATTAAATCGGCATTGCGCGTTTGCGCCATCATTCCTGCACCGCAAAGGACAGCCAGTGCGAAAGAGTAAATTTTCTTCATTTGTTTGATTTGTATGTATGTGAGGTGAATCTATGACCGCTTTCGACAGCGGTCGTCGAAGATAAGTACCCAAATTCAAAGTGCCAACAAATAAATGATGAAAACAAGTGCAATTCTTTGAAAGCTATCTCAATTAAATTGAACAGAGGTGTTGCATCTTAACATTTAGAATCCACAAGCCATGACGACTCAAATGCCTATCGGGCAGCATTGTGGTGGCAACTGCCGCAGCCTGAATTGCCTTTTCTTTTGCGCAATCGGTTGATTATAAAGCCGAAAACGACTCCCGCAAAGGCCATAAATACAATGATTTCCTGCCACATTCACGCAAAGGTAATTGTTTTGTTGCCCTCTTTGGACTCGAACAAAAATGACGGCGCGTAGCACACGGTGCGGAGTTTATCTCCTTGAAGCACTCAGCAGGCCATCAGCGTTGAGCACTTTAATTTTACGCCCTTGGGTTTGTATCAATTGCTCTTTTTTAAATTCATTCAAGAGGCGTATCAGGCTTTCGGTCGCGGTACCTACTATATTGGCCAGGTCCTCACGGGTGAGGTTGATTTCTACATCGCCATTGGTTCCTTGCTCTATACCGTATGTATCCTTGAGCATGAGCAAGCTCAGCGCAAGGCGCTGCCGTACACTTTGCTGGGCCATTTGAGTCATTTTGGCAGCCATCTCAACGTTTTCATTGCATACTGATTTGAGCAAATCCATGTAGAATTTGGTGTCAGGGCGCAGCAGGGAGAGAAAATCGTCTTTGGCAACAAAACACACCACGCAATCATCGAGGGCTTCAGCACTTTGCTCGTAGTGGTGTTCAGAAATTAAGGCCTTGTATCCCAGGAGGTCACCGGCAGCACTTATGCGTGTAATTTGCTCCTTGCCATCCATTCCGATGCGGTATACTTTGATTCTGCCCGAGTTAACGCAAAATACACCCAGCGGTCGGGTACCCTCATGAAACAGAACCTGCCCCTTCTTGTATCGGGTACATGTTTTGCCACGTTCTACACGGGCCATATCTTCATTACCCAAAGAACCAAATAAAGAGCGGTGATGAGATTGACAAAACTCACAACCAAACGAGAGCTTGTCCATGCTGTTTGATCCGGTCATTCTATGCTTTTCTTGATAGGCGAAATTAAGGTTTTTAGCATGAATTTGAAAACCTGCGAACTTTTCTTGTCACTTTTTGTTGGCGAGGCCTTGTTGGCTATTTTTGAACAGTTTCGAGCAGGGCTACTTGTCAGTTCATGCTTTTGAGTGTCCCAGGGCAACTTGATATCAGCCTTTGCGAGGCACGCTTCACTCAAATCGCTGATTGCACCGCCGGTTTTATCTGAAATTTTGCCTTGCCATCAAGCGCATTACCTTTGCCTCATGTGGAAGGAAGTGAAAGCTATTTTTTTGAAAGATCTCCGTATGGAATGGCGGCAGCGCCATGCCATTGGAGGTGTTTTTCTTTATGTGGTGGCCAGTGTATTTGTGGCCTACATGGGCTTTCGCCAAATTGTAGATGTGCCTACATGGAATGCCTTGTTTTGGATCATCTCGCTCTTTGCAGCGTTCAACGCCGCAGCGCGTAGCTTTGGTGCTGAGAGCAGCGGCCGAAGGCTTTACCTCTTCACCATGGCCCGCCCTGAGGCCGTAGTGCTTGGTAAAATGATGTACAATGTGCTTGTACTGACTGTGATGGTTTTGGGCTCTTTTGCGGTATACAGCATCACTTTGGGTACTGCTCCGCTTGTGAATGCGGACTGGCCCTCGCTTCTTGTGGCCCTTCTTTTGGGTGCTACGGGGTTGGCCCTTATTCTCACCCTCATTGCGGCCCTTGCATCACACACCGACAATAACCTGGGCTTGATGGCCATCCTGGGCTTGCCTGCTATTTTGCCGTTTTTGCTCGTATTGATGCGTTTTTCCAAAAATGCCATCGACGGTATTTCGTGGAGCGTCAACAGCACCTATGCCCTGCAATTGTTGGCCATAGCCTTGCTTTCATTGGCCTTGAGCTACATTTTATTTCCGTACCTTTGGCGCGAATAATTGAGACCAATTTATGCGTAAAAACTGGTGGAAGATTCTTTCCGCTCTGTTGGTTGTAAGCACGTTGGCTTTCGGTCTTGTGGTGCCCCTTGCACCCGGTATCGAAAAGGTGCAGCCAGAAAGCCTCTCCTACGGAGTAAATCAGGTTCATCTGTTGGGTTACAACACGCACTTTGCCGATGCCAACAATGGTCTCCAGGTGTGGTTGAGCAATGGAAGCCAAGTCATTTGTCCCTATGAAACGACGGTTGTCAACGACCGATTGATCCGTATAAGCCTGAGCATTCCTGAGCAGGTTGAGGACGCCTTCTTTGATGTGTATGTGAACAACAATACGGATGGTACCATGATGTTGAGCAATGCCTTTCTGCAAAAGGGCCTTACGGTAGTAGAGCGGACAGAGAACGGCTCTGATGTATGCCTCAAGCCCATGACGACCCGAGAGGCAGCGTGGTTCAACTTCCCCAACCAAAGCATACTCAACGAAACCATACGCAACCTTTTTATCCATGTTCCGAGCTGGTTTGCCATGATGTTGCTTATGACGCTTTCGCTCGTATACAGTATACGCCATCTGCGCAGCGGTGCCATGCATTTCGATCTTTATGCTGCCAATGCGGCCAAGGTAGGTTTGGTATTTGCAGCCGCGGGTCTTGCCACAGGAAGTGTGTGGGCGCGCTTTACCTGGGGTGCCTGGTGGGTAAGTGATCCAAGACTCAACGGGGCCGCGCTCGGAGTATTGGTTTATTTGGCCTATTTCGTTCTCAAATCGTCTGTTAATGATTCCGAAAAGGCAGCACGCCTTGGGGCAGTGTACAATATCTTTGCCTACGTGATGATGATGCTGTTTATAATGGTACTGCCCCGTATGACCGATTCCCTGCACCCCGGTGTGGGTGGCAACCCCGCCTTCAGCCAATATGACCTCGACGACAATATGCGTCTGCTCTTTTACCCGGCCGTGCTGGGGTGGATGGGCATAGGGGTATGGATCATGCAATTGCGTAACCGAATGGGCTTGCTTAACGAGCGCAGATTAGATGCACAACATGCTTAAACAAGTAAAGAATTTAATTGTAATATCACTGCTGTCCATGCTCTTCCCAACCTATGCGTTGGCACAAAAAAGCAGCATGGAAGAAACCATGTATGCCCACGGCAAAATTAACGTGACATACGCAGTGGTGTTGGTGATGCTGTTGATAATGCTGGGATATTTGGTCATACTCGACCGCAGATTGAGAAAATTGGAAAACGAAGAAAATTTAGACAAATGAAGAGGTCACACATCATAGCCATCGTGGTCATCGCCCTGGCATCGGCCTTTATGATAGGCTCTGTAAGCAATTCAAGCAGCTATGCCGATTTCGCGGAAGCTTTTAAAAACGAAGGCAAAGAGTACCACGTGGTGGGTATACTCGACCGCAGCGCTGATATCGTCTACAATCCGGAGGTGAATCCCAATCTTACTGGTTTCACCATGATTGATAACCAGGGAGAAAAACGCATTGTATGGCTCAATAAAAGCAAGCCGCAGGACTTTGAACGTTCTGAGAACCTTGTGCTGATCGGCAAAGCGGTTGGAGATGAATTTCACGCCAACGACATGCTGATGAAATGCCCATCCAAGTACAAAGAAGAACAACGGTTTGAGTACATCGACAGTGCGAATGTTTAAGCGGGATAGGAGATGGTAAACTACGTAGGCGAAAGCCCTTTCTATGGCAAGTTCGGAAATATCTTGCTCATTATAAGCTTTGTAGCCGCCTTAATGGCGGCTGTTTCTTACATATTCGCGCATTACCGTAAGGATGCATCGCTTACTGCGCTGGGCCGAAACTTCTTCAGGCTGCATTCCCTGACACTGGTAGCCGCGGCAGGTACCTTGTTTTACTTGCTTTTCAGCAAACATTTTGAGTACGACTATGTGTGGAAACACGCGAACCGCGACATGCCACTGCGATACATATTCTCCTGCTTCTGGGAAGGGCAGGAGGGGAGCTTTCTGCTATGGAGTTTTTGGCATGTCATATTGGGCAATATATTGCTTCATACCGCAGGCCGTTGGGAGAACCTTACTGTAACTGTCGTGGCCATCGTGCAGGCCATGTTGGGCAGTATGCTCCTCGGCATTTACATTTTCGATTTTCAAATCGGAAATTCACCCTTCGTGCTTATCCGTGAGCTTCCCGAAAATATAGGATTGCCCTGGACCATGATGGCAAACTACATGGAGCGCATTCCCTCTTTTCAAAATGGCCGTGGCCTGAACCCGCTCCTGCAAAATTATTGGATGACCATACATCCCCCAACACTGTTTTTGGGCTACGCAAGCCTTGTGGTACCCTTCGCATTTGCCATGGCCGGCTTGTGGAGTGGGCAGCTGCGTGAATGGATCAAACCCGCCATTCCATGGGCATTTTTCAGCGTAAGCGTGCTGGGTATTGGCATACTTATGGGTGGAGCCTGGGCTTACGAAGCGCTCAGCTTCGGCGGCTTCTGGGCATGGGACCCTGTGGAAAATGCCAGCCTCATACCCTGGATACTTGTAGTGGGCGCAGCGCACGTGATGGTAGTAAACCAGCGCAAAAACCGCTCGCTCTACACCGCCATTTTCCTCACCCTCTCCTCGTACATCACCGTGATGTATGCCTCATTTCTGGTGCACAGCGGGGTGCTCGGCGACAGCAGCGTGCATTCCTTTACCGACAATGGCCTCATGCGGCAACACCTCTTTATACTGCTGAGCATCATTTTTGCCTCTACGTTTCTGATGATCATTGACAAGCGGCTGCGTGGCATTTTTGTTTTTGCCTCATTGGTGCTGGTACTTTTTGGCGCCTATGCTGGACAAGTGGTCGCTGCATTGGTCGCCTTCCTTGGCATGGCATTGGTGCTGCTGGTGGTGAGTTACCGCAAGGTGTTTCCAAAGCCTGCCGAAGACGAGCCGCTCTGGAGCCGTGAGTTTTGGATGTTCATAGGCTCGCTTGTGCTTATCCTCAGTGCCACACAGATACTGCTGGAAACGAGCAAACCCATTTGGAACATTCTGGCACAGCCCTTCTCAGGCCCGCTGAGCGACTTGCACCGCATCACAGGTATCGATGGATTTAAAGCCCTCGCCGATGGTAAACTCGCACCGCACAGCGATGTGATTTCCCACTTCAACAAGTGGCAGGTGCCCTTTGCATTTCTCGTGGCTTTCCTTATTGCGGTGACACAATTTTTGCGCTACGGACAAAATGATTTTGCATCTTTCGCAAGGCGGATAGGCGGAGCGTTTCTCACAGCACTGGTCATCACCATTTTTTCAGCAATGGCACTCGAATACACCGGTGAGGAAATTCCATTGTTGGTTCTACTTTTCACTACACTCTTCGCCATATTTGCCAACCTCGATTACCTCATTCGGGTGCTCAAAGGCAAATTTGATTTCGCGGGAGCTTCCGTGGCGCACATCGGTTTTGCCCTCGTGCTGCTGGGAGCCCTAATCAGCACATCGAGAAGCATAAAAATTTCAGAGAACAGCAGCCGTTTTGACATTGAACGCCTCAACGACAACTTTAAGAACAACGAGGATATACTGCTCTTTAAAGACGATACCGTACAAATGGGTCCCTACTTCGTGAGTTATGAGGATAAATTCAAGGAAGGAGTAAACCTCTATTATACCGTTCATTATTATGACAAGAAGCCCCGTACTTACGCCGAGGGTGACCTGGTAATAGCACGCGGCGCCATTTTCATGGCAAATGAAAACCACAATCCAGGTCCTGATTTCATTGTGGATCAAAAGCGCTGGTCATTGGTGGAAGATCCCCGTGGACTGAACCTCGATGCGGTGGAGCGGTGGTCGCAATACCGGCCTGGTGAGCAGTTGTTTACCTTGAACCCGCGCATTCAGCTCAATCCGGAATTTGGCAATGTGGCGGAGCCGGCTACCAAGCGTTACCTCAACCGCGACATTTACACCCACATACGCTGGGCGGAGCTCGAAGCCGACAGCACCGAGGGGGGCTGGCGCACAGCCGATACCCTTAAGCTCGCAGTAGGCGATACTGCATTCGTGGGCAGCACCATGGTGCGCCTGAATGCGCTCAGCGTGGTAAAGCCCGAGCAGCGTGAGCAATATATGGTAGCGGCCAATGACCTCGCAGTGCGTGCCGTCATTGGCATACGCGATGACGTGGGTGATGTGTATCAGGCAGAGCCACTTTATATACTCCGGGATTCAACCCTGTATGTACCCGATCCTGTAATTCAAGACGAAACGGGTCTTATGATACAATTCATAAAGATAGACCCCATTACCGGAAAGCATTCCTTTGGCATCTCCGAACATTACAGCAGGCGCAAGGAATTTATTGTGATGCAGGCCATACAGTTCCCGATGATCAATCTGCTCTGGATAGGATGTATTGTGATGTTCCTGGGTACAGTCATGGCTGTTCGGCACCGCATACGCCTGTCCAAAAAAACCAAAAGAACATGAGCAACATCCAAAGCATAGCCTTGATAGGAAGTGGCCGGGTGGCCAACCAAATTGGTCCTGAACTGGTGAATTGCGGTTTTGACATCACGGGCGTTTGGGACCGGGATGCGGAACAAGCCAAAGCTTTCGCAAAAAAAATGAATACCCACGTGATCAAGACCATTGGTGGCAAGCTGAACGCCGATCTGATCATTATAGCCGTCACCGATGATGCCGTGGGAGAAGTGGCCCGCAGCATCAGTGACAGCTATAAAGGCCTGGTGGTACACACCTCTGGTGCAGTGCCCATGAAAGTGATTCCGAGCTACCTGCGCCGAGGGGTGCTCTATCCCTTGCAGAGTTTTAGTTATGATAAAAAAGTGATTTGGGAAAATGTACCTTTTTGTATTGAAGCGGAGCACGATGAAGATGTGAATGCCCTCGGTTCACTCGCCGAGCGAATTTCCCGAAAGGTGTACCTGCTCAGCTCTGCACAGCGCAAGTCACTGCACCTTGCGGCAGTTTTTGCAAATAACTTCGGCAACCTGATGTTCGAATTCGCAGAAGAGCTTTTGGCGAAAGCCGAAATAGACCGCAGCATACTCCATCCGCTCATCCTCGAAACAGCGAATAAAGTACTCATGCAGCCCGCATCCGAAGCGCAAACCGGGCCCGCCCGGCGGGGTGACCTCGATACCATCCGCGCCCATCAGGAATTGCTCGGCGACAACAATGCGCTGCGCAGCGTGTATGATGTGCTGACCCGTGAAATATACAGACGCAGCAACCATGAGCAACAGCTATAAAACCCGTCTTCCGCACATCACTACCCTTATCTTCGATGTAGACGGGGTATTCACCGACGGCACCGTTACGGTAATGCCCGATGGGCAGCTCCTGCGCCGCATGAGCGCCAAAGACAGCTATGCACTGCAATACGCCATCAAGAAGGGCATACGCGTAGCCATCATCACAGGCAGCAACAGCAGCGTAATTGCCGACAGCCTTCGCCACCTTGGGGTGCCCCATGTGTTTTTGGAAAGCAAAAATAAACTTGTTGTATATGAGAAGTATATCCTCGATCACGGCCTCCGCGATGAAGAGATTCTCTACATGGGCGACGACATACCCGACTATGCCGTACTTTCGCGGGTAGGTGTATCCACATGCCCTGCCGATGCCAGCGAAGAAGTGAAGCGCATATGCCATTACGTGAGCCACCGGGTAGGTGGAAGCGGATGTGTGCGCGACGTCATAGAGCAAACGCTGCGCTCACAGGACAAGTGGTTTGACCACGACGCCTTGATTTGGTAAGCGCATGCAAACCTTGCTTAACCTCTTACGCCTCACCAGACCCCTGAATCTGGTTATCATCGCCTTTACCATGTGGCTGATGATGGACTTCGTATTGCGGCCCTTCGTGGAGGTGAACGGCTATGAGCTGCAAATGAGTACGCCCCTGTTTATGCTGCTCATCCTGAGTACCGTGCTCGTAGCTGCGGCCGGCAACGTGATCAATGATTATTTCGACCAGCGCACCGATCGCGTTAACAAGCCCGACGATATCCTTGTGGGTGTGTATGTAAAGCGCCGTGTGGCCATGGCAGGTCACCAATTGCTCAACCTCGCAGGACTGGCTTTGGCAGTGTACATCGCGTGGCGCGTGGGAATGCTGAAATTGAGTCTGGTGCATTTTTTTGCAGCCGGGGTACTCTGGTTTTACAGCGCACAGTTCAAGCGCGAGCTGGTCATAGGCAATGTGCTCGTAGCCGCGCTGGCAGGTATGGTGCCCCTGTTGGTAGGGATCTATGAAATTCCACTATTGGTGCGGGAATACGGAGCCGAGGTGGCACAATACTTCAGGCTGCAAAGGCCGGGTGAAGATCCGGCTTCTTACTTCAAGTATATGTTCTACTTCATCTTTGCTTATGCAGGCTTCGCCTTTTCCCTCAACCTTATTCGGGAAATTCAGAAAGACATGGCCGATGTAAAGGGTGACAAACGCATAGGTGCCCGCACCATCCCCCTGGTGTATGGCATGAAATCGGCGAAGGTTATCGTTGCCCTGTTGATGGTAGCCACCATGCTCGCCTTGCTGGCTATCCAGCAGCTGGTGGTGAGCGATCATTATAGCCTGCTTTACCTCGTGGGAGCCATATTCCTTCCAATGGCATATAGCCTATACATGAATCACAAGGCGGTATACCGCCGCGACTTCGTGCGTGCAGGCAATGCCTTGAAAATTGCCATGCTCGGCGGCTTGCTGTACAGTGTGGTACACTACATTATATATTACGCTCCTTATATTGATTGAATTAGGTAAATATCGCCTCATCCTTGCATCCAAATCACCCCGCAGGCAAATGCTGCTACAAGGCCTTGAACTGCCGTTTGAAGTGCGCACCATGGAGGTGGATGAATCCTTTCCGGAAAATTTGCAGCATGCAGCCATCGCCGAGTACCTGGCCATGCACAAAGCGGAAGCTTTCCGTGGGGGCCTTGCGGCAAATGAGCTCATCGTTACCGCCGATACCATTGTGTGGTTGGGTGACCGTGTGTTTAATAAGCCCGAGAACGAAGCGGAGGCGATACACATGGTCAGCACCTTGAGCGGACGCATGCACGAAGTAATCACGGGCGTATCGCTGCTCAGCATGGAACGCCAAAGGGTATTTCACGAAGTGGCCAAAGTGTATTTTGGCGAGATACCCGAGAACGACATAGCCCATTACATACGCACATACAAGCCCTTCGACAAAGCCGGAGCCTACGGCATTCAGGAATGGATAGGCTATGTGGGCATTGAGCGTATTGAAGGCAGCTTTTACAATGTGATGGGTTTCCCTACACGCCGTTTTTACCTCGAACTTCAAGCATTTTTAAAGCCATGACCCTCGATATACTCGCCATAGTAGCCCACCCTGATGATGCTGAACTGAGTTGCGGAGGCACTTTGCTGGCGGCTGCAGCCCGCGGCCAAACAATAGGCATCGTGGACCTCAGCCGCGGAGAGCTCGGCACCCGTGGCACCCCCGAAACCCGCGCCCAAGAGGCTGCATCAGCTTCCAAAATTCTCGGCCTCAGCGTCCGCGAAAATGTGGGATTGCCCGATGGCTTCCTCGCCAATACCAGAGAGCAACAGATGGCCATCATCCCATACATCCGGAAGTTCAGGCCGCGGGTGGTACTCACCAATGCAGTAAGCGATCGCCATCCCGACCATGGCAAGGCAGCTACATTGGTAAGCGACGCCTGCTTTCTCAGCGGCCTGCGTGCCATTGGTACCCGCGACGAACTTGGCTCAGAACAGCAAGCATGGCGCCCACAGGCGGTTTACCATTTTGTACAGGACCGCTATCTGCAACCAGATTTTATCATCGATATCAGCGATTTTTTCGAAAAGAAAATGGAGGCAGTACGCGCCTACAGCTCCCAGTTTTACACTGGCGAGGAGCAAAAGCCCGATGAGGTGACACCCATCAGCACACCCGAGTTTATGAAAGGCCTGGAAGCCCGTGCCCTGGAGTACGGCCGCCTCATAGGGGTGAAGTACGGTGAGGGTTTCAATGCGGAAAGACCGGTGGGAGTGAGTGATGTGATGACACTGCAGTGATGATATGCCCGCATAAAGGACCAGCACCTTACCCCACATGTTGGCTCCGCATAGGCTCAGCCTGGGATGTAGGCGAATGGTGAACAGCTTAAGCGCCGGCATGCCGACTATGATGAAAGCACTCCTGAAGTTTAAGCTCGGCAACTTCCAAAATCCATGCTTCAGGGTCAACGGGCATTGGCTGCGCCCGATTTAGGCGATAGCAATGAACCAGTTATATCCCATGCTTTTGCAAAAACCACATTTCAATTGTTCCTTTACCTTTGGCAGCAACCATACCTCTGCCTTCAAAGGTAAACTGAGGATCATTCTTAAGCAATTCATAGGTGCTATGACTGATGTTTACTCTACCAACCTCTCCCGATGATTCCATACGGCTGGCGGTATTCACAGTATCACCCCAAATATCGTATTGGAATTTCTTAACCCCTACAATTCCAGCTACCACAGGGCCGGTGTGAATTCCTATCCTAATCTCAAAAAAGGGCAAGCCTTCCTGAATTTTTTGAGCTTTTCCCTCATTGACTACATCCACCATTTCTAAAGCTGCTTTGGCCACATCAGCAGCATGCGTTTTATTCAAGGTTGGTATTCCACCTGCGGCCATGTAAGCATCGCCAATGGTTTTAATCTTTTCGATATTATACTTAGCGCAAATCATATCGAATTTGGAGAAACAAGCGTGTAAATCTGCGACCAGCTCTTTTGGTGTAACCTTTTCGCTGAGCGAAGTAAATCCCTTAAAATCTGTAAATAAAACTGTGATTTCATCAAAATACCGGGCTTCGGCGCTTCCATTTTCTTTGAGCTCATCAGCCACCTCTTCAGGAAGAATGTTGAGCAGTAGCTCTTCACTGCGCTGTTTCTCTCTGCTAATTTTGTTGCGCTGTCTGAAAAATACGCCCGCAAAAAGCAACACAATCGAAAACCCGCCAATGAATCCGTTTCGCAACAACTTCTGACGCTCCAATTCTTTGGTAGCCAGGGCATCTTTTTTTTCTTGTTCAGCTTGTACAACAGCTTCTTTTTTATCGAACTCATACTGCATCTCCAGCCGGGTGAGCTGTTTTGTGTTCTCTTCATTGAACATGCTGTCGCGCACAGCAATCATTTGCACATAAGCGTCCAAAGCCTTCACGGGCATTCCCATTGCCTTGTAAGTCTGGTACAGGCAGTCATAAGCATCCTTTTGCTCTCTTAATTCCCCTACTTCTTTGGCCAGATTCAAACTTCTTTGGCAATATTTCAACGCGAGGTTGTTATTCTTCAACTTGAGATGTGTCGTACCAATAAATTCGAGATTTTTAGGTAGGTCTTTCCGGATTTCAAGTTCCTCCATAATCAACAAACCCTTGGAGTAATATTCCAAGGCGAGCGTATAATTGGCTTTATTGTAATGGATATGACCTAAATTCATCATTCCTGCAGCCACACGGTGCCTGTTGCCTACTTCTTTATACAACGCTATACTTTCTTCATAGTATGCCAGAGAACGCTCATCCGTGTATATGTTGCCGATACTCATGAGCGCATCGGCGATGCCCATTTTTTCACCAAGTTGTTTTCTGAGAGCCAAGGTTCTTTCATAATAGTCCAAGGCCTTGGTGTTATCACCAAGCGTATGATAGACGTTACCAATATTGTTCAGGGCTCGTGCAATACCTTCCTTATCTCCTATTTCTTCTTCTAATTTTAAGCTGTTCTGGAGGTATTCCAACGCCCGGGTGATATTGCCCTGCTCCAGGTATATGATGCCGCTATTTAGAAGCGCGCTTGCCATTCTTGATTTATCGCCTCTGTCCCTTGCTAATTCAAAACACTTGTCGTTGTACTCAAGAGCCAGGCCGTAACTACCTTCAAGTGAGTAAATAAGGCTCATATTCAGCATTACATCTTCAAGGTCTTCTGAATCACCAACTCGTTCAAAAATCTCTAAACTTAGCTGATACGACGCCAGGGCTTGTTTGAAATTGGCTAGTACATAGTGAGCCACACCTTCCAACATATGGCCCCTTGCTGCAGCTTCCGGAAAGGATTGCTCATCAGCATATTTGTGAAGTTCAGTAGCCATGAATGCAACCGTATCGGGATTGGAAAACATGAAGCCGTCAAAGATGTAATTGTTGTAGGCTCGCACGCGGTTGGAGTCCGGCATGGATTGGTTAAGCCAAACGCCGTAAAGGGAGTCTAGGTTGTATTGGGCATCAACACCTATTGAAGCCGAAATCATCAAAAGCGTAAAAACATATTTTTTCATAACGACTTTCTTTGCAGAAAAACCTCAGATTGAAGACGCTAAACAATGTTGCCTGGCTTCTTTAGCTCGGGATATGTGCTCATGTAGGAAGACGTGAATTTCTCTATAAGCTCAGCCCTTCGTGGTGCAGGCATCGATGGTATATTTGAACCAAAATGGGCATCAATGCTGACAAGCGTTTATTTACACATGCGCATTGTTCACCTTCCACCCTCCTCATTGCCAAGTAAAAAGCCAATTCCACCGAAGGATGATGTATGGTTGACACGGGCCACTACAGATTTTTTCTTGTTTACAAATTATCTAATTTTCAGAGCGAAAAAGTACGCTATTTTTTTCACTGGACAGCAATGAACACACATACATGTGAAACTTACATTTCAGCTATACAGTTAGCAAGCCACCTAACGGCTTCATGTGAAGCAATGATGTCATGGCCAATGGAAGTGCAACTTACCTTATTGACGGCTTAATGGAAATACGATAGTGTCGGGTAATGTCCCATCACTCCATCAGGAAATCCTTCGCTATACTCCCCGTAGGGCATTGTCATCCTCAATATTCAAAATCTGGGACGTACAGAAATGAAATGACATGGACGAATTTGCAAGCTTCAACTCGAAGCGAATTTCTTCTGTTACTTTTTTTTGCCCAACTTAGCGATGCGGAAGGCGAGGCCCATTCCTTCAAAGTCGTCGTTGCAAGCGAATGCAGGCATACCGCAACCTGTGCTCACACCTATGCGCGTATCGCCAAGGGAACCGAGATGGGTGGCAATAGAAACTGTGCCTTCGGGATATACAAAACTGTACCACACGTCGTTCACCATCTGGGTGCCTCCGCAGGGCAGGGTGGGACCATTCACTATGGTGCCTACATTAGAACCCGACACCCATCCACCATTGATGTCAATGGGTGTTGCATTGACACAGGCGTCACTTGCTGGAGCCTGGCTTTGAGCGGTGTTGATATTCAAGCCAACAAGAAGTGTAAAGATGAGGAAAACTGGCAGCCTGAACAGGCCGGTTTGTACAGGTTGGTTCAAGGCATAAGCCTAGTAGTTTGCCGTAAATCCAAGGAAGTTTCCGTCCGCATCAAATTGGGCAGCATTTTCGCAACTGTAAGGGCAGGGCGACGCTGAGTCGATTTCACCTTAAGGTCTCCTTGCGGGAAAAACAGCAGCATAAAAAACCCCGAACGCGAGGCGGTCCAGGGTTTTGACTTTTATCTCAGAGGTGGGTTATCTGGCAATTATGAACTTTTCAATTTTCACTTCCTTCTGGGTTGTCAGCCTGTAAAGGTATACCCCATTGGGCAGGTGACTTCCGTCAAAATCGAAGCGGTAGTCAACGCCCTCTTCGGCCACGCCGCTGAAGAGCGACTGCACAAGGCGTCCGCCCATGTCATACACCTCGAGGGTGGCTCTGCCATTTTCCGGAAGGGTAAAGCTTATGGTGCTGAGGCCGGTGGTAGGATTGGGCTGGCTGTGGAGGAGGGCTGACTGGCAAGGAGCTATTGTAAAAGGAATCAGGTTGCTCAGAGCGCGGCAACCTTTGAGGTCACCAACGAATTCCACACCTGAAACTTGACCCGGTAACAAAAAAGAAAGGTGTGCGGCGGTGTAGTTGCCAGGCTGCAAAGCACTTAAATTCATTACACCACTTTGGTTGGCACGTACGATGCGGCCGTTGCTGTTGCGAACAATGCCAAAAACACCCAGGCCAGAGTTGCTACTTACCTGAAGGCTTAAACCGCCACCGTGGCTTTCAGGACAAAAAGTTTCATCTGGCAAGTTAGAGCTGAGTAATCCTGGTGTCAGTGCATTGCAGTTGAGTCCGTTGGAATATATTTTAAGATCCCATCGTGAAGTGCTCAAAGGCGGGATTAAGCCATTGATCAATAAATCCGGTTTGCCATTTCCGCTGAAATCTTCGAATATGGCTTGGCCTCTGGGTGTGATAAAATCGTTGTAGCTGAAATTTTGAAACACAGTGCTCGTCGGTGCAGGGTTGAAATTTGCAGCTCCGTCATTGAGCATCAGCACGGAACCTAATTTAGCTCCTTGTTCCAGTAGCCCTACAAGTTGTGCATCTATGAATGGTGCATTGCGTCGTCCGGTTATGAACACATCCACATCGCCGTCGCCATCTACATCAGCACAAGCTATATGCCCTCTGAACATTCTTGGTAAACCATGTCCAAGGTGTTCGGTGAAGCTGTTATTGCCTTCATTGAGCAAGATGCTGGTGTACATTCCACCTGTACTGTTCAGTTCATTTTGAGTCAGCGAAGTATTGTTCAGGCCGCTCACTATGATGTCGGGCAGGCCATCGCCATTGAAATCGGCGAGGGCTAAATCACCATTTGCAATGGCTCCATTGGCAAATTTGTCATTGAGGTTGGCTTTTGTGAAGGAGTTGTCTCCATTGTTTATGAAGGTTTCTATAGAGGGGGTTGTACCTACATTCGGTATGAACACAAACGACGATGTGACGAAATCAATGAGCCCATTGCCATTGAGGTCGCCAAAGGTCCATTTTAAAGAGTTCGTGTTCGCGTTTATTGTATTTATTAGGTTGAAGCTGCCGTTGGATGTGCCCGAAAAAAGTCTAAAAGTCCCTGTGGATGCCACCATGATATCGGTGAGTCCGTCATCATTAAAGTCAGTGGGTTGTATGTAAATGAAGGATTCAACAGTGCTGGGTAGTTGATTTTCAGCGATTGAAAAATTTCCATTTCCATCATTGAGGTAAATCATAGGTTCTATGATCTGTGATCCAAAAATTCGTGCGATCAGCAAATCTGGATTTCCGTCGTTGTTAAAATCACCCACAGCAAATGGACGCAGCAATGGGTTGAAGGCTGCGACAGGGGATGCAATGTTTGTAGGGTTATTTGTAAAAAAGCCATACCCATCATTGAGCCAAACGGCGATTTTTTGCTCAGAAGGGTCGTAAGCTACAAAGTCGGGGGCACCGTCCTGATTCATGTCATGCACCAGTGTGTATTCTGGAGCGGCATTTGCTGGGTATTCAAATGGCCATTGGTTGTATTGTACTTGGGCACAGAGCGAATTGCTCAAGTTGTAGGCAAGGCCAAAGATAGCTGTGGCAAGAAATAATGCAGTTGTTTTCATGGTTGATTGTTCTAAAGAGTGAGTAGAGTAATAGTTACAATAATTTGTAACAAATCAAATTATCCATTCGCTGCATGGCAAAAGTAAAGCCACCCGGGCTGGCGGGTGGCTTTTGCTGATGGACAAAATATGTAGGCCTGTTTACCTGGCAATCATGAATTTTTCAATCATCACATCCTGCTCCATGGTGAGCCTGTAGAGGTACACCCCATTGGGCAGGTGGCTGCCGTTGAAGTCGAAGCGGTACTCCGTATCGGCTTGGGCCTGCTGGTTGAAGAGGCTTTGTACCAGACGTCCGCTCATGTCATACACCTCGAGGGTGGCCCGGCCATTTTCCGGAAGGGTAAAGCTTACAGTGCTGAGGCCTGTGGTGGGGTTGGGCTGGCTGTGGAGGAGGGCAGGGGGGCTGCAATCGTTCACCGTTACGGCTATGATGTTAGAGCGACGCACGCAGGCGGGAAGGTTTTGGGGATCAACAGAGTTGGGGTTGATGCCACTGGCAAATACTGCCCGCGTTACGCGGT
>DAIOTP010000041.1:0-23183 GCA_036751905.1 Cryomorphaceae bacterium
GTGATACGCAAAAACGGTAATACGGGTATCGGCACTTCAACGCCCACCACCAATTTGGAAGTAAGCGGATCAGGTATCCGCACCATGCGCATTACCAGTACCAACAGCTCCGATGCCAGGCTTGATTTATTGCGCACTGGCTCAGGCTTCGATTGGCGCATAGCCAATGTTGGTGGCCTACTCACCTTCATCCGAAGTGAAAACGACTTTGCCACCACCACCGATTACTTCACCATGTCGTCCATAAGGCTGGCTCCCGGTGAGAATGGACTTCAGGCATTGGGCGCATCTGACCGCAGGTTCAGCACGGTATATGCCACCAATGGCACCATCAACACCTCCGATGCCCGCGACAAAACCAACATCCGCGAACTCCCCTATGGCCTCGGCGAAATCCTAAAGCTCAAACCTGTGAGCTTCGAATGGAAAAACAATGACCACGATGGCACCAAGCTCGGACTCATTGCCCAGGACCTGCAAAGGGTGCTGCCCGAGGTGGTGCGCGACTGGGACTGGGCTGAAGATGAAGAAAATGGAGTCCGAAAAGTGGAAGCCGAGCGCCTCGGGGTGTATTACAGTGACATCATCCCGGTGCTGGTGAAGGGCATACAGGAGTTGGATAAAAAAGTAGAAGAATCGAGCAATCAAGAACTGCGAAACCGGGTTGCAGAATTGGAAGCTCAAAACGCAGCTACGCACTCCAAGCTCAACGCCATCTTGGATCGTCTGGGTGATTTCGACATTGACCTGCAGCAATGTTGCTTCAACCAGAGTGGTACCGGTGCAATGCATACAGGCAATGCTGGTGCTCAGGATCAGCCCGAGCTGGGCCTCAACATCCCCAACCCATTTGCGGAAAGCACTTTGATACAATACTACCTTCCGCCAAATGTAGGCAAAGCACTGATCCGTGTTAGCACCCTCGAAGGCAGGCCCGTGCAGGACCTCAACCTTCCTGCCGCCCCAGGCCGCGCTCAGGCAGAATTCCGTACCCAGGGACTCAGCAACGGCACTTACCTCTACAGCCTTTTTGTAGATGGACTGCTTGTGGGCAGCAAAAAGATGGTGGTGGCCCAGTAAATCAAGTTCATGCCATCACAAAAAGAAAAAGCGGCCTCGTTTGGCCGCTTTTTTGGTGCAAGGAAAACCGGGCACGCCATCTAAAGCGTTTTTCCGATTCTCGGGAAAGAATTTATTTTGAGTAATATCGATCTCAATTCGCAGACCACTCCTGTATACATGCAGCTTCCATTTTGCGATACAAATATTCGCCAAATGTGCCTCTTGTGTAGACAAAATCCCGCCTGCCATCTCCAAAAACAACTTTCGTAATCATATGACATGCATTCTATGGGTGAAAAAATGTACCTTTATAGAACAAATAGGTTCAACAGAGGTAATTTCCTTGACACCAATATTGCCCAAATAGCATGATCAAGCACGCAGTTGGAGTATTTTTCATTTTTTGTCTTTGTTTCATCCACCACATTGAAGCACAGACCACAGCCTATGGTTTACACCTGGGCCTTGGCAGGAGTGCTTTCATCACCGAGGGTGAGGAACCTTTGTTTATTTCACCTCTGGACAGCGATTATGAAGATTTTCTTCAGGTGGGTTTGGATTACATGTATGCTCCGGGCAATGCGCCGATCTTCTTCAAAAGCGGCTTGATGTACAATGCCCGCACAACCGATGAATCGGCCGTAGACTACATCAGGGCGCCCTTTGGACTTGACGTTGAAATTGGGAACAACTTTCAATTCATCTTTGGTGCCAACGTCTACACGAGTTTTTTGCTGGCACACTCGGGCATGGAGAGCAATGTTGCTTTTTCTGACAACATGCGCCGCCTGCAATTCGGTTGGGGAGGCAATTTTGGTATTGGTCTGGGGCTTTCGCCAAAAATCAACTTCAACTTGATGTACCAGCGTTGGTTCGACCTTACCGAGGCGTACTCCTTCGAAACCCGTACCAAAGATGGCTACGTGTCCGACAGTTTTTTCAGCCAGGATGGACTCGTGCGCATGGGCCTGCAATACCGCATTACAAATCCTTAAGCATTGCCTCACAGCAATGAGCATCGCTCTCCCAGCCATTGCCGATTCTCAAATGTTGCTCACACTCCTGAAATCTGATAGACTCCTAAATTTTGTGCAGGAATAGACGATGGCACAGTGCATTTCGTACTTTTGCGGCAGCATGATGTTTAGTACGCTACGCCTGTATACGCTGTTTTTTTTCTCCGTCTTATGTGCTTTTGCAGCAAATACACAACGTGCCCCAGGCCGTGGCTTAGCGCCATTGGCTGATATAGAGCTCCATATCGACACATTTGAATTCAGCTATGCGCGTGATAGGGTGACCTACAGGCAGGAACGCCACCTTGCCTTTCGTTATGAGGAAAATGAAACCGTGGCTGAGTTGCGTCTCATTCCTATGGTCAATTTGCCGGAAAGGCCACACATACAGCTCATCCGCTCAGCAGATTATGATATTCTTGACTCACTGCTCTTTCTGGACGACAAGGGCTATTACCGCACCCGAATTCGATTTAAATCGCTCAGCAGTACTGATTTTTTGGCCCTAAATTTTGAAACCGTTGTGGCTGATGAAAGCCGGAACCTGAGTGTGCCGCTGCTTCCTTACACCCAAACCCGGGTCAACATCTACACCAACGAAGAGGATCTCTATATCGGTGAAGAAAAGCGATTTGAACTCGTAACCAACAATTTATCCAACCTTAAACTCGATGGTCAGTGGCGTACGCAAGGTGACATGGAATACAGGCTCCTCGAGCGTGGAGGGGTGGGTTACCTCGCCGTTATTCCCAACCGATCAGGCACGCACAGCCTCGAGCTCACATTGCAAACGCGCAAGCCCATGCTCAAAGCCACACTGGAACCAAGCTATGAGCTTGAACCTATGCGTGTAAACTTCCTTGCCAAAGGCTCCAGGCTTATATTTTTGCGCATGGACCAGCGTGAAGTCATTCGCGAAAGAGAGCTCAGGGAAGGCATGGAAGTGCAAATTGATTACCACCGAACGCTCGAAATTGGCAAAACTTACCGCATCGAAGACCGTGAGGTGACAGGTGGGCCACTTGTTGCTGAATTGTTTACACAGCGCCTGCTCAGCAATGACCGCGTGCTGTGCCTGCTGCGGCCATATGAAAATCACCGCACCACCGACGGATACCTCTTCATAAAAGATGGTGACATGCCTAGGTTTATTACCAATGTAAACATCTCACCCGAAGCAAGCATTAGCAACATTGCCCTGCTGCGTGAGGGCGGTGAGTGGGTGAACAGCCGCAACATACGGCCCGGCGAAACCGTCGATATACGCATAGAAGGTGAAGGCTTGAGGCTGGCGCGCTTCTACTTCGAAGACCTCACCATTCTCGAAACCGACAGTGTAACGCGCAGTGACCGTTCAGTGCAATACAAGCTTAAAGTACCTATTGATATCAACAAGCGCAAAGTAGAGATATACAACAGAGAAAAGAAAATGGGCGTAGCCCTTGGCGTGAGTGAATACCAAAGGCCCCGACAACTCGATTTTGTAACAGTCGACTACGGCGAAGGGCCTGTGGTGGTAAGTACCATCAACCAAACCATACTCTATCCCCACATAGTACGCGACATTACCATAGATTTCGATTACGACCGCATCGATGCCGGCGACAGGCTGTACGGCAGGCAGTGGCTCGAAGTAGAAGTGCGCCTGAGCGGCCGACAAAATGAGTTGATTGAAATGCAACAAATACCGCTTCTCGGCATTTGTCCTGGTCCGGCTTCGCCACGCGCAGGGGCCTATGGCAATACCGGATGCAACCTGCAAGCCATTCGCCTCAACAGCATTTTGAACCGAAAAACGCACAGCTTGAGAGAATGGTCACGGATTGACCTCACTGTAAGGCACAAAAGCGAACGCTATGATGGTGAGGCCTACACCCAGCGGGTGAGCATTGTACAGCAAAATCTTGTCTCGTTTGATGTGGATCTGTCCTTCCCTGCCGGTCTTATCATTAGCAGGGTGGGTGAAAGCGGATTTCCAGGACTTACGGGTATTTCGCTCGCCATGCTTGGGCAGTTCAGCTTCTACGACCGCGAAGCCATCCAAAAGCTTAAACCCTACAAAGTAGGCGCTGGCTTTCTGGCCATCAACGCGCTCAATTTCAATCCTGAAGTAACTGACCGCGATCTGGGTATAGTAATTCTTGGCTCGGTATACCCCACCCGCGCTGACCGCAAGTTGAGTTTCCCCCTGTTTGCAGGAGCGGGCTACTTCCTCAATGCCGACCAGTTTTTCTTTCTTATTGGGCCTGGAATCAGGGTGAGTTTTTGAGGCTGCCGCGCCATTGAGAAATCTACTTCGCACGTTGTAGCCCATTGAACGGCTGTACAACCTGTGCGGCTACGCCGCTCTTACGGCCTTAGGCTAAAGAAATAAAAACTGCAGAATTGCGCTGCTTTAACGCTTCACCACGCGTACTTCGATGGCTTCCTTGCCTTTTGGTCCATCTTGCAACACATAGCTCACGCGGTCATTGCGGCGTATTTCGTCAATGAGACCGGCCACGGGTATGTATACCTCCTCCCCTGTTTCATCATCGAGCAAGAACCCGAATAGCTTCTCATCGATATAGAATTTCACAGTTCCCTTCCGGTAAATGGCATCGGAATGATCAGTCATGAGGCTTTGTTGTTTAGTCTTTGCTGTAGAATGCGTCGAGTGTTTCGCGCTGCCAGGTGAGTTCAGAAATGGATTGTCCATTCTTAAAGTAATAGTTTCCGGCACGGTCGAGCACTTTGCGGTATTCATCGCCCTTGCTTCCTTTTACTACGATGCGGGTTATGATTACCTTGTTGCCCATGGTTTGGCTCTCCTCAGTTACGCCCTGTGGATATTCAAGAGCAAGTGCCATTCGGAAAAATTCGGTGTAGGAAGGTGCGTCACCCCGCATTTTGCTGTAGGCTTCTTCGAGATTCTTGGAGCGCTGCGTATCTGCAAGTGTTTTGCGCTCATCAAGTTGTCCATCGAATTGTTCCCGCTCACGCTCCACGCGTTGACTGCCACTTGCTACGAGATCCTCGTTGCGCTTGCGCTGAAAATTGCTGTATTCCTCGGTGAAGAGGCGCATTTCGCGTGCCTGTTCTCGGAGCGCGTCGAGATTGTTCTCATTGCGTTGGTACTCGACATCCCGTATTGCCGCCGCATCTTTTTTGATCTGGGCATATGCAATTTGCTCCCGCACCCGTTTCTCCGTCATTTCCATGGTCAGGTTGTCGAGCAAGGTGCGCTTGTAGCCCAATGACCGTGTTGCTTTCTGTTCTTGCAGTTCTCTTCCGCGGCTGTTGAGCGCTTTGCGCATATCATAGTATTGCATCAATTCTTCATAAGTGCTGTAGCGCCGCATGTCGCTGTCATCATTCCAATCGCCAAAGCGACGTACCTCCTCGGCTTTTAGCTTTTTGATGCGTTCATATTTTTCCTTCTCCTGAGCGTCGAGTGCATCGCGCATGAATGCAGCGGCCTGCTCTTCACTCTTGGTACCTACCGTTGCAAAGGCATCCTCTTTTTGTTTTTTGCGCTTTTCAGCTGCCTCTCGCTCAGCAGCCAAACGTGCATCTTCCGATTCACGGTCTTTGATCAGCAATTGGGCCCTTTCAATTTGTCCCTTCGGGTAGGCTTCCTGAGGCTTTACTGAAAGGGCATTTTCGAATGCATCGATGGCGCTTGTATAATCACGTGATGCCATGGCTGCGTCGCCGCGCTTTACGGCATCTGTGTATTTGGCATCGAGGGCTGCCTGTGCTTCCTTTTCGCCCTGGAGCAATTGTTTTTCAAGGATTTTGTCAATTTCGGCTATGCGTCGGGCCGGATGTTTTTCATTTGCCCGTATGCCCAGTGCATCCTCATAGCGCATCTTCGCCATTTCGTAATCACCGCTATTGAAATAGCCATCGGCATCGGCTATGGCATCTTCGTAGGCCCGCTTGTCAGCGGTCGCGGCATCGAGCTCATTGAGGGCTTTGCGTGCAGCATCGCGCTTGCTGCGTGCAGTTTCACTTTCAGGTTTCAGCCTGAGGGCTTCTTCGTACTTTTCAATGGCTTCGGCGTACTGCTGTTTCCCAAACCTTGTATCGCCTTCGCTGAGTATGGCATCAAATTCTCTTTGTCCGGCCAAAGCATCGCGCTCTGCCCTTTCACGTTCGGCTGCTTCGCGCAGGCGGGCTATCTCGGCAATTTTATCTTTGGGATATTTCTCGCCGGGCTTTATTCCCGAAGCCTCGTTGTATCCCTTTTCGGCAGCATCCCAGTTGGAAGTGCCCATGGCTTTATCGGCTGCCGCGATGGCCTCGTCATATGCCTTCTGTACGGCGGCCCCGTCCATGGCTTCGCGCATGAGGTTTTGGGCTTCCTGCACTTTGGCGGCTATATCACTGCGTTGGGGCGCAAGGTCAAGCGCCTGCTCATACTTGAGGATGGCTCCTTCATAGTCCTTCTTGCCTGAAGCGGCATCGCCTTCGGCCACCAATGCATTGATGCGGGCTTCGGCAGCGGCAGCTTCCTCCTTTTCTCGTTTGTCAATGAGGACCAGCTGGTCCTTTGGGTACTTCTCTGTGCCTTTGATGTCAATGGCTTGCTGATATGCAGTGCGGGCCTCGCTCCAGTTGTTTTTTGCGAAAGCAGCATCAGCACGCGAAATGGTGGCGCCATAAGCATCGGCAGCTGCCTGTGCCTCAAACCATGCGAGCTGTGCAGCTTCTGCATCGGCAATCTTTTTAGATATATCGGTACGGTCGGGCAGTATGACAAGGGCCTCCTTGAACTTGTCGATCCCTTCGTCAAACTTGCTCTTGCCCACAAGCTGATCGCCTTGCAACACAAGCGCTGTGACCTGCTCATTTTTGGCTTTGAGTTCGGCATCAGCCGCTGCTTTGGCCAATGCGGCCTCCTTTTCATCGATGAGCGCCAACTGGGCTGGCGGGTAGCTCTCATTGGCTTTCAAAGCGCGGGCTTCTTCATAGGCCTTGCGTGCATCGGGGTATTGCGCAGCGGCATACTTTTCGTCGGCGCGCTTGATCACCTCTGCATACTGCTCATCCAGAGCGAGATTGGAGCGTTGCTCGTCCAAGAGTTTTTGTGCGTCCGCTTTGCGTTGCGTTGCCTTTCCGTCGTTGGCTTTTGCGGTAAGCGCCTCATCGAATCGGCTTATGGCTTCAGGATAGTCTTTGGCTCCAATGGCTTTTTCACCGGCTGCCATCGCAGCATCATACTGCTGCTGCAAGGCTGCCAATCGTTCTGCTTCAGCCTTGTCGGCAGCGCGCTTGGCAAGCAGAGCCTCTGCCTTGTCAATTTGGCTCTGCGGATAAGCCTCTTCAGGCTTAATCTTTTGCGCTGACTTGTATGCCGTGATGGCTTCGTCGGGTTTATCGCCGTTCATGAGTCCATCAGCCCTGGCAATGGCCTCATCATATTGCTTTTGGATGGTGGCAAGGCGCTCAGCCTCGGCCTTATCGGCAGCGCGTTGCGCAAGGAGGGCCTCCGCTTTTTCAATTTGGCTTTTGGGGTAGGCTTCTGTAGGCTTTATCTGCTGTGCGCTTTTGTACGCGGCTATCGCTTCGTCTATTTTGTCGCCATTCATAAGGCCATCGGCCTTTGCAATGGCGTCGCCATAGGCTTTTTCCGTGGCTTGCTCTGCTTCATAGGCCGCTTTGGCTTTCAGTGCTTCTTCCTTTTCCTTCGTGGCAGCGGCATCGCCCGCTTTTGCCTTGAGCGCGCTGTCGAAAGCGGCGATGGCAGCTGCATATTGCTTGCCCGTCACCGCGCTTCGCGCCTCAGCCATCGCCTGCTCATAGGCTTCTTGGGCGGCCTTTTCAGCGGCGAGGGCATCGAGCGCAGTCTTTATTTTGTTGAGCTGGTCGAGCGGATAGCTTTCTGAAGGCATTACCTCACGCGCCTCGGTATATGCCGTGCGGGCTTCCTCGTAGCTGTTTTTGCCAAAGGCCTTGTCGGCTTCGGCAATGAGCTGATCGTATCGGGCCTTCTTCTCTTTTTCGGCATTGGCTTCGTTGAGCAAATCTTTGGCCTGCTTGAGTTTGGATTGCGCAGCAACGTCGTCGGCTATTATGGCCAATGCCGCTTCGTATTTGCTGATGGCGGTGGTGTAATCGGGCTTGCTCAGGGCCGCATCACCTTCTTTGATCAACTGGTCAAATTGCTCCTTTTTGGCCTGGGCGTCGGCCTTGGCTTTTATTTCGGATTCACAAGCGCTGATTCGCTCGGCGGCATAGGGGTCTTTGGCTTTCACCCCAAGTGCGGCCTGGTACTGGGTTTTGGCGGCTTCGAAGTCCTTTTTGCCGTAAAGGTCGTCGGCTTTTTTGATCAAAGCAGCGTACTCGGCCTCCATGGCGGCATTGTCTTGCTGCTGTTTCAATGAAGCGGCGGCGGCATCTTTCCGTTTTTGTGCCTCTTTGTCGCCGGGCATCACGCCCAGTGCCTTGTCATATGAAGCCACAGCCTCAGAAAACTGTTCGGCGGCAGCCGCTTTGTCACCTGCTGCCATGTGTGTATCATACTCTGCTTTTTTGGCAAGTTCGGCGGCGCGTTCTTTTTTGATGCGGTTGGCATCCTCTATCTGTTTTTTGGGATAGGCCTCATTGGGTTTTACCTTGAGTGCATCGTTGTAAGCCCCTATGGCTTTGTCGAAATCATCCGATTTGAACGCCGCATCAGCCAATGTTATGGCCTCATCATAGGCTTTCTGGACGCGCTCTGTCTCCTTTTTCTGGTTGAGTTTGGTTTCCGCGTCGCCCAGTTTGGCCTTCACGTTTTGGTCATCGGCCTTGATGTCAAGTGCAGCCCTGTATTTGGCCACGGCTTCCTCAAAATTCTCCTTTCCCAAGGCGGCATCCCCTGCTTTTACGAGGTTGGCAAACTCCGCTTCCGCGGCGGCTTTCGCTTTGTCCTCTGCACTTTCCTCTTTTTTCTTCTTGTCCAGGGTGCGGATGAATGCGTTGATTTCACTTTTCACTTTCTGGGTGTAAGCAAAATCCCATACCAGGTCGGCCTGAGCAGCATCAAAACTGGCTTTTCCGATGGGATTGTTGAAAACGCTTAAGTCGGCATCTTCCATGGCAGGTGTCATGGCAAACATGCTCATGTCGGTAGGCATAATGATGCCGGCTCCAATCACCTCAGCCGGTATGTTCCTTGAATCGATTTCTATGCTGCGCTTCACAAACCCGGCCTTTTCAAAATAGAACACATAATGAAAGCCGCAGCTCAAGTAGAATTCATATTTGCCATTGGCGCGGGTGTCGAATTTATCCACCTTTTGCCCGTCTTTCATTACCGTAACGCTCACGTCAGCAAGCTTGGCGGAGGTCATGGCATCCGACACTACACCGTGTATATTCAGATCATCCTGTGCCTGCAGTGGTGTACAACACAGTAAGCCCAATGCCAAAAAGGCAATGGGCAGCATAAAATACATTTTTTCAAACAATGGCTCTTGCAGGTTCACCATTATGGTGCAAATATCGCAGAAAAACTCGTTCTTTCGACTTCTATTGCTTACCAGTTAACGGGGTATGAAGAGTTTTAGTTACTGGGAGTCCAGGTATTTTTGGCAGCCATCGGATTACCTCATCGCAGGAGGAGGAATAACAGGCCTTACCACCGCCATTTTTTTAAAAAAGGCACAACCGAGTAAACGCGTTGTATTGCTTGAACGCGGCGCACTGCCAGCCGGTGCCAGCACCAAAAATGCAGGTTTTGCTTGCTTTGGCAGCATGTCCGAAATTCTCGATGACCTACAGCGCCATTCGGAGGCGGAGGTCTTCGCGCTTATCGCGCGTAGGGTGCAAGGCTTCGAATTGTTGCGCAAGCTGCTCAGTGATGATCAACTTGGTTATGAACACTGTGGCGGCTTTGAGGTTTTTCTCGAAGGGGAAGAGCCTTTGCACAAGGCCTGTACGGAAGCAATGGGCTATGTGAACGAGCAGCTTTCAAAAGCCATTGGGACACAACCATTTCGAGAAATAAGCAATGACATACCGGCAACAGGAATGCACAGCGTGCGACACATGCTGCTCAATGCCGAAGAAGGCTTGATTCAAACGGGCTTGATGATGCACAACATGGCCGCGCTTGCCAGAGCGCTGGGGGTAGAAATATTTACAGGCATGGAAGTTTTGTCTGTAGAGGCTGACGCACAGGGCATGCGCGCGCTTACTCCACAAGCCGAACTTCGGGCAGAACAGGTATGCGTGGCTACCAATGGATTTGCCGCAAGGCTGCTCCCCACACTCGACGTACAGCCTTGCCGTGCGCAGGTGCTGCTCACCACGCCCATCGAAGGACTGAGAATTCATGGCGCTTTCCATCACCACTATGGCTTCGACTACTTCAGGCATGTACATGGCAGGATACTGCTGGGCGGAGGGCGGCATTTGGACAAAGCGGGCGAACAAACTGCTGAGTTTGGAACCACGGATCAAATCCAAACCTATCTGGAAAAATTTCTTCGCGAGGTGATCGCACCTGATCATCAATTCGAAATCGACATGCGCTGGAGCGGCATCATGGGTATGGGTGAGCGCAAAGATGTGATCGTTCAGCGCATTGCACCCGGATTGTGTTGCGCAGTGCGCTTTGGAGGAATGGGTGTGTCCCTTGGCACTGCCGCGGGCATGGAGGCTGCCAACTTACTCATGGCAGGCACTTAGCGGAGCAGCATGACGGTGCCCCTGCCCTCGCGCACCTCACCCGACCAGGAGCGAGCACGAAACAGATATGGGTACAGGTTGTCGCTTGAAAGGTGGTCATCTCTCCGGGTACCACTGCCATCCCAGGACTGATCAATGTCATGACTTTCAAAGATCAAGGTTCCCCACTTGTCGTAAATCAACATGTGGAAAGAATCCACGTAGCGGCCCACGGCTTTAAATTCATCGTTGCGCCCATCGCCATTGGGACTGAATGCCGTTGGAATGAAAATGTCCATGGGAGGATCAAAGAATTCCACAGCGGTGTCCTCACAACCGTGCACATCGCTTACCCTCAGAACCACAGCCGATGAAGTACCTCGGGCGGGAACATATACGGGTTCACTCTCGGTGCTGGTGCTGCCATCTGGAAAAGTCCAGGTGTACAGCGCATTGCCACTTGAAAGGTTGCGGATACCATTTTCCGGAAAATCGTAATCAAAAGCGAATGCAGCTTGGACTTCAGCCACATGCACACGGGTTTGCGCTGCTGCATGCCTTCCGCAACCATCACTTACCTGTACCGCAAAGGTAGCGGGCTCACGTGCTATGTATACATATTCGGGCAGGGTGCCACCCGTGACGGGCCACAGGTACTGCACGCCACCTACCGCACCTTCCACCATCGGCCTGAGCACAAGTCGTTCGTTGATGCACAGTGTGGTATCCGCAGGCAAATGGACTTTCAGCGGGTCGTCATGGACAAAAACATAAAGCGTATCGGAATCCGATTGCCCACATTGATCGCGCACTTCAAGGATCACGCGCACCGTGGTGGTAGGCTGCATGATGAAAATGGGTGTAGTACCCTGCACCACACCATTTACGCTCCAGGCATAGCTCAACACACCAAAACCACCAATCACCTCCGGGAGCAGCATCAATTCATCAAGGCATGTACCCACGGTGTCGGTGCCCAAGCCCACCACCACCGGGTTGGCGAGCAGGATGGGCTGTATTTCGACGGCGTGGTCCTCAGCGCAGCGGTCGCTGACTTTCAAGACCACAGGATCCTCCTGATTAAAAACTTTAGAAAATTGATTCTGAACCGACAATACGCTGTCACCTTGCGTCCAACTGTAAGTGTATTCGCCCACACCGCCGCTTACCGCGGCACCGAGATGAACCGGCTCCACACAGCCAAATTCGAAAGATGCCGGCACCTGTATGTCAAGTGCTGTATATGCCTCCGCCCATACGGGAATGTTCAGTTGTACCGTATGCAGGTTGCACACGTCGCTTACCACTGCCACGATGAGGGTATCGCTTTCCGCAAAAATTTCCTGACTCCACACATTGTCAAGTTCTTCAGCACTCCAGTGAACCGTGTAGGGAGGGTTGCCTCCCGAAGGCAGCACAGACAATGCAACGCTCTCATGGCATGGAACAAAGAGTTCATCGGGCGCTTCGATCACCATGGGTGGCCGGTCGGTAATGGCTGCCTTTACGGCAAAAATGGCTGTATCCTGACTACAGGCCTGCGGATACAAAGCCTCAAGCCTCCATGCCCGGACTCCTTCATGGATTGAATTGTGTACGGTACTAAATTCAACGGTCTTGGATGTTTCGCCCACTGCAAAGTGCACGCTCGCAGGCAAATCGGGCAAAATACTGGCCGCGTGGGCGAGCTGTCGCGTACGCAAATATACCGTTTGTTCACGGCTATCATTGCCGCGGTGCAGGTGCAAGCGGTATGTGCTGCAACCTTCTACCGCAAGGGTATCAACGCCCTCCTCAGGGTGAACCACTTCCAGCGATGTTTCCAGAATCAGCTCGCTGCTGAAACTCTCGGCTTCTATGAATACCGCTGAATCATTCTTGTCGTCGATGGCATCGGCTATGGCCAATTTGATGTGGTAAGTTTCACCACATACCACCGGTATTTCAATCAGCAGCGGCACCGTAAAACCATCAAACTGCGTGGTGCCGGGGTCCATATTGTTGGCATTGTTGACGAAATACTGGCTATTGGCCTGCCAGCCGTTGTAGGCAGCATTGCACACGGCATTGGCGCCGTACATACCTGCAAAACCCTGATTGATGGTGTTGATGGCCACGGGCACTTGGGTTCCCGGAACAAGGGCCACATTTTTGGCCGAGTTTAAAAAATTCGGATTGCCCTGTATGCCGGGTCCCGAAACGAAAAAGCCAAAGGCATCATTGTAAGGGGAACATGTATGGTCATTGTACTCCTCGCTGGCAAAAACATAACGAAAGCGCAGGGTATCGCCCTTGGCCTGAAAGTCGAACTCAACAATGGCCACATCGCGGAGATTGGCTATGCCGATTAGCTTGGAGAGGTCTGATTCGGCATTGAGTTGTTGGTCAGCGGGTACCGTGACGTGTGCCGTGGGAATGTTGTTTGGTCCTTGCGCCACCTCTACCCCACCCGTTGCGATGATGATGCCGCGCTCCAGCCCTATGTATGGCGCAGCGCCGCTGAAGTAGCCCACCTGTCGGCGCACAAGGGCAGCGCTGCCATAATTGTAAGTGATGTTGCTTGCCTCAACGCCCTCACCTAGAAGCACATTGCTCACCAGTTGCTGCACCGTTGCGGTATTCTCAACCACAAGTTGAGCACGCACTGATATGCTGACAACAAAGCAAATAACCGATAATGCAAACCGTCTCAATCGAAGGGGTATTTGGATATTTTACCCCTTTTGTAATGTGAAGGTTACGCTCAGGCACCGCGCAAAATCAGGAGCCTGAAGTTCGTTTCTTGCCCTCCGGGGTAATTGCCATCGACTTACTTCGGGTTAGCTGCTTGATATACTTCACTTTGCGGAAGCGCAAAGCACTCCAATCCTCATCGATCGCTACCTGCCTTACACCTTCAAAACCAGCCCTGCCCAGCGCATCCCAACCGGTGTCACGGTTGAAGTTGCAGCTGTACCGCTTTGATTTGGCCTTTGGGTAAGCATACCATAACGCAACATCACCATGCAGCAGCGGAAGCAAAGTGGCAAGGCTTTGATCGATTTGAGCCTGCTCAGTGGCGAACACCAAAGCGAAGTGTACCTCCTTCAATCCATCCGTAGTGTACAGCACCTGTGTGAACTGCCCCATCATTTGTGCTTCAGCACGAAATGAATCAGGCATTTGTACAAGCAGCACGTGGCTGTGGTCTTTGAACTGAAGCTTCCTGAACAAAGGGCTCACTTGGTTTTCAAGTTTTGACATGGCGTATTGGCGTTTAAAAAACTACAGCGCTCAATTCCAGAGCAGTTTGCAAAGCGTGCTCATCAATTCCTGTCTCCACATGCTGTTTTTGAAAATAGGACAGCATGCGCTCCGTAGGCATATTGCCTGTCAATTCATCAGCAGCCATGGGGCAGCCTCCATAGCCTTTGAGGGCTCCATCAAATCGGCGGCAGCCTGCTTTGTAGGCCGCATCCACCTTTTCCTCCCAGCTGTGGAGGGTGGTGTGCAGGTGGGCACCGAACTCCACTTGGGGAAGGGCCGGCACGAGGGCCTCGAACAAGGTGCTGATGCTTTGGCGGTTGCTGCTCCCGATGGTATCAGACAAGGCAATGGTGCGCACACCAAAACGCTCATACAACCTGCGCGCCCAGTCCGTGGCAATGTCTGGGCTCCAGGCGTCGCCATAGGGGTTGCCAAAAGCCATACTCAGATAAAGCACAAGGGCTTTGTTACTGCTTTCGCAAATGTTGGCAATGGCCTGGACGCGCAGCAGCGATTCATCAAGGCTGGCATTGGTATTGCGGCGTTGGAAGGTTTCGGAAATGGAAAAGGGATAGCCCAGCACATCGATTTCGGCATGGCTGGCGGCTTGCTCAGCACCCCGTGCATTGGCCACAATGGCAAGCAGTTGGGTATGCGTACTGGCCAAGTCAAGTCCAGCGAGCACTTCAGCGGTATCGGCCATTTGGGGTATGGCTTTGGGCGATACAAATGAGCCAAAATCAAGGGTATGAAAGCCTACCTTCAGCAGGGCATTGATGTACTCCACCTTGGTGGCTGTGGGTATAAAAGGGTGGATGCCCTGCATGGCATCCCTCGGACATTCAACGATGTGAACCATGTTCCAGCAATTTTTTGTTGATGCGTTTTACCAATCCGGGACCTTCATAAATGTAGCCTGTGTACACCTGCACCAGGCTGGCGCCTGCTTCCAACTTTTCCAAGGCATCGGCAGCACTGTGGATCCCTCCCACCCCTACAATGGGAAAACTGCCGCCGGACTTGCGGTGCAGGTAGCGTATCACCTCTGTACTCCGATTCTTTAAAGGCATGCCGCTCAATCCTCCTGCACCTATTTCCTCAATTGATGCTTGAGGTTCATTGAGGCCTATGCGGGAAATGGTGGTGTTGGTGGCAATCACGCCGTCAATGCCCGTATCACGCACTATTTCCACAATGTCATCGAGCTGCCCCTCCGTGAGGTCGGGTGCAATCTTGAGCAGGATAGGCCTGCGCACGGGCTTGGCAGCAGCAGCGTCCATCAATTTTTGCAGCAATGCCTTCAAAGGCTCCTTTTCCTGTAGGTTGCGCAAGTTGGGCGTATTCGGCGAACTTACATTGACAGCGAAATAATCGACTGCATCGTACAGTACTTCAAAGCAATGCAGATAATCGTCAGCCGCCTTTTCATTGGGGGTATCCTTGTTTTTTCCGATGTTGCCGCCTATGATTACGCTGGCGTATTTGCGGCGCAAGCGCTTGTGCAATGGGTCGACGCCTTCATTGTTGAAGCCCATGCGGTTGATCAAACCCCCATCCTCAGGAAGGCGAAACAGCCGCGGACTGGGATTTCCAGCTTGCGCTTTGGGCGTAACCGTGCCCACTTCTATAAACCCAAAACCCATAAAGCCCAGCTGGTTGAACAGCTTCCCATCTTTGTCGAAGCCAGCAGCCATGCCCACCGGATTTTTGAATTTCAATCCAAACACCTCGCGCTCAAGGCTGCGGTGGCTTACATTGTAGCTGAAGTAGAAAATACTGCGCACAAAGGGCAAGGCAAACAGAAAGCGCAGAAGGCCAAAAGTAAAATTGTGGGCCCTTTCAGGCGACATGCGGAAGAGCAAAGGGCGTACAATACGGCTATACATGGTTCAGCTTTGCCGCAAAGGTACATGGATGGAGCGGTATGGCAAGACGTAAGGGCTGTGCTGGCATCCTTGCGCGAATGCTGGCGCAGGCAAATATGCCCACCTTCGGGCGCCATGGTACAAGCTATGTGTACCTTTGCCGCATGCAGAGCATGGACTACCACATACTCGGGGAGCAATTCAGGCCCATTACACAGCTGCCCTTCCACCGCGTATTCGCCGCCGGCGAGTTGGTGCCCATCGACTTGTCGGTATTCAATGCGCTCCTGCCCGCTTCAGATGCCTTGAGTTTAGATAAGCTCACAGCATTCGTGCAGAGCCACATACGTCAATCCAAAGCAGTAGGCTGCTGGGGCGGTTACGCCGAAAAACGCGACCTGTACAAGCGCAGCGAGGTATTTGCCGATGGTGATGCCTACCGGAATATCCACCTGGGCATTGACTTTTGGTTGCCCGCAGGCACGGCCATCGCGGCACCCCTACCCGGCGAGGTACACAGCTTCGCCGACAATGACAGCCCCGGCAATTACGGCCCTACCATCATCATCCTCCATGAAGTGGGCAACCTGCGCTTTCACAGCCTGTACGGCCACCTCAGCAGGGCCTCCCTCGCCGAGCTCGAAGTAGGACAATTGCTGCGCCGGGGTGAAATATTCGCCCACCTTGGCAAACCGCACGAAAACCGCGACTGGCCACCCCACCTGCACTTTCAGCTGATCATTGACATGGAAAACATGCAGGGCGACTACCCCGGCGTATGCGCAGAGCGCGACCAACAAAAATATCTGGGCAATTGCCCCAATCCCGTAGAGGTGCTCAACTGGAAAATCCTTTAGACAGCTGCTTCTGCAAAAATTTTGGGCTGAATTGAATAAAAATCTAACTTAGTTAGAATATTTCAGCGACTTTTGCCCCGGTGATTAAAACCCAGCGCACAACACGGCCCAGCCCAACCCCTGAATTGATCCGCGAAGCAGCCCTTGAGCTGGCTTCAGAGCTGGGGTGGAACAAGCTCACCGTAAGGGCCCTGGCCGATAAGCTGGGGTACACCCCTCCCATTCTCTACCAGCATTTTGAAAACAAAGACCACCTCCTGCAGGCCATCATGGAAGAGGGATTTGCCACCCTCATTGGCAGCATGCAGCACGCAGCACAGCAAGCGCCCAGCCCCCAGGCTGCGCTCGTGGCGGTAGCACGCGCACGCTTCCGGTTTGCCGAAAGGCAAAGCACCCTGCACAGCCTCATGTTTGGCAGTGGAGGCCCCTGCTGGCAACGCGAAGCCACCTTCAAAGGCATGATGGAGGGCGGCACCCTCATCAAGGGCTTGCTCCAGGCCATCAGCGGGCGCAGTGACGATTGCCGCGACCTGAAAACCAACTTTGTGGCCCTGATCAAAGGCTACTGCTATTTTGCCAGTGAGCTGCCCCAGAATACCGCTGCCGCACAATTCTTTCCCGATACAGAACCCGAAGATGCCCTCGCTGAGGCCATGCAGCGCTTCATCACATCCATTGAACCCAATACAACCAGGCATGAATAAACGCAAAATTACCATCTCCGCTGTAGGCATAGGCATACTGCTGCTCAGCTTTGTACTGGCAGGCCAGCTCAAGCGCGAAGAACCCGACCGCCGGCCCAAACCCGGTGAGCTCGCCACGGCCGTGAGCAGCATCGAAGTGAGCCCCGGCGAGGTGCACCGCGCCATGCCCATCACAGGCCGCCTCGTACCCCGCAGCACCGTGAACCTGTACGCCGAAGTGAGCGGTGTGGCCTCATTTGGCGAAAAGCCATTCAAGCCGGGTGTGCGCTTCCGCAAAGGTGATATCCTGCTCAAGATCAATGCCGACGAAATGGAAAGCAGCCTGGCCGCCGCCCGAAGCAATTTTCAGAGCCAGCTGGCGGGCGTGATCCCTGACCTCAAAATCGATTTTGCCGATGAGGCCGAGGCCTGGTCCCAATACCTGGAGCGCATGGACATCAAGAAGTCCATGGCGCCCCTCCCCGAGGTGAAGGACCGCAAGCTCCAGCTCTTCCTCAGTGGGCGCAACATGTACAGCAACTATTACGGCATCAAGGAAGCCGAAACCCGCCTGGCCAAGCACGTACTCCGCGCCCCTTTCGATGGCAGCGTAGTAGAAACCGACATTGACGATGCCAGCCTGGTGCGCATCGGGCAAGCGCTGGGCAGCTTCATCAGCTCGGGCCACTATGAACTCGAGGCCGGGGTAAGCTACCGCGACATTGGCGCGCTGCAAGTAGGTACCCGCTTCGAAATGCGCGATGTGAATACCGGCAAGACGTATGAAGCCAAAGTGGTGCGCATCAACGAAGCAGTGGATCCCCTCACCCAGCAGGTGAAAATTTACGCTGAGGTGAATGATGTCAAAGCCCGCAGCGGCATTTACCTGGAGGGAAACATAGCCGTAGAACAATACGCCAACGCCGTGCAGGTACCGGCACAAGCCCTTGTGGGTGAGCGCGCCGTATTCGTAGTGCGCGACAGCCTCGCCGTACTGCAAGCGGTGCAGGTGCTGCACAAAACCGCCGAAACTGCCACCCTCAGCGGTTTCGATGCAAAAGTGCAGGTAATCACGAGCAGGCACAATGAAGCATTTGCCGGAAGCAAAGTGGCCATAACCAACATCGACAGGCCATGAAGAAGCTCGTGAAGTTTTTCATTGAGAACCAGCTCCTGGTATACCTTGGTCTCATTGTCGTGGTGATATTTGGCTATACGCTGGGCAGCAAAATGAATACCTCCTTCTTCCCCGCCGAGAAGGAAAAGTTTATCATCATCGAGGCGGTGTATCCCGGTGCTTCTCCACAGGAAATTGAGGAAGGCATCACCCTCAAAATTGAGGACAACCTCAAAGGGGTATCGGGTTTGGACCGTGTGACTTCTGTGAGCTATGAAAACAGGGCCCGCATCACGGTCGAAATCATGCTCAGGTCCAACATTGATGTGGTGCTTCAGGATGTAAAGAATGCTGTCGATCAAATCTCCAATTTCCCGGAAGGGATGGAACGCATAGTGACCTACAAGCAGGAAATCATCAATTTCACCAACAAACTGGCGGTGGTGGGCGACGTATCGCTCGCGACGCTTGAAGAGGTGGCTACACGGGTGGAAGACGAGCTACGCGCCATGCCGGGCATCAGCAAGCTCAGCGTGAGCGGATACCCCGACCCGGAAATCGAGGTGGCTGTGCGCGAAAACAAGCTGCGCGCCTACGGCCTCACCTTCGCCGACATCGCCGAGGCGCTGGGCGCCCAAAACATCCAAACCACAGGCGGCCGCGTGAAAGGCAAGGAGGAAACCATCATTCGCAGTGACCACAAGGTGTACAGCGCCAACGAGCTGCGCGACATTGTGGTGAAAACCCTGCCCGATGGCAACCGCATTTTCCTCAGTGATGTAGCCGAGGTGCGCGAAGATTGGGATGAAAGCACCAATGCTGCCTACCTCAATGGCAAGCAGGCCGTATTCATCACGGTCAATACCCTCAACTCAGAAGACATACTCGGAGCCGCCAAAAAAGTGGAAGACTATGTGGCCAACTTCAGCAACCCCAACCCCGAGGTGCAGCTGGTGCTTGTGAAGGACGGTACCATCAACCTCAAGGAACGCATTGCGCTGCTGCAAAAAAATGGGGTGCTCGGCGCCATCCTTGTATTTGTGATCCTCGCACTTTTTCTGCGCATACGCCTCGCCTTTTGGGTGGCACTGGGCATTCCGGTGAGTTTCCTCGGGATGTTTATTCTCATATACTTCACTGGAATCACCATCAACGTGTTGAGCCTTTTCGGGATGATTCTCGTGATTGGTATCCTCGTGGACGATGGCATCGTGGTGGGCGAAAACATTTTTCAGCACTATGAACGCGGTAAAAAGCCGTTTAGAGCGGTGGTGGACGGTACCGTGGAAGTATTTCCTTCGGTATTCTCAGCCATCTTTACCACCTGCGTGGCCTTTTCGTTTTTCTACTTTGTGGACGGAAGGCTCGGTGAGTTTTTCAGCGATGTGGCTGTGGTGGTGAGTGCCGCACTGGCTTTTTCACTCATTGAAGTGATCCTCTTCCTCCCGGCCCACCTCGCCCACAGCAAGGACCTGAGCAAGCAAGGCAAACCCGGCAAACTCAAAAACTGGGTAGAGCAACTGCTCATCCAGTTTCGCGATGTGGTGTTTCAACCGGCGCTGGAATTTTGCCTGCGCTACAAGTTTTTCTCCTTCATGGTGGGTACTGCCCTTTTCGTGGTCACCATTGGCGCCATAGGTGGCGGCATGATCCGCACCACCTTCTTCCCCAACATTGAGCAGAACGAAATCACCGCAAGCCTCGAAATGCCCGCGGGCACCTCTGAGGAGGTGACCCGTGCTGCCATGAAGCACATGGTGCAGCGCATCGACTCGCTCAATGCCCGCTACGCCCGCGATCCGGCCGTGGGCAAGCCCATGTACACCGATGTGGAAGTGGTGCTCGGCCCGCAAAGCAGCGAGGGCAAAGCCACCTTCTACCTCGTATCGAGCGAGGAGCGCAACCTGCGCAGCTTCAACATTACCAACGACATGCGCGAAGCTGTGGGCGGCGTACCCAATGCCGAAAAGCTGAGTTTTGCCGCTTTCAGCCCTTTCGGCAAGGCGGTGAATGTGTCCTTCAGCAGTCCCGATTTTGAGCGCCTCCGCGCCGCCGTAGCCGATTTCAGCCAGCAGCTCGAAGCCACAGGCAAGGTCAAGGACCTCCTCACGAACGACAAAGCCGACCAGCCCGAGCTCAATGTGCGCCTCAATGATGCAGGCCGCGCTATGGGTTTTTCCGAAAGGAGCCTCATCACCCAGGTGCGCAATGGCTTCTTTGGCTATGAGGCCCAGCGCCTGCAGCGCGGCGACAAGGAAGTGAAAGTGTGGGTGCGCTATGAGGAAGACGACCGACGCAGCGTAGCACAACTCCGGCAAATGCGCGTACGCGCACCCAATGGCGAACTTGTGACCCTGAGCGATGTAGCCCACCTCGAACCCAAGCGCGGACTCATCAACATCAACCACCGCGATGGCCGCCGCGAAATCACGGTGGAGGGCGAAGTGGCCAGCCTCGATGTGAGCACCCCCGAACTGCTTGCGCAAATGCAGGACGAAATTTTGCCCTCCGTACTGGGCCGCTATCCGGGTGTGGACGTAAGCTTCGAAGGCCAACAGCGCGAAACGGGCAAGCTGCAAGCCAGCACCAAAGGCGTGGGCCCCATCATCCTGCTCATTATCTTCATAACGCTGGTGATCAGCTTCAGAAGCTATACCCAGGCATTGGCCCTGCTGGTATTGGTACCTTTTGGCATCATCGGTGCAGCATGGGGACATTACATTCACGACCAGCCCATCAGCGTGTTGAGCTTCCTCGGCATCATCGCGCTCATTGGCGTGCTGATCAATGATGGACTTGTATTTATCAATGCCTTCAACGGTTACCTCAAGGAAGGCATGGGCTACAACGAAGCCCTGAAGGAAACCTCCCTGAGCCGCTTCAGGCCCTTGTTGCTCACCACCATCACCACCTCGGCCGGCCTCGGGCCGCTTATTCTCGAAAAGAGCTTTCAGGCCCAGTTTCTGATTCCCATGGCCATTTCCATAGCCTACGGGCTGCTGCTCGGCTCGCTTTTCGTGGTGTTGCTGCTGCCCATCACGCTCACCATGTTCAACCGGCTCAAGGTGGGCCTCAAATGGCTTTGGGAAGGTGAAAGGCCCGCCCACGAAGATGTGGAGCAGGTCATCAAGCGACAAAAACAAGAAAGCTTCGAATTGTGATGATGAAAAATTTCACATATCCCTCACTTTGCATCACGGGCATGCTTGCTGCCTTTACGGCAAATGCGCAAGACCCCCAGCGCATGAGCCTTGAGGACGCGGTATCATACGCCCTGGAGCACAACTATGATGTGCGTGTGGCCGGAATTTCCAAGGAGGCCGAGCAAAACCTCGCCGACCGGGGCAATGCCGGCTTCCTGCCCAGCGTATACATCGACGGCAATGCGGAATACCTGCTGCAAAACACCAACATCACCTTTGCCGGTGATGGCCTGGAGCCCATACAAGCCGATGGGGCACAAACCATCAACTTCAATGGAGCGGCCATTGTGAGCTACACCCTCTACAATGGCGGCCGGCGTGTGCACCTGCTCCGCAGCCTCGAAGCCGGCAGTGAAGATGCACGCCTGCGCGAGAAGCTCGCCATGGAAAGCACCAGCCTGCAGGTGGCCCAGCGCTACCTGGAAGCCCTGCGCCTGAGCGATGCCCTCGCCATTGCTGAGGAAGCTGTGACCCTAAGCCTGGAGCGGGACCAACGCGCCCGTGAAAATTATCAGTACGGCATCTTCACCCGCCTTCAGTTGCTCAATGCCGAGGTGGATTTGCGCAGCGACAGCATCGCATTGGCTTCCGCAACGCTTGAGCTCAAAAACGCCCTCCGGGAGCTCAAGCTCGCCATGGGCATGGACGCCTCGGTACCCCTCAACCCCGACAGCACCCTGCGCATGGAAGCCCGCCTCGACCGCAATGAACTGCTCAACCAGGCGAGCCTCCGCAACACCGCCTACATGCGGGCCCGCAATGAGGTATTTCGCGCGGGCGAGGACCTCAAAACCCTCAAAGCCGACCTCTACCCAACCCTCAGCACCCAGGGCGGCTACCGCTACAACTACAGCGATTATGAAGCCAACTTCCTGCGCACCCAAGAAAATTATGGCTGGAATGCCGGACTCAACCTGCGCTTTTATCTCTTCGACGGGGGGCGTGTGCGGCGCAACATCGACAATGCCCGCCTCAACGTGGCCATGGCCGAGGTAGAAGAAGCCCGTACACTGCACGAAGTCAACACTTTTGTAAACAACGCTTACGACAGCTACCTCACCAGCATAGAGCTCCTCGCCCTGAGCAAGCGCAACCTCAATTTGGCCAAAGCCAATTATGAGCGCAGCAAAGAAGCCTTCGGCAGTGGGCAAATCACTGGCACCGAACTGCGTGATGCCCAGCTCAACCTCACCCGCAGCCGCAACGAAATAAGCGTACGGCGCATCAACAGCAAGCTTGCAGAGTTGGCCTTGCTGTTTGAGGCGGGGATGCTGTTGGATTGAGATGGGAGGAAGCAAGAATTCGTGCATTTACATATAGACCGCAAGCGGCCCAAAAGCAGGCCACGCATGCACGAATGCAAACGAATAAAAACACGAATGAAAGATGGGGTGGGTTGGGCATTGTTGTGGTTGCCGGAGGAAGACTACAGACTACAAACAAAAAATTGGTGCCATTCGCGGAAATTCGTGCATTCGTGGCTCAAAAGGGCCACTT
>DAIOTP010000042.1:0-22716 GCA_036751905.1 Cryomorphaceae bacterium
GCTATGCAGCTGCCCATGGCGAAGCAAGGCACTTGCTCACCCAGCAGGCAGGTATACAAATGCGTTTCACTGCACAAGGGGAAGATCAAGTAAGCCAACACGGGAACCTGAGTAACAATGTGTGGCGCTATGCCGGATTTGTCTGGGATGGACAAACTGAACCCACATATTGGCATCGAAGCAATGGCAACAACAATCCAGAATTGACACAAAACAATGTGCTGTCTGGTCGCAATGCACAGGCTACCGGTACCGTGGTGCTTGGTCACATCCAAAATTCATTAAACGGAGGCTTTCTGGCAGGCGATGATTTTCAAGGTGAACTGGCTGAGGTCATCGTTTTTGACGGAAAGGTAAACAGGGCCCAACTGCGCCTCATCAATACCTATTTTAGAAACAAGTATGATGTGGGAGGCACAGGTTCATGGGATAAATTGCAGGCTCCGGCGGCCTACCGTAATGGCCTCATTGGCATAGGCCGCGACAATGGCTCCAACTCCGAGCAGCGCCACTCGAGGGCCGATGGAATGGTGCTCAGGGCCAACCCAGGTGGCATACAAGGAAACCACAGCTACCTTTGCGCTGCGCACAACGGAGGCCTCAATACGGTGGTGCAAACCAACTTGCCCGATGGGGTAGAGGCACGCTGGTCACGTGATTGGTTTGTGCGCAAAAGCGACCTTGGCAATGGCAGTGACATACAGCTTGCCTTCGACTTTGAGAAAGGTATCGGTGGTGAATTCCCATCAAATCCAGATAATTATGTTCTCCTTTACAGGTCGGGACCTATGGGCAACTACAGCATACGTGAGGTGAATGAGGTGTATGTACAAGACCGTGAAGTGGTGTTCAGACTTTCAGGGGCACAGGTAGCTGGCAATGGATATTATACTTTGGCCTCTGCAAATGTGGCTCTGAGTTCGCTCACTGGTGAGCAGGTGCGCACGTGGTATGCTTATCAAACCGGACTGTGGAACAACCCCACCACCTGGACTTTGGACGGGAGTGCTGCACCGGCATATGTGAATCCCGGACAAGACTTGCCAAGCCAAGGAGACGCAGTGGTAATTCGTCCGGGACGAACTGTCATTGTTGATGTGAACAATCTTAATCACAGCTCCCTACAGCTGGGTGGTACCATTGACTTTGCCTCCACCCAAGGGCATACTTTCAGCACCATTGCAGGCAATGGCCTCATACGCTGTGCAGGAGCTTCCGGAGTTGGCAATTTTCCGGCAGGGAATACCGCTGCCTTCGCCCATCCCAATACCGGTGGTCGGGTTGAATTTTACGGCAGTGGCTTCACACAGAATAATCCGCTGGATTTGAACCGGTTGAAGCTGAACTTAAACCATGCAAACCAATCTTTGGTGCTCGGTGCAAATTTAACCCATCATGGACTGCTGGAAATAAGTAAAGGCACCTTTCAGGTGCACGATGGGGCGGGGGTTTCCCGAAATATTGAAAGCTTTGGTGACGTACTTGTAGAAGCAGAGGGCAAGATCCGAGTGCATCCCCTGAATCGGAGCCATACTTGGACTTTCCACCTTAACCTCATGAACGAGGGGGGCGAAGTGCGCTTCAGCAACCGCACCGTGCCCAATTACACCACCGCCGAAAATCAGGGCCATGTGTTCGCCAGATTCGTGAATCCCACTGCCCATCAGCGTGTGATGGCCAATGGGCTCACCTACTTTTCACGCATTGTGATGAACAAAGGCAGCGATGATACCTACACGCTCAGCCTTAGCGCTGATGAACCCGATATGTTCAGGCTTCTCGGCAATTGCAACAGCTCCATGGGTGAATCCCCTTTTCATGCTGAAGGTTCCGGGGCGCAGAATACTTCTATGGCGCTCATCAATGGCACGCTTGAAGTGAGGGAAAACATCTTTATTCCCTTGCAAACCGGAGCCAATAATTTCAACATCAACGAAACTGTAACCCTTTGGATCAATGGAGGTTTTGCCGCAAAGGGAGCCCCCGATGTGGGCACAGGAAACAATATAGCCATTGTGCCTTACGGCAAAATCCGAATTTCGGCCGGCAGGCTCAATGCCAATTGCAACAGCGGCATCACCACACGCGGCAATGGTGTGCTGCACGTTGAAGGTGGTGAGCTGAATACCAATCAAATTCGCACCTCTGTATTTGGGCCAAGCAATGTAGGGGGAATCATTATCAATGGAGGTGTGGTAAACGTGAACGGCACCCGCCCGGGAGGAGTAAATGGAAGTTACTACACGTTCAGCCTCACCTATCCTGGCAATTTGTTTAGGATGACAGGTGGCGAGCTTCGCGTAACGGGTCCCAGTAGTCGGGGCTTGATATTCATCAATTCCAACCCTGAACAAACCAGTGTATCGGGTGGTACAGTAGTGGCCGAAGTATCGAATACGGGCAATACCCACCGCATTACCAGCAGGGCCGCTTTTTGGAACTTGCAGATAGAGCGCAGCAATACCTCCAACACCAACCGGGCTGTACTCATCACCGGCGGCGACTCATTTGGTGAAATTATTGAAGATTCTCCCCTCTATGTACGCAACAATCTTACCATTAACGGCAGCAACACGCCCACCCTCAGCATGCGCTCCACAAGCAACAGGGTGCTCGACGCCCATATTCAGGGCAACCTTATCATTGAATATGGTGGCGTATATCAACACTTTGACAATACCACATGGTTCGATGGCAACGTGAGTAGCCTGCTTTATTTGCCGCAAGGCAGCACCCAAACCTTCCATCACGTGGTGGTGCAAAAAAATGGCGACAACCGCTTTGCTGAAATACAGCGGGGCAATGGAACGGAGGCCATGAATGTGCTCGGTGATTTTAAGCTTGAGCGGGGTTTTTTCAACAATGCTGCATTTCATGTCAGCATTAAGGGTCATGTGCTGAACAGATCGGTGTGTGGTGCTGAAGAGGCTTCAGGATGGGTACGGCTCAATGGCACCCAACGGCAAGAATTGCAGTCGGGCAATGGTGTATTTCATCACCTTGCCATCAACAATACTTCGGGGATATCACTTTCAGGTACCGATCTCACGGTGAAGCGCAACTTGCTGTTAGAAAACGGACAGTTTATCATCAACCGGCATAAGCTGCGGGTGATGGGTGAGCTGCAGGCTGCCAATCCCGGTAATAACAGATGCATTGTAACCAATGGAGTGGTTTCGGCAGGTGGTCTTGAAGTGTATTTTAAGCATGCGGGCCAAACAGTGTACTTCCCCTTGGCGGTAATGTCCAATGGCGTAATTAAATATGTGCCCGCTGAAACTGCGATAAATGGCGGGCTTGATGGTGCTGGTTTTATACGCATAGTCCCGGTAGAAGGAGCCTTACCTACGGCCCACATGCCGCATGCCACCAATTATCTGAACTTCTACTGGAAAGTTGCAATTAGCGATTTCGGCCATGCACCTAAGGTAAGCCATCGCTTTCAATATAACAATGCTGATGTGGTGGGCAATGCCAGTCAACTCAGTGCAGGCAGGGTGCTGCACGATGCCCCCTTTGAGCGCCAGCTTGATACCCTCAACAGTGCCAATGACCACGTGAACAGCTCCACGCGTTATATTTATTTCAATGGTCCTGATGTAGCTCAAAGCTTAAACGGTCATGGAAATGAGTTGCTTAGCGCTTCCTACACCGCTGGCAACAAGGAAATATTTGCCGGAAGGCCACGCATCTTCTTTTCTCGCAACAACCTGCCCAATGCCGTATTCAATGCAGCAGCCAATTGGAATGAGCTGAGCCAATTTGGCCCCAATGCCGGCGTGTTTGATTACCACAGCGACGCCGTGTCCGGAAATACGCAGATGCCTGGTGTAGGAGACATTGTGTACATTGGGTTCAATCCCACCAACGGTCGCCCCCATTCTTACCAGGTTACCATAGGAAGTGCGCAAGTGAGTGAAGTGCGCTTCACGCCTTTGCAAGATCTAGCGGGCAACAGGCAGCCGAGGTATCGGGGAAGCAATTCATCCGAACTTACGATAATGAGGCCTACCTTGAGCTTTACTTCCAATGCTGCTATTCAAGACATTTATGCTATCAGTGGAGAAGGCGCGCTGCTCATGCGCAGTGATCTCAACCTTAGTACGGTCGATATTGGAGACTTTTTGCGGGAGGATTCAAGCATTTTCATCGTTCAGGCTCCTTCTTCCTTAACGCTGAATTTTCTTCCACCAGGCTTGCCAAATCTTTTTGTCACCACTTCGATAAACGGTCAGAGTTCCTTTGGCATTAACCTGTCCGGAAATACCGAAGTGAGAGGTGATCTCGAGATTGTGGGCAATGCGCGGCTGCTGCTCAGCAATGAGGATGCTGGCAACGTGACTGTAGGCCGTCATCTGCGCCTTGAGCGCTATCAATCAACTGGCGCTGCTCCTGAGCTTTGTTTTCCCAATTCGGGCGCTCCCCGCAACGTAACCGTGAACGGCGACTTGCGCCTAAATGCAGCTGCGGCCAGGATATACGTTCTCAATGCCGATGATACAGAGCCCCCTTTGGCGCATAGCATCACAGCACGGGGCAATATCCATCAAAAAGTGGGCAATACCACTGGCTTCCATTGGTTCACCTCAGCTGCTCATGACCGCATCGACCTGTCACTTGCAGGGCAGGGTGAGCACAGCTTTATCAGCTCTTCCGGGTTAGCACCCCAATGGGGATACATCCGCATGGACAAAGGCAGCAACTTGCAAAGCAGTTTCAGCTTCAACGCACAATTGAATGCCAAAGCTCCAGCCGATGGTGAACTGAAGCCCATTGATTTGCGCAATGGGCTGTTCATTGTGAACCACGCAGCCAGCGATGTAGTGCTCAGCAGCGGAGGCAACAATTTTACCGTTCCTTCCAGTGCGGGTTTGCAACTCAAAGCGGGCACCTTGCGCATCAGCGGCAACAACATCGGGATCAATCTGAGCGGACGCCTTCACATTGATGGGGGTTATTTTAAGATGGGTGACCATGAAGGCGACAACAATTATATCGAGTATTCGTCGGGGGGCACAGCAAGTCTTATAGTAACTGGTGGCCAGCTTGATGTGGCATCGCAAGTGCGTCGTGGGCTCACCAATACCCAGGGCGTCCTCGACTACAGGCAAAGTGGTGGGCTGGCCCGTTTTGGGGTGCATGCAGCACCCTCAACCACCCGTGCTGTATTTGAAGTGCTCAACAGTGGCAGCCGCTTCGATCTTACAGGGGGTGCCTTCGTGCTCGTGCGCGGCATCAACAGCGCCAATGCACCAAGCCTTCTGCTTCAACCTACCGAAAGCAGTATTCACTCCAGTGCCAGTCTCGCAGTGGGTCATGAGGCATCGCCCACCGGAGCAATGGTCAAAAATATCGGAATACAATCAGCTGTGGCTTTACCCACGTTGCATATTGACAACAGTGCGGGCGTAGATCCTGTTGTAAAACTCCATTCACAAGCACTTACCATTGAGGATATGCTCGAGGTGGATGAAGGTGCCACCTTCGATACACAGTTATTTGACCTCCATGTGATGGGCGACATTCACAACAATGGCCTGCTGCGATCCGAGCGCGGCACACTGATCCTTGAGCATATGGCGCTCCATACGGTGAGTGGTTCGGGTCAGTTTGAGCTCAACCACTTAAGGCGTATAGGCGGAGGTGTCACTTTGTGTCAAACTCCTCTGTTGGTAAAAGGTGACCTCAAGATGGATGATGGGGTACTGAATTTAGGTGCTTTTGCCCTTACGGCAAAAGGAGAGGTGCGCCTGGACGGATCCATTGAAAGTTCCGGTGGCCAGGGCCTTGTAATGTCCGGAGACAGAGCGCAAACTATAAGGCGTTCAGGGCCAGGCTGGACAGCTATCGACATCCTCACCACCGACAATCCTGCCGGTATCAATCAACTCGCTGGTCAGGGGCAGTTCTTCCGCATCGACAAAGAGTTGCGTATGCGACGTGGGGTGCTCAACCTCAATGGCAATCTTTTGGAGCTGGGTGCAAATGCACAAATTGTACAAGTGAATGCCTTTGGGCAAAACAACATGATCAATACCGGCGGCTCCTTTACCAACTTCGGGGTGCGTAAGCGGGTGCCTGCCAACAGTACGGAAGATGTGTTTATGCCTTTGGGCCTCGAAAAGTACATGCCCATCCGGCTCATTTTTAGCGAAAGCGGTTACCGCAGTGGTGCCACCCCGAGCAGCTACCTCTTCAAGCTCAACCAGCCTGCCCACCCTGTGGTACTCGATCCGGGCAATGTGCTTCAAATGTACTATTCCATTGAGGCTTCCACTGTGGGGGCCAACTTGCGGATGGATATGGAACTCAGTATCGACCCGGAATATTATGCAAGCTCAGGAGGCAATCAAGTGGCCGATTATATCGGAGCCCGCGTGGTCGATAGCAATCCGACACCCTCGGTATTGAAATTTTTTGACGCACTCAATGCAGACAACAATCTATTGGTGTTCCGCTACAATGGTGTAACAGCCGATGGAATCACAGGCGATTACTTCGCCGGTATCGAACAAGCCATACCCAACAATGTACCGGTATATACCACCACACGAAATGGCAACGTGACTGAAGGCAGCCCCAACTCCGGAACCTATGACAATGCGGTGCCTGGCGGAGGAGCTCCCAATGGTGCCGTAGTGCGCATCGTTGACAACCACAAGCTCACCCTCAACACCAATGGCGTGACCCTCTACAAAACCATTATCGAGGAGGGTGCCACCCTCGAAGTAAGCGGTACCACCTTTCATCGGCTGGGAATTGTGGAAGGTGCTGGCACAATCAGGCTGTTGAATACAGGCTTGCTTCCCGCAGGGATCTACAACGAATTTTTCACCTGCGCAGGGGGGCGTCTTCAATATGCAGGCAATGCTTCCTATGAAGTGCTTGCGGGCATTCCGGTGGTGCGCACCCTCAACATTACTGGCAGCGGTAACCGAACCATCGCCAACAATGATGTACTCATCTGTAATGATTTTGTCATGGAAGGTTCCAATTTAACCAACAACAATTTGGTGAATGTAGAAGTTGGGGGTGACATGAAGCTGAGCGCGGGCACCTACAACAGCAGTCAGGGCAACCTGAAGGTGGGAGGCAATTTTGAGCTTAGTGGCACAGGCATATTCACGGGTGGCAATGCGGGGCAGCGCCTTTTTGAGGGTGATATCATCCAGCACGGTGGCACCTTCAATGTCGGAACAGGTGGAAGTAATATTTTGAAAGGCAATTGGCTGCGCACAGCCGGCGCACTCAACTCACCTGTAGGCTCCGCCAAAGTTGTATTTGGCGGAAGCACCGAGCAATTCATCAAAGGCAATTTTAGCGGAAGCAATGCACTCCGCATCGTCGAAATGGACAATGAGGCGGGGCTGCGCCTCCACAATGATGCGGAAATAAGCCTCCGCTTGGAACTTACAAAAGGATTGATTTACACTGGGCAAGATAGCCTGATTCGCTTCAATGGGCCTGGAGTTACCACCTTGCCCATCGCCGGTTCCAGGCACTCCTACATTGCAGGGCCTATGCAGTGGGCCAACCTCAATACGAGCAATAACCGCACTTTTCCTGTGGGCAAAGGCCGTCACCACAGGCCACTCACCTTGAGCTTACGCAATGCCACGCGTACCTGGACCGTGGAGTACTACGACACAGTGGCCACAGTGCAGCCGAATATACCCCACCTGAACCCTTCTGATCCCTTTATTATCAAAACGGTAAGCAAGCAAGAGCATTGGCGCATCAACAGCAATACCCCCGAATCCACGCAAGCGCGCGTGGGCCTTTCATGGGGCGATAATTCCGTGGTGGCAGTTGACCCTGGCGATTATGACAAGCTCGCTGTATTGCATTGGGTTGAAGATGACGGGGTATGGCACAGCGCGGGAGCCAACAGCACCACCTTCCAATTCGACGCCATCAATGAAACGGGAAGCTTCATCAGCCAAAGCCCCATACAGTTTTCCGAAAGGTGGATTACCCTGGGCTCTACCGATGCCATCAACCCCCTGCCGGTCACCTGGCTTTCCTTTACGGGAAAAACAGATGGTGTATACCACAACCTGAATTGGTCTACAGCAAGTGAAATAAACAATGATTACTTCGAATTGGAGCGGTCAGTGGATGGACGCTCTTTTACTCCCATCGCCCGGATTGATGGCAGCGGCAACAGCAACACCACCCTGCATTATGAATACGTGGATCGATTGGCCCCTGCTGGGCGGGTGTACTATCGGGTGCGGCAAGTGGATTACAACGGAGAATACGAATACGCGGATGAGGTGGTCACTTTGGTAAAAAATGAGGTTTATTCAGATCGATTTGACCTGATGGTGTATCCCAATCCAACTTCACTGGGGTATACCCGCCTTATGCTGTCGGGCTTTGAAGGCCAAATGGCATTGGTGCACATATCCGACCTAAATGGCCGCCTCATTGCGCAGCGCACGGTGTGGATTGACGACCAAGGTATTTCTCAAGCCATCCCTTGTGATTATACCGCCGGTGTGTATATTGTAAGCGTGATTCATGAGGGCTTGATGAAGTCTAAGCCCTTGATTATCAAAAAGTGATTTATGGAATTGAATACCCCGCAATTGGGCATTGGCGCCCGCATCAAGCATCCCACCTTTGGTGAAGGCATTGTAATCGACCTCGACATGAGCACCCTCACGGTGTTCTTTAAGGGCCAAGGCGATAAGCAAATTTCACGCACCTTCACAGGAATCGAAATCGTGGAAGGGGCCCGAATACCCGACACCTCGCTCGATATGCCCACTGTGGAAAAAGCCCTCAAACGCGTGCTCAAGGAAATGTCGGACATCTCGCAACCGGTTGATTTTGCAGCCAAGTGGAAGGGGGGTAGCATTGAGTTGAAGCCGGGCAACAGAGAGCTTCAGTCGAAAGAGGTGCCCATCGATATATTTTGGCACAAAATTGTAATGGTGCGCGACCGGCTCCGTGTGCTCGAGCAAAACATCAACAGCCATGAAAAGCTCGATGACCAGGATAAAGTACACTTGCAACAGTACATTAGCAGGGTGTATGGTTCACTCACTACATTCAATGTGCTTTTCGCAGACAAAGAGGATTATTTCAGCAGCAAATAAGCAAGTGCGACTGGCTGTGCATTTCTCTGTTTTATCCCTATCTTTGCAGCGTAGGGAAGTAAAAGAACTCCCGTGCGAGAGCAAACCGTTTGAAAAACTAACAAGATTAAAATTGGAGCTCAAGCTCGCATTGGTGAGGGCGGGCCTCGACCCAACTCCGTTGGGTTCCCCATTACGGGGCGAGAGGATTACCGAGCCAAGGTGGCATTTCCAACCATGACGTTTAGAGTTTTTCTAAACACAAATTTCTCGCACGGGCTTCCTTCTTTATCATGTCTGTCCCACCCACCCCAACCTCTATGTCCGCATTCCAGTATCCTGTAATGGAGCATTTTTACACCATTCAGGGTGAAGGAGCCTTCACAGGTACCCCTGCTTACTTCATACGCACGGCAGGCTGCGATGTGGGCTGCGTATGGTGTGATGTGAAGGAGAGCTGGCATACCGCAGGTTACCCGCGTTTTAGTGCAAAACAAATTGCAGCCGAGGCGGCAGGCAGTGGCACCCACATGGTGGTGGTCACAGGTGGCGAGCCAGCCATGCATCCGCTTGGTGAACTGACCAGCGCCTTGCGGGCTTTTGGTTTACGTACCCATATTGAAACTTCCGGTGCACACCCATTGACCGGTGATTGGCACTGGGTTTGCTTATCACCCAAAAAATTTAAACAAGCATTGCCCGAAGTGTACCCGCTTGCGCATGAATTGAAGGTGGTGGTGTACAACAAGCATGACTTTCAATGGGCGGAAGGGCATGCTCAAAAGGTAGGGGAGCACTGCAGGTTATTTTTGCAACCTGAATGGAGCAAAGCCGATGAAATGACTCCCCTGATTGTTGAATACGTGAAGCAAAATCCCAAATGGAACATCAGCCTACAAACGCACAAGTACATGAACATTCCTTGAGGAATTTCAAGATCGCCTTGCTCGGTATTCTTTTTATGCTCGCATCAGTGGCCACATCTGCCCAGCAGCAATACAGCATTTCAAATACCAAGGCCATCAAGGCCTACGAGAATGCCATGAATGCATTCAACGCACGCAATTCGGAGCTGGCATTGCTGATGATCGATGACGCCATCAAGCGGGAAGCCAATTTTATAGAAGCTTATTTACTCAGGTTTGAGGTATTGATTGAAGGAGGAAAAATTGATGAAGCCACCCAAGCCCTGCGCGATGCAGTGGCAATCAACCCCGACTTTTTTCCAAATGCCTGGTATTTTCTCGGTAGCCTCGAACTCAAGCAAGGACATTATACAGATGCCATGGAGCATTTGAAGCGCTTCAAGCAGTACAAAGGTGTGAATCCGGAGCTCATAGCCAAGGCACATGAGGGAATGGAGCGTTGCGCATATGCCATCAAGGCCATGGAAAATCCGGTCGATTTTAACCCAAAAAATATGGGTGCAGCCATCAATTCTGAACTTCCTGAGTATTACCCTTGTCTTACAGCCGATGGCAAGACCTTGCTCTACACCCGTCTACGGAATGACCCCCAAGCTTTTCGAGGTAAAAATGAAGATTTTTTCATTAGCATTATGGAAGAAGGGGAGTGGCAGCCAAGTGTGCCCCTGCATGGAATCAACACCATTTATAATGAAGGTGCTCCCGCCATAAGTGCCGATGGTAAGGTGCTCGTTTTCACAGCTTGTGAAATTATGGGCGATTATGGGCCGGGGCGAAAGGGCTTTGGATCATGCGACCTTTTCATTGCTTACAAGGTAGGAAACCGATGGACTACTCCTGAAAATATGGGTGCGCCCGTCAATACCCGCAACTGGGAAACGCAGCCCAGTCTTACCGCCGATGGCAATACTTTGTATTTTGTAAGAGGAATTACAAGCCGCTCAGGAATCCAGAATCAGGATATTTTCATGTGCCAAAGGGAGCCTGATGGCCTATGGTCCATTCCACAGCCCCTCGGACCGCAGGTGAATACCACTGGAAAAGAGGAATCGGTGATGATTCACCCCGACGGACAAACCCTGTATTTTGCTTCCAACGGGCATCCCGGTATGGGAGGAATGGACCTCTTTGTGTCGCGTTTACAACCTGATGGTCATTGGGGTGAAGCCACCAATTTGGGTTATCCTATCAATACACACAACGACGAGAACAGCCTGCATGTTGGGCCCGACGGCCGCATTGCTTTGTTCGCAAGTGACAGGTCAGGCGGCTTTGGCGAATTGGATCTGTACAGCTTTGAACTTCCGGTAAATGCCGTAGCCATGGCGGTGACCTACGCCGAAGGACGCGTGCTCGACGATGCCACAGGAGCGCCTTTGGAGGCTTCACTGGAGCTTTATGAACTCGACGGTGTCATGCCAACCATGAATTTCAGCAGTGACCCTGTAAAGGGCGATTTTCTGGTTGCCTTGCCCACAGGCCGCACTTACGGCCTCTCGGTGAGGGCCAAAGGTTACCTCTTCCATTCTGAAAATTTTCAATTGGAACAGCTTGATTCCAACAAACCTTATCAGCTGGAAGTGCGCCTTAAAAAGCCGATCACAGGAAGTGGCATTGTGTTGAGAAATGTATTTTTCGACACGGACAAAGACGTGCTCAAATCTGCCTCCGTAGCTGAATTGGGCCAGCTTGCTGAGCTCCTGAAAAACAATGCCTCAGTGCGGATCGAAATTTCGGGACACACGGACAATCAAGGCGATGCATCGTACAACAAGCAGCTTTCCCTGCGCCGGGCCGAAGCTGTGAAGGCACATCTGCTATCTGTTCATGGCATTGAGGCCTCCCGGATCACTGCCAAGGGCTTTGGCACAGAACAACCCATAGCCGACAATGCCACAGAGGAGGGCCGCGCTTTAAACCGACGTACGGAATTCAAAATTCTGTAATGGGCACCCTCGGGCATGCTTTCATTCCAAAATGATGATGCGCTGCGTGTATGGATACCCGCCGAGCTCTACCCGCAGAACATAAGGTCCAACAGCCACTCCCCGAAGTGAAATGTACTGCTTGTTTCGCACAGAGCCCAACAAAAGGCTGCGTCCGCTCATGTCAAGCAATTGAAATTCTGCTTTTTCAGCAAAATTGTCTGGCCATGAAAGTTGAACCTGATCGCGGGTAGGGTTTGGCCAACACCGCACAGTTGCAGGATTTCTTTCATGGATGACGCGGGTGGCGATGTCGAGAAAATCTATGTTGTTTTGAGATACTTCGCCATTGGGCCCTACTTTGACCACCATCACCTGGTGGCCATTTCCATAACTATTCGTCTCGCCAACGGCAATATAGCCTCCTGAATTGCTGGGCGCAATGTCATAAAACCGATCGTCCTGAGGTCCACCAAAAACCGGAAAGTTGATTCCCGGTATGGAAAAACCGTTGCTGTTGAACCAGAAACTATTGCCATCCCACAGGCCAAACCCAACACCAAATACAGAACCGGCAACCAACACATCACCATTCTCGCGGGAATGCACACTGCGCAACTCCCTGGGCTCTGTGGCATTTGAAATCTGATTCCAAATCAGGCTGCCATCCACCGCCGAAAATCTCGCCCAATGGGAGCGGTTCAAGAAATTGTTTTCATTGGCCTCGAGCTCCAAATTGGCTGTGATAACAAAACTTTGCTCAGAGCTGCAACGCAAGCCCGATGAACGCGCATTTTCGAATCCCTCCGGAAATATGGTCCAATCAACGTTCCCCTCAGGGTCGAACCGACTCAAAAACAGTTGGTCTTCGGAGGTATTGCTGCAAGTTCCGGCCGCGACCAGCCCACCTGAGCACATGTCGATGGCACTGTAACTTCCCTCGCCTTCACAAGAATAGCTTTGCTCCCATTCCACCACCCCATTTGGATTTGTTTTAACCATCCAGGCCTCTTGCCCGCTGTCAGTGCTCAGTTGGCCAGCGGCATAGATATGGTCAACTTGGTCGACTGCCACTGCGTAGAAAAAATCCCAATCCTGACCGCCGTAATGCTGCGTCCACAGCAGGTTTCCTTCGGGATCAGTTTTTGCGATAAGTCCGTCATAGCCATTGCCATTGCTGTTGTTGGTAAAGCCTGCCATCACAAGGTTGCCCTGCGAATCGCTGGCCAGAGAAAGGGCCCACTCAATGAGGCCTTCGGCCCCATAATTTCGGCCCCATACATAGTTGCCTTCCTCGTCGATTTTGATGAGGTAAATATCGGTTGATGGGTCGAAGAAGCTGTTGGTGGAACCGGCAATAACGTATCCCCCGTCCACAGCAACAATGGCCCGTCCGTAGTCATCGCCAGCGCCACCTATACTGCGCTGCCATGCTGCATTTTGGGCCAAACAGACCAAAGTACAAAAGGAGAAAATGACAAATGATATGGCACGGGTCATAAGCGAAAAAGGTATTGAACTTGAATGCCCCGGGCTCGGCTATTTGTACTCAACATTCCGTTGAGGTGATTCAAATGCATGGCAAGAAATCCGGCCTTACCAAGTGCTTGTTGAATGCCGATACCTACTTGTACCGGAGCAAAATCGCTTACAAATGCTGCTAACCACAGGGTACTTCCGTTGCCGTAAGCCATGCATGCCCGGAGGTCAAGCCATGGCGCAGTATTCAATTGATGGCGGTAGCCTATTTGGGCACGCCCAAAGTAGCGCTCGTTCATTTTTGGGCTGATGTACAATATGCTTACCAGAAAAGGCATCAATTCCTGAACCAGGCCGATGGATTCAACGCCAGGTAAGATGCTGTCTCTAAGTTGTACAAAGAGATCCTCAGGACTTCCATTGCCAGGGCTGAGGTCAAACCCGCCAAATTGAAAACTGCCCGAAGTATCGCTCCGCGCTACATTTTGCCAGCGCATTATCCCGAGGTCGCTCATGCCCACTTGCCATGTGCCCCATGGTTGCCGGGTCACCCATGCTGCATCCAGCCCTATACCAATGCCCTTGTTGAGCAATGCTTCGCTCGCCAAGGCATTTTCATTTTCAAAGCCTTCAGCCTGCAGCATCAGCCTTTCGGCAAATGGGATTTGGTCATCGCTGTACACCGTAGTCAAACTGCCCCGGTCGAGTTGCCACTGTGTTCTGCTCGTACCTTGATACATGCCCATTTTTGCGTAGCTCCCACTTGCCTTGTGTACCAGGCCAAACTGATATTTTGTAAAACCCCAATCTGTCCACATGAGCCCATCGAGCTTGGCTTCCTGATCACCGAAGTGTGCATTGCCTCTGAAAATGAGCTCGGCAGCATCAGCGCTAAAGTGAGCACGCTGTTGCGCAAATGTGCCAAAACCAATGGAGATGGCGTAGGTTTTGTTCTTTAGGTTGAAGGTGTGTTGGGCGCCGAAGTCATATCCAAAAAGCAGTCGGTTTGTTCCTGACATTTTTCCCGTAAAGGCATCCTTCAGCTCTTCGTCAATGAAGCCTCCAAACAGAAATCGGTTGGCAATGCCCACAGGCACCGCATTGCTTCCGTGAAATGCATGAGCTCCTGCCTGAAAAAGCCATCGGCTGGAATCGGTCAATGCCACCCGCCCATCGGGCATCAGGAAGTCCTGGGCAAGGAGGCTTTGGGCGGATACTGCCATAAAGGCAATGAATAAAAACGGACTACCTAACCTCCACATACCATTGACTTTCTGTTGATACGAAGATGTCAATTTGTTCTTTCCCATTGATTTCAATCAAGTCAGGAAAGCCGGAACTATTCAGTTTTACTTCCAATAGCAGTTCAGGCTCTTCCAGTATGGCGCTCAATACGCCCACCGGAAACTGATAGCGCAGCCTGCTTATTTGGCCCTCCCCGGCTACCAATGCATAACCATCGCCCAATGAGGCCTCATCGAGCAAATAATCATTCAAGGCACGAAGGCTCCCATCCTGGCTGAGGGTAAATATGCGCAGTTGGGCTTCAAGCGGGAAGCCATTGCGCACATGTATGTAAAGCAAACCGCTCTCTGGGCTGGTGCTTCCGCTTGCGTTGAGCGGAACGGTATCACGCAGCAGAAGCCCATCTACGGAAAATTGCAGCGGAATGTCGAGCTCCACATTTGCCCTCAGCCGCCCGGCGCTGGTCATAAAGTCGTTAAAGTTGCTCACGTTGCCCAAGGGGTTGAGCTCTAAATGAGCCGCTACGGACAAGGAGTCGGGTATCAGGCTTATGAACGCGGGTAAATTGCTGCTTTGTTCATCGAAATGCAAACTGCGCAAGGTAGGCTGGATTTCATTTCCCAGGCGCAATGCCCGCTCCAGGTTAATGGCTTGACCAATCGATGGCGCTTGCAATTCAAGCGAAGTGTTCTGGGATTGATTGAATGCTTCAAATCGGGTGATTGTTGCCCTAAAGTCGGCACCAAAACCATTGACCAGGTCAATGCGCGCCCTGGCAGCCGGGAGGTTGAGCACGGCCTCGCTCAGCGATGCGGGAATAGATAACTTGAGTCCTTCGTCTTCAAGGACTACCTGCTCGCTTCCAAAATAGCCTTCCGCATAGCTGAGCAGCACATCGCTGTACTCAGCCGTGAGTATTACCTCGTCGGTATTGGTCATGAGTACACCTGATCCATCCATAGGTGTGCCCAGTTGAAATTCGGTTTGCAAGGTGTTGTATGCATTTCCCGATGGTCCTCTGAGGTCGATCTCGTAGCCGGCCAGGTTAAGGGTCAATTCGGCACTGCCTGCTACCCCATCCACCTTACCAGGCACCAACAGGCTTGCTTCGATGCTCGTGCCAGAACGCTTGGCGCCGGGTACCCTGTATACAAACAGCATGGCTCCTTGTGCTGAATTTTGCGCACGTACTTTCAATTGCCCTGAGCGGATGCCAGCCACCTTGAGCTGCACTTCAAGCTGATCGAAATTGTATTCTTCGTTTTCAGTAAGTAAAGTAACCCCAGGAGGAATATTGAGTTGGAGCAACGGAATTCCAAAAGTTTTGGTAGTGGTATCGGCAGGTATGGTGAACAAGGAATCAAATGCGAGGTCAAACAGGGTTTCACTGATGCGCAGCGAGAGTTGACCGTCCATGTCATAGAGCAAGCTGTCGGCGACAAAATCGTTCAGGTTAAGGCTTGCCGTGGCTATGGGAGCGTTGAAGTTGCTTCGCCAGGAGGTGGGTTCTGATTTCTGGCAGCCAAGTGCCAAAAGGATTACGGGTGCAAGCAACAAGCCAAATCTCATCTGTGCTAAGGTAGCATGTTTTTGTTTTGGTGAAAAATGTAAAAACACATCGAGTCTTCACCTCTTCTGGATTTTTATTGCAGAAAGATTTGAGCTCAATCACACTTTCTTGTAAAAGGATTTTGCTTCGTGGGCATGAAACGTACCTTTGCCAAATGCTGAAGCGCCGTTTTTTTGTGGCTTGGTTGCTTGGTACCATATTCATGATGGTATTGAGCTTGGTTTGGCACGGATTGTTGCTTAATGATCTGATGCATATCCCTTCACCTGAGTGGCTCTTTTACACAATCGGGGCATTTGTCTATCTGTGTATTGGATTCACCATCACCTTTGTATATACTTATCTGAGCATGGGCATTGGCATCAAAATGAAAGGCTCACTGCTGGGTGTAGCGCTTGGTTTCTTCATCTATTTGATTGCATTTGTGTTTGGCATTTCTTTCAAAGGCAGCGGTACAGAGCATTTGGTGGTCGATTTTCTTTGGCAAATGATTGAGCAGGGCTTCGGGGGCGGTGTAGTAGGCACTGTATACCTCCTTGCCAAGCGGCGTGATGAGATTCTCAAGTCAGCCCATCAATAACCGTACTTGCCTTTCCACTTTTCATTGAGGAATTTGCGCATTTCTCGCTCCCGGGCATTGTCGCCCGGAGTGAATAGCCGTTTTCCCTCCATGCCTTCCGGCAAATATTCTTGGGCGCTGAAGTTGCCCTCATGGGCATGGCTGTACTCATAATCATTGCCATAGCCCAATTCTTTCATCAATTTGGTGGGGGCATTGCGCAAATGCAGAGGAACTGGCAAATTGCCCTTATCTCTCGCCTCTTCCAGCGCTTTTCCAATGGCCTCATAGGAGGCGTTGCTCTTTGGACTGCTCGCCAGATACAGGGTGCATTGGCTGAGGATAATCCTTCCTTCAGGCATCCCAATTTTCTGGACGGCCTCAAAGGCGGCATTGGCCATGATCAATGCAGTGGGATTGGCATTGCCGATATCTTCACTGGCCAATATGATGAGCCTCCGCGCAATAAATTTGGGATCCTCACCACCAGCTACCATGCGCGCCAGCCAGTACACAGCACCGTTGGGATCGCTGCCGCGCACCGATTTGATGAATGCCGATATGATGTCGTAGTGCTGCTCTCCATCTTTGTCGTACATCGATGGATTCTCCTGAACGATCTGCGTCACCGTTTTATCGTCGATCACCTGAACATCAGCCGGAAGTGCTTGCGCCACAGTTTCAAGCACATTCAAGAGCCTTCGTGCATCACCTCCACTCAACTTTAGCAGGGCGGTTCGCTCCTTGATATCGAGTTTGAGAGGCTTGAGCTTTACATCTTCCTGCACAGCCCTTTCTAAAAGTGTTTCCAGGTGATGACGCTCCAAGGCTTTAAGTACATATACCTGACATCGGGAGAGCAAGGCTGCATTGACTTCAAAAGAAGGATTCTCAGTGGTGGCTCCAATTAAGGTGAGCACCCCTTTTTCTACTGCACCGAGCAGGGAGTCTTGCTGGGATTTGCTGAAGCGATGAATCTCATCTATAAACAATATCGCATTGCCGGTGCCAAAAAGTCCGGCATTTTCAACCTTCGAGATCACATCGCGCACCTCCTTAACCCCCGAATTGATGGCGCTCAAGGTATAAAATGGCCTTTTGAGTGATGAAGAGAGAATCCGCGCAAGCGTAGTTTTGCCCACCCCGGGAGGCCCCCACAATATCATGGAGGGAATCATGCCGGTGGTCAACGCATTTCTGAACACAGCATTCGGCCCTACGAGGTGTTCCTGACCAATGAATTCATCCAGATTGCGTGGCCTCAAGCGTTCTGCCAAGGGGGTGTGTTCCATACTGCGAAATTAGGCTTTGAACTGCCAACCTCAGGACGCAATTGGAATAATTATGACGATAGCGCACCAACCCTTCAATTTGATACCTTAATATTGCACCCCATACCCATGATCAGCCTCCACCACACCACGTTTTGAAAATGAAAGAGCAGATTAAATCATTATACCGATTCATTTCCCCGAAATTTCAAAGCATTCACCTCGACTACAAGGTGAATTCAAAGCCGAGATATGGACATGGTTTGCCCCCGCATGGGCGGCTTTATGAACTCATTGACAAAGGCAGGGATGCATACGCGAACCTGCTGCGGAACTTTATGCTGCTTAAAAATAACATTCAGCAAATAAAACGAAAGGCCGACGAGCCCAACGAAAACGAGCCTTCATGGAACAATGACTTTTTACCAGGGCTCGACATCATCGGCATTTATGGCATGATGCACGAGTTTAAACCGAAAAGGTACATTGAAGTGGGTTCTGGAAACTCCACTAAGGTGGCCAGAAAAGCTACCCGTGATTTTGGCCTGAGCACTGAGATTACAAGCATTGATCCCTACCCGCGCGCCAGCATTGATCACTTGGCTGATAAGGTGATGAGGACTCCCTTCGAGGAGCTTGCCAACAACCACTTCATTTTCGAAAAGCTCGAAGCGAATGACATACTCTTCATTGACAATTCGCACCGGGTGTTTCCCAATTCAGATGCCATGATTTTCTTCCTCGAAATTCTGCCAAGATTGAAAACAGGGGTTGTCGTTCATATTCATGATATTTATTTGCCCTACGATTACCCACAATTTATGTGTGATCGCTTTTACAACGAGCAGTATATGTTGGCTGCCTTCATTCTGGCCAATCCAGTGCGGTACCATACCCTCCTTCCGAATTACTTCATCAGTGAGGACAAGCAGTTGGCTTCGTTGATGGCGCCCATCTGGGAACACCCAAATCTTGTCGACGTTGAGCGGCACGGAGGGTCATTTTGGTTGCAAATTGGATAATTCATGGTAAGGTGGCCCGACGTAAATACATTACGTTTCAATGGAGCATATTTGTACCATCTGCGAACAACCTTGAATTGCCGTTGTCATGCTTTAAATCATAATTACACCATCCATGTCACTGTTACAAAAAGGGGATAAAGCCCCAAATTTTACCGCAAAAGACCAAGACGGAAACAAGATTTCACTCGAAGATCTGCGTGGGAAGAAAGTTATTCTCTACTTTTATCCCAAGGACAGTACACCGGGCTGTACAGCCGAAGCTTGTGACTTCCGCGACAACTACTCCTCGCTTGCCTCTCAAGGATTTGAAGTAATCGGGGTGAGCGCTGACGATGAAAAATCACACCAAAAATTCATCGACAAATACCAATTGCCATTTACTTTGATTGCCGATACCAATCATGAAGTAATCAAAGCCTTTGGCGCCTGGGGTGAGAAAAAATTTATGGGCAAAACCTATGACGGAATTCTTCGTTCTACCTTCATTATCAATGAAGAAGGATTGATTGAGGCCGTGATTGACAAAGTAAAAACAAAAGCACCTACAGAACAGGTGCTCGAATTGATCAAATAAACCTAAACCTACATCAATATGGCAACAGAAGTAAATAAAGACAAACTAAAAGCGCTCCAGCTCACCATTGACAGGCTGGAAAAATCGTACGGCAAAGGTGCCGTTATGAAATTGGGCGATGATGCTGTCGAAAAATTGGAAGTTATTTCCACGGGCTCCCTTGGCCTCGATATCGCTTTGGGAATAGGCGGTTATCCGCGGGGTAGGGTAGTTGAAATCTACGGGCCCGAGTCGTCTGGTAAAACCACCCTTGCCATCCATGCCATAGCCGAAGTGCAAAAAATGGGCGGAATCGCAGCCATCGTTGATGCAGAGCATGCTTTCGATCGTTTTTACGCAGAAAATCTTGGCGTGGATACCGAGAACCTTTTCATCTCTCAGCCCGACAATGGGGAGCAAGCTCTCGAAATCGCCGAGAACCTGATCCGTTCAGGCGCCATCGACCTCCTCGTGATAGACTCAGTAGCGGCACTCACTCCACGCGCTGAAATAGAGGGCGAAATGGGCGATTCGCAGGTAGGTCTGCAAGCGAGGCTTATGTCAAAGGCACTGCGTAAGTTGACCGGAGCCATCTCCAAAACAGGATGCTGCTGCATATTTATCAACCAGCTGCGCGAAAAAATTGGTGTAATGTTTGGCAATCCAGAAACCACCACAGGCGGCAATGCACTCAAATTTTACGCATCCGTGCGTATTGACATACGACGCGCAACCCAAATCAAAGATGGTGAGAACGTGATTGGCAACCGAACCAAGGTGAAAATTGTAAAGAACAAAGTAGCTCCACCTTTTACCAAAGCCGAATTTGACATCATGTATGGCTCAGGCATTTCCAAGAGCGGCGAAATTCTCGATATGGCGGTGGAAATGGCCCTCGTTAAGAAAAGCGGTTCATGGTTTAGCTATGGTGAAACCAAGCTCGGACAAGGCCGCGATGCAGTAAAACAGCTTATTGAGGACAATCCAGAGCTCATGGACGAACTTGAAAAGTTGATCAAGGAACAACTCAAAAAATAATTCATTCTGGCGCATCCAGAAGCCGAAGCTTTTCTCGAAAAAGCTTCGGCTTTTTACTTTTGAATATGAAATCTACATTGCAAAGTCTTTCACGCATATACATCTGCATGATTTGCGCAGCGCTTATGTCGCTCATTGCGTGCAGCGATCAAAAAGGTGGGGAGAACAGCCGCTCGTCCAATGCGGCTTCAGCCGATGCAAATGACCGCATACAGGAACTCACCGACAAAATCCTTGAAAAACCGAACAACCCCAATCTATATGTGAGCAGAGCGCTGGCCTACAGTGATGTAAATATGATGGGCCTTGCGCTTCAAGACATTGACAGGGCTTTGCAAATTGACAGTACGGTATCCTATATTCACGCTACCAAAGGAGAACTTTACTTCAAAACTGCCGAGCTTCGCAACGCGCGGCTCGCCCTGGAAAAAGCAATTTTATATGATCCTGAGAATATCGACGCCCTCTTGAAGCTCGGAGAAGTCAATTACCTTTTGAGGCGATATCCGCAGGCCATTACAGTACTCGATCAGGCACTGAGGCTGAATGAGCGCCTGCCGAAGGCTTACTTTTTGAAAGGATTCGTTTTTAAAGAGGCGGGTGATACATCGAGGGCGCTTTCGTCACTACAAACAGCCATCGAAGTGAATCCTGACTACTATGAAGCTTTTATGGAACTCGCCTTGTTGCATGGTAGCCGTGGCGATGAAATTGCCCTGGAGTATATTGAAACTGCAATTGAATTGCGCCCATCAAGTGTGGAAGCTTTCTACCATCTTGGATTGCACTACCAAAACCAAGGGAAGTATGCCGAAGCCATTGAGGCGTACAACCAACTGCTCAAAGCTGATCCCAATGGCTATTTGGGCTACTATAATATTGGTTACATACACCTTACAGAATACGAGGATTTTGAGACAGCACTGGCATACTTCGACAGTGTGCTCACCATACAGCCCGGTGCGGTTGATGCGCTTTACAACAAGGGCCTGTGTTTTGAAGAAATGGGACGTACCACCACAGCTGTCGATGTATACCGTGAAGTACTGATGGTCGACCCGCAGTATACCCTTGCAGCCATGGGCCTAGAGCGCCTACTCGAATAGTCAATCCATGAACTTTTGCCCTTCAGGGGCAATGGGCCCTCCACTGCGCAAGGCAGGATTCAGAAAGACCTCAATCTGTGCTTTCGTCTGGGCCCTTTTTGGATCTACCAATACTGGAATAATGAATGATATGCCCCTGTAATACTGCCGTGCCGACTGCTCGGTAAGCTTGATGTACATATGCGCATCAATTACGATGTCGTTGGGCAGTTTTTCGGGTTCCGGGCGGTAATTGAACTCAATAAGACCTTCATTAGGAGAGGTGTTAGACACAAATAAGCTGTCATGTCGCGACGTGATGCCCAGTGTACTTGCGCCACTTTGGTCATATTGGTACGCCTCATCCAATTGAAGGCGCCATGTGATGTGGTTGTCACCTGCCTGTAAAAATAAGGTATCCAAATCCCTCAGCTCAGCAACGGGCTCTTGCATACCCGACGACAATGCATCATAATTGTAGAGGGGCATATGTTTTGTTGCCCCTGTATTTAGGTCAATACTTCGAAGCAATCCATTTCCAGTATCGCATACATAGAGCATCCCTTGAAGAGCTGCCACATCGGTGGGAAATGATAAGCGTGCCATATTTCCATTGCCAAGTTCATCACCCAGTGTGCCATCGCCGGCAAGCGTCTCAGCGCGGTTTTTATAAGGATCGTAGGTTCTGATGCTGTGGTTGTAGGCATCAGCGATGTAAAGTTTGTCCTCGTAAAGGGTCATGCCCATGGGATGGTTCAGCGTGATGCCTGAACGCCTGTTGTTGCTCATGCCATGTACACCCGAAGCTTTCCCAATCAAGCGTTTTGCACTTCCATTGCTTTCCAATTGTTGAATGCTTGATCGTGGCCTTTCGGCAAAAAACAGATTGCCAGAGCGGTCCATTGCCAGTCCTGAGGGTTGTTCGACTTTAATGGGTTTATGCGTTTCTTCGCTTTG
>DAIOTP010000043.1:0-8580 GCA_036751905.1 Cryomorphaceae bacterium
CTGCGGGCCAGTGTATAGCTGAACCAGCCTGTGAAGCGCCCTTTTACCTTTTGCAGTTGAAATTCTAATCCATATGCCCTGCCTATGCCTTGAAGGAGTTCAGTTTCTATGCTTTGGTTGAGCAGGAGTTGGGCATTGTCTTTATAGTCGAGCAGGTTTTGGTAATCTTTATAGTATACCTCTACCGAAGCTTCGTACATATTTTCATTGAAATTGCGGTAGTAACCCAGTGACACCTGGTCGGCGATTGCGGGCTCCACATATTTGCCGGAAGGCGTCCATATATCGAGCGGCGTGGCGGCGGTGGTATTGCTCACCAGGTGTATGTATTGCCGCATGCGGTTGTAGCTGCCTTTCAATGAGCTACGTGGATTGAATGTATAATTTGCCGAAAGGCGTGGCTCAAGGCCACCAAACTGGGCAATTACCTCACCACTGCTGTACTGTCTTGAACCCACGATGGCGTCGATGTCTGTAGGCAGGTCGTTCTCATAAAGGAATACTTCCCTTGGCCCTACATTCAGAAAATGGCTGTAGCGGAGCCCGTACTGCAGGCTCAGGCGCTCAGAGACGGTGTGCTTGTTGCTCACATAGGCAGCCAGCTCAGTGGCATATTCGTTTTGCACCCGAAACTCACTCAGAAAGCTGTCATCACCCACCCCACGCGCAAGTCCCGGACTGAAGGTGTAGAATATGCTTTGCACACCGTACTCTATGTTGTGCTTGGTGGAAGGTATGTAGCTGAAGTCGGCCTTGAGGTCCCAATTCTGTATGCCTGCATCCCAATTGAAGGCCTGTGAGCCCGTAGGCACACCAAGGCTGTAGGTATAATCGCTGTATACGGCTGTAAAATTGGAAAACATGCGGGGCGAAAAAAGGTGGTTCCAGCGCAAGGTAGCGGTGGTATTGCCCCATGAACTGGCGAATTGATCACCAAATTTGAACCTGTCGGCGCCGGTGTATGCGGAAAGGAAAAGGCGGTTGTTGTCGTTGATCGTGTAATTTATCTTGGCGTTGAGGTCGTAGAAGAAGAGCTGGTTGCCGCGCAGGTCGGGATTGAAAATGGGTGCGAAGAGGTCGCCGTAGCTGCGGCGGCCGGCTACCATAAAGGATGCCTTATCGCGTGCGATGGGCCCTTCCAGCATGAGCCTGCTCGAAATGAGGCCAATGCCCGCCACGCCGCCAAATTCTTTGCTGTTGCCTTCCTTCTGCCGTACATCGAGTACGCTGCTGAGGCGGCCGCCATACTTGGCCGGTATACCTCCCCTGAACAGGCTGAGGTCTTTGATGGCATCGGCATTGAATACACTGAAAAAACCAAACAAGTGACTGGAATTGAACATCACGGCCTCATCGAGCAAGATCAAATTCTGATCGATGTTTCCTCCGCGCACATTGAATCCTGTGGCCCCTTCGCCCACCGTGGTTACACCGGGTAGCAGCTGTATGCTGCGGATGATGTCGACTTCACCCATAAACTGAGGAATGCTCTGTATCTTTTTGGCATCCATGCGGTTTACACCCGTTTCGAGGCTCGATACATTGCGGTTGGCCACTTCGGAGGTGATTTCTACGGTTTGCAACAGCAACTCATCGGGGTCGAGCTCTATGTTGCGTGTGGTGGTGGTGGTGAGAGAGATATTCAAAACCTGAGCGCTGTAGCCCAAATAGTTGTAGGTGATGCTGTATTCACCCTCAGGCAGGGAAAGGGTATAGTAGCCATAAAGATTGGTCGCCGTACCCGACCTCAGTTCATTCACATAGACGGTGGCACCTATGAGCTCCTCGCCTGTGCGGCTGTCGCGTATGTAGCCACTCAGGGTGTATTTGGCTTCCAGATCACCTGCCGAAGCATCGGCATACGGAGGGAAGATGAGTAAGCCCAGTAAAGCAAAATATCGAAGCACGGGTCGCATGACTAAAAGAGGTTTTTCGAGGCAAAGGTGTGCTATTTCCAGGGCGTACGTGCGCTGAAAAGGATGGGCGGCTGTGGGTATGGACGCGCGGCATCAACATGTAAAAACTTGCGCTCAAACGCAGGTATGCGTCGACCCAGGAGCGCGGGAGGCGTTGCGAAAAGGCTTTGGGGGCATGTTGTGGCCATGCACCACATCCGCGCTAACACCGTGGTCATCAAGCCACCTCCTACTCCAGATTTTTGTTTTTGCCCAGACCCACGTCGAAATTATCGACGGTGCCACTCACCTGAAAGGTCATGTACTTGCGCACAAGGCCACGCTGCTCACTGATGATGTCTTCTTCAATTTCGGCGAGTTCTTTTTGATCTGCGCGGCGCTTGCCGCCTCCCAGCTTGTTGCGCATCATGCTCCACCCGGCGCTTTTCACCAGGCTCAGGGGCACCTGTATTTCATAGTCGATGTTTTCATTGAGATCCTGTTTGCCGGAAAGGTGTATGTACCCCAAAGTGGAGGCAATGCGCATGCGGGGCACCACGAGCTTGCCCTGGTTGTAGGTCAGGGTGTTTTCCATTTCGGCGAAGCGGATGTTGTTGAGGTTGCGGCTGCCCATAAAGTCGCTCATGGCCTGCATAGGAGCAAAATTCTCCAGACGGCCATCCTTAATCCTCACATTGAGCTGTGCCTCTGTACGGTCCAGCTTGGGGCTGAGGTCGGGATAGAGGTAGGCTTTGGCCTCAATCACCCCATCGAGCCTGCCGTGCACCTGTTCACTCACCATGTAGTCCTGGCCAAAATTGTCCATTTTGAAAAACACCTGGTCAATGTCTACATCATCAAGAACGATGCGACCGCTGAGATAGAGATCGTCCTTGTTGCTGCCATTGAGGTAGCCCTCAATGCTGATATGGCCTCCGGCAGCATCGAAGTGCAGGCTGTCAATCCATACCATGTGGTCGGGGCTGGCGCGAAAGTGGCCATGTACATGGCTGAGTTTATACTTTTCATTGATGAGACTTCCCACATCAAGACGCAGGTCCATTACTGGAAATGGCAAAGCGAATATGTTGAGCTGCGGTTTGTGCACCATCGCCTGGCTCAGGGAGTCAGAGAGCGCCGCTTCCACGGGTTTTGTGCTTTGTTCTTTCTTGGCAAGGGCAAAGTACTCATCGAGGTCCCAGAGCTTTCCGCCAATGGTGCCATGTATCTCCCGCTTGTCGCCGATGGTGTCGAGCAGGTGGAGCAGCTTGAGGTTGGCGCGGTAATCACTGCGGCCCAGGCTGGCATAGAAGTCTTCGATATGGAGGCAGCCCGTGGTATCGGCCCTGATGCGGCCGCGTGCGTTGCGGAGTTTGGGCAGTTCGTTGATTCGCACAGTAAACCGTTCAATGTTGCAGTAGCCTTTGAGCCCGTTGGCGCTGATGCTCGAAGGCTGGAGGTAACCATCGCATACGAAGTCGAGCTTGCGGATGTGTTCATCTCCAAGCTCGGCCTGAATGTCGGGATCGAGCAGTGGTTTTCCGCGGTAGTACAGCAGTTTCTTAAAGTCGAAGTTGTCGGAAAGTATGGCAGTGCGAAAATGGGTTTCACCCTTTTTGCTTTTATCGAAAAAGAGCGAGGGATCGTCCACCCGCGCATACAAATGCAGGTCATTTTCGCCAAGAACAAGGGTAAGATCCTCCACATCAATGAGGTTGTCGCTTACACGAATTTTGCCGGAAAGGCGTTCCAGCGGCAATTCAAAGCCTTCGAGGCGCGCATTGAACTTGCGGAAATTCAATTCAAAATCGGGCAGGTACTTGTAGTTGTAAACCCCATTTACGGAAGTGATCAGATCGAAATCAGCCTGGAGTCCATGCACCACTTCTGTGTGCCAGACCACATTGGTATCGCGCATGTCCTTGGGCAGCAAGGAGGCCATATCAAGGCGCTCGCTTTCAATATGTAGCTTGAGGTCTACCTCGCTGGGCTGCTTGTGGAGCAGGCTGTTGAGCTGACCGAGGCGGGCAGTGAGCAGCATATCACTTTCGCCCACTTTGGCGTAAAGCTTCTCGAGCAAGATGTTGTCGCCATCGAGCACCACTTTACCTTCGAGATTCTCCAAACGGTGGTGGTAGTCAGCGAGCTGCATCCAGGCATTCTTGAACTCAATGCGGCTCAGGGTGCCATCCTCGAGCTTGCTGGCCACGTGAATCACACTGTCTTGATCTACAAATTCATTGATGGTAATGTCAACGCGAAGCGCTCCGCCTGCCTCAATCAGCCAATCGGGATCGTAAAAGCTCTGAAAATTCGCAAGGTCCACATCGGCATGAAAATCAAGGCTCATCATGGGGTTTAAAAAATTGACGACGCGTACCGTTCCCCTGAATTCACCTGATTCCGGAATACCATACAGGTTGCTCAGCACGAGCTCAGCAGTTTCCAGGCTGTTGTTGGCGCCGGTATGGAAGCGGCCATTAAAGGAAAAATCCTTGATGGCTTTGCCTTCATTCTTATGAAAAAAGAAGGTGTTTTCGCAGCCCATTGTAATGTCAATGGCCGGATCGGCGTTGAGGCTGCGCCCAAAAATGCGGCCTTTGAAATAAATGTCGCCCTCATTGCGAAAGCGATTTAGCTTTTCAGCGACCTCATTGGGCGCGAAGGATATGAAGACGTCGAAATTCTTCTTTTTTCCACTCAACTCGATGTCGAGCAACAAATCATTTTCGAAATCAATGCTGCCCGAAAAATCCAGCGAACCGTACTCCAGCAGCAGTTTTCCTGGAAGGATGATGAACATCCCTCCGACCACATCGTAGGTAAAGCGGGTGTCGAGACTTAAAGGTTTGTCTTTAAAAAAAGTAACTGCATCGGCAGTATATTCCTGCAAAACGAAATCACCTTTGAGTGTGATCCTTACAAAATCCTGGACACTGGAGAACTCCGAATACACATCGTTCATCATCAAGTCTATATACTTCTTTCCTTGTTGGTTGATCTCCTCCAGCCTTACATTTTGCACCGATACCGCACGCAGGTCGAGATGAACGCCTGAACTGCCCACCTCTTCTTCGTCGGTTTTGCCATCGCCCTTGGCCACCGACAAATTAGATTCACCATGCTCATCGAGCACCAGACGGATATATCCTTCACTGAGCTTCAGCTTCTTCACTGTGTATTCACTGCGCAATATATCCCACACGTCGAAACCTACATACACATCTTCGAATGCATAAATGGGTTCATCACTTTTGAGTTTATCGCCATAAAAACGGACCCCATGCAAGCCTACAGAGATGTAAGGAAAATTGGCGAAAGGCGAAACATCCACCCGCTCTACCTCTGTATACCCAAGCTGCCCTTCGTTGAGCTCATCAATGAGCATTTGGTATATCTTGTCCTCATTTACATATACATAGGCACTTATTGCTCCTAGAAGCACCACAGCCAGCAGTACCAAGGATAACAGTGCAATTGTCAGTATTTTAAATATACGTCTCAGGTTCATGTATGTCACATTAAAACAGCGCATGAAGTTAGTTATGCCTGCAACGCTAAACGCGTTAAATGTTATCAAATGTGCGCAGTGCTTTGTGAACAACTCCAAAAAATTCACAAAATGTAGCTTAGCGCGCTTGGGCTGCCCGCTCAGTTGCCGGATGAAGCGGTCTGTAGCCTCAGGGCTGAAAAACCTGAAGTGCCGCGCTGCAAAGCCACCTTTGTGCAGTGCATGCTCCGCGCTGCCTGTCATGTTGGTCAGAAAGCCCATGCGTTTCCCGTCGCTAAATCATACTTTTGCGCAGTGATTCCATCCAAGTACATAGAAAATGCAGTGAACGAAATGGCTTCATTGCCTGGCGTAGGACGCAAGACGGCATTGCGTTTTGTGCTCGAATTGCTCAAGCGCTCTGAGGCTGATGTAATCCGATTTGCGCAAGCACTGGAGCAGATGCGCAGCAACGTAAAGCTTTGCAAAATATGCAAAAACATCAGCGATGATGAGGTATGTGGCATATGCAGCAACCCCGCACGCGAACAACAGCTCATCTGTGTGGTCGAGGACATTCGCGACCTGATGGCCCTTGAGGCCACCCACCAATACAAAGGGTTGTACCATGTGCTTGGTGGTAAAATATCGCCTATGGACGGCATAGGTCCAGGCGACTTGCACATCCGCGAGTTGCTCGAACGGCTGCGCTCGGGCAATATCCGCGAAATCATACTTGCCCTCTCGCCCACCATGGAGGGCGACACCACGGCCTACTATCTTTACAAAAAAATGGAGCCACTCGAGCTCAAGGAGCTTACAGTAAGCACACTCACCCGAGGAGTGGCCATAGGTGATGAGTTACAATATGCCGACGAAGTAACCCTGGGCCGCTCCATTGCCAACCGCACCCCTTACCACAAAGCCACACAAGCTTGATAGACCTATCGGTAATCATTGTAAATTACAATGTAGAGTACTTCCTCGAGCAGTGCCTCTACAGCGTATTCAAAGCGGCACAGGGACTGCATATGGAAGTATGGGTAGTCGACAACAACAGCGTAGATGGCTCAGTGGCCATGGTCAGGGAAAAATTCCCGGAAGCAAAGCTCATTGCCAACAAGGAAAACCTCGGATTCAGCAAGGCCAACAACATGGCCATCAGGATGAGTACCGGCCGCTACGTGCTGCTGCTCAACCCCGATACGCTTGTGGAGGAGGATACTTTCGAAAAATCAGTGCAATTCATGGATGCCCACCCCGAGGCTGGAGGGCTGGGCATCAGGATGATCGATGGAAGGGGGCAATTTTTGCCGGAGAGCAAAAGGGGCCTTCCCACACCTGCCGTGGCCTTTTACAAAATTTTTGGGCTCTCGGCCCTTTTCCCCAAGTCGCGCATATTTGGACGCTATCACCTTGGCTACCTGCCGGAAAATGAAAACCACGAGGTGGATGTACTCTCGGGCGCTTACATGCTCATGCGCCGCAGCTGCCTCGATCAGGTGGGCCTGCTCGACGAGGCATTTTTCATGTACGGGGAGGACATCGACCTGAGCTACCGCATCACGCAGGGCGGCTTCAAGAATTATTACCTCGCCGATGCCCGCATCATCCACTACAAAGGCGAGAGCACCAAAAAGAGCAGCATCAACTACGTGTTCGTGTTTTACCGCGCCATGGTCATTTTTGCTGAAAAGCACTTTTCGAGCAGGCGCGCAGGACTTTTTTCATTGCTGATCAACATAGCCATCTACCTGCGCGCAGCACTTGCCGTGCTGAGTCGCTTTGTGAAAAAAGCCGCACTGCCTGTTTTCGACTTTCTGGCCATACTCGCAGGCCTGCTCCTTGCCAGGGCCTATTATGAAGATTACTCGGGCATTGTGTACGACGACTGGCGCACACGCACCGCCTTTGTGGGATATACCTTGTTGTGGATAGGAGCAGTATACGCATCTTCGGGCTATGAGCGCCCCACGCGCTACGGCCACCTGCTGAAAGGCCTGACCATTGGCACTTTGGTCATTCTTGTATTGTACAGCCTCTTGCCCGAGGACCTGCGCTTCAGCCGGGCCCTTATTCTGATCGGTGCAGCTGTGGCGGGTGTGGTATTTTTGGGCTCGCGCTACATCCTTCACCTGCTCGGCGTCACTGCATTCAGCCCTGCCGATGCTATGCGCAAAAAGGTGGGCATAGTTGCAGGCAGCAGCGAGTATGAACGCATACACAAGCTCCTCACCGACCATCCCGGAAGGCGCAGCAACCACTTCCGCATTGCCCCCCTTTCGGAAAATGACAGCCATGTACCCGGTGCCGACCGACTTCAAGAAGTAGTAGAAGTGTACAAGCCCCATGTGCTGGTATTCAGCGGTCAAGATATGGCCTCACAAGACATCATTGGCGCCATGGCAAGCATTGAAAGCCGCAATATCGAATTCAAAATTGCACCACCCGAAAGCCTTTACATCATCGGCAGCAACTCGGTTGAAAAAGGCGGCGAACTGTTCATCATGGACATCAATGCCATCAACACCGAGCGCAACCGCAGGGCAAAGCGCCTCTTTGACAGCGCGGTTTCTTTGCTGTTTTTGATCACTTTTCCCCTGGGTTTACTTTTCGTAAAAAATCCCGGAGGCTATGCCCGCAACTGTGTGCGGGTACTCCGTGGGCATTGCACCTGGGTGGGTTATGCCCCGCCTTACGGCAAAGAAGAAGGACTGCCCCCGCTGGCACCAGGTGTATTGAATCCCATGGACCGCATGGGAAAACTCCGTGCGCCCGGCGATACTGCCCGAAAGCTCAACGCCATATATGCCCGCGATTACAGCCTCAGGGCCGATGTGGCCATCATAGGAGCGGGATGGAAACACCTCGGGCGCAGCTGCGCTTAAATTGTGGGGAAAGAATTTTAGGCTAATTTTGCGCCACCATCAACACGACTGAATTTTTACCACCATGCCACAAGTAGAGGTACTTCTTCCCAAAATGGGCGAAAGCGTAGCCGAAGCCACCATTGTAAAATGGGTGCTCAATGAAGGCGACGCCGTTGAAGCCGACGACCCCATCGTTGAAATAGCCACCGACAAGGTGGACAGTGAAGTACCCGCACCCGAAAGTGGCGTACTCGTAAAGCAACTGTGCGCCGAGGGTGATGTAATTGCCGTGGGACAAGCCATCGCCATCATCGACACGGGCGGC
>DAIOTP010000043.1:8590-22324 GCA_036751905.1 Cryomorphaceae bacterium
GTGAGCGGCGCGACCAGCCTGCGCGTCGTGCTTTCGGACAGGCGGGAGTTTGACGCTGAACTCGTCCTCTCCGACGAGCGGGTTGACCTTGCTGTCCTGCGCATCGACACGGGCGGCGAAGCCAAAGCAGCCCCAGGCAGCCAAGCTCCCAAAGCCGAACCGCTTGTAATGCAAGCCAAAACCACTGCCCCATCCGCCGTTGCAGCAGAGGACGCGGGAGCAAGCACTGTGGCGCAAAGCATACCGCGCATTGGCGAAAGCGGGCGTTTCTACTCCCCGCTTGTGCGCAACATTGCCAAAGAAGAAGGCCTTGCCATAGCTGAGCTCGAACGCATTGAAGGCAGCGGCAAAGATGGCCGCGTTACCAAAAAAGACATTCTGGGATATTTGCCACACCGCGAAGCCAATGGTGCGGATGCGCTGCAAAGCGCAGCAGCTCCTGCACAGGAAGCTGTTTCGGCTGCGCCCAAAGCAGTTCCTGCTGCTGTAGCCACAGCGGCCCCAGCCAAAAAGGCAGTAACCCTGTTCATCGGTCCCGATGATGAAGTGGTGGAAATGGACCGCATGCGCCGCATCATTTCAGACCACATGGTGCACAGCAAGTACACCTCTCCGCACGTTACCTCGTACGTGGAAGCCGATATGACGCCCATCGTTGAATGGCGCAACAGGTACAAGCACATTTTCGAAAAGCGCGATGGAGAAAAACTCACCTTTACACCCATATTTATTGAGGCCATAGTGCGCGCCATCAAGGATATGCCCAATGTAAATGTAAGTACCGACGGCGAGCGGATTGTAAAGCGCAAGCACATCAACATTGGCATGGCCACGGCCCTGCCTTCGGGCAACCTCATCGTACCTGTGATACACGATGCCGACCAGCTCAACCTGTTGGGGCTCACAAAGCGTGTCAATGATCTGGCAAGGCGCGCCCGCGAAAACAAACTCAAACCAGAAGAAATTCAGGGTGGTACCTACACCATCACCAACGTAGGTTCCTTTGGCAATGTGATGGGCACTCCCATCATCAACCAGCCACAGGCTGCCATCATGGCCGTGGGCGCCATCCGCAAAAAACCAGCTGTGATCGAAACCCCACAAGGCGATTTCATCGGTATACGCCACATGATGTTCCTTTCGCACAGCTATGACCACCGCATCATCGATGGTGCGCTGGGAGGCACTTTCGTGCGAAAAGTGGCCGACTACCTTGAACAATTTGATGTGAACAGAGAAATTTAATCGCTCTATATTGAGTCATCTAAAGGGTTTATCTTAGCTTTGGGAGCTTAATCCACCAAGGCATGCATTGCTTTAAGCGTAGAAATACGATATTCCTTTCTTTAGCTTTTGTGCTCAGTACCTTACTGGGCTTTAGTCAGCAGAGCGATTTTGCCACCACCTTCAGGGAGGCGCTAAAGTTGTCTGAAGAAAATGAGCAATTGCAAGCCAACAGGGTTTGGATAACCCTTGCCAAACAGTATCCCGACAATGGGAATGTAAACTACCGCGCAGGCATTTCGCAGCTTGAAACCGGTCAGAATATTGCAGCGGCCCTGCGCTACCTGCAAACCGCCAAAGAAGCAGGCGTAAACAAAAACTATGACCGCTTCAGCCCGCTCGAAAATAAATCGCCTGTGGAAATGCATTATTACCTGGGCAAGGCCTACCACCTCAACTACAAGTTCGAAGAAGCCAAACTCAGCTACATGGATTTTATGCAGGAGGCTTCGCCCAAGCATTTTTTGCGGAAAAGCGCAGAACTGGGCATCAGGCAAAGCAGCAATGCCTTGAACTTGGTTCAAAACAAGGTTGACTATGAAATCGTGAACCTTGGAGGGGTCATCAATACGGCGCACAGTGAGTTTAGTCCCGTTATTTCAGTGGATGAAAATGCCCTCTTCTTTACTTCCTCACGTGTACGGCCCGACAGCAGCAACCTCGGCGTGAAAGACCGCATCACCGGTGAATATTTCAACGACATATATGTGGCTTACAAAAACCGCGCAGGCCAATGGCAAGCACCGGAACTGCTCGATATCAATGAGCCAGCCCATACGGCCACCGTTGGTGTGAGTGCCGATGGACAAACACTTTATGTATACCGCGACGACAATGGAATTGGCAACCTCTACGAAAGCAAATTGGTGGGTGAGCTGTGGACAGAGGTCAAGAAACTTGGGGGAGGCATAAACAGCAACAGCTGGGAAACCCACATAGCCGTAAGCCTCGACAACCAATATGCATACTTTGTGAGCAACAGGCCCGGAGGTATCGGGGGGCGTGATATATACCGCGTAAAGCGGCTTCCTAATGGCGAATGGAGCGCAGCCCAGAATGTAGGCCCATCCATCAATACGCCCTATGAGGAGGATGCTGTTTTTCTTTCACCCGACGGGCAAACCCTTTATTTTAGCTCAGAAGGGCACAACAGCATGGGAGGTTTTGATATCTTTTATTCCGTGTACGATGATGAAAAAGAAGAATGGGGTACTCCGAAAAACATTGGCTACCCAATCAATAGCCCAGGCGATGATGTGTTTTTCGTGACAAGCGCCGATGGGAGCCGTGGCTACTTCAGCTCCATACGCGAAAAAGGCTTCGGCAAAAAGGACATTTATGTGGTGAGCCTCCCCAGCGAGCGCGACATCAGGCTTGCCCTGCTTATGGGCACCATATTCAACGCCGATGGGAGCAAAATACCCGAAGGCATCAGTATTTCCGTTGCCAATAAGAATACAGGGAGCACCGATATCTATACTCCGCGGTCACGCGATGGCGGGTTTGTAGCCATATTGCCACCGTGCAACAGCTTTGAGGTGGAATACCGACAAGGAAGTACACTGCTCGCCACCGACACGTTCAGCGTGTCCTGTGCTAGTGCTTACAGCGAAATTCGAAAAGAACTTGCCCTGCGTCCTTTGCGCATCAACCCCGATGGAACGGGAAGCATACTTTACGAAAAGGAACCTGAATTGGTCGTTTCCACAACAACAGGCAATTCCCTACCCGCAAGCTTTAAAAAGTATTTTGGCTACAATGAGAATGTTGTGGAGCTTGAAGAAGAGATCTTTAGAAAATTCATGGAGCAGGTACAGCGATTTATCAATACCAATGGCCGCGTGGATATCGACATAGTAGGATCTGCATCAAGGGTACCCACGCGCACCCATGGTAGCAATGAAAAGTTGGCTGAAAAACGCGCCCAAAATGCAAAACAACGCATACTCAAAAGCGCCTCTGCACTTGGTCTTGACCAAAGTAAAATACATTTCACTCAGGTGAAAGGGGTTGTTGGCGGTCCAGCTTATAGTGCTGGAAACGCGCAAGATGAAGATGTGTACAAAAAATTTCAATTTATAGACATCACAGCAAAATGATAGGTTTATCTATGACGGCACAGTCTTTGAAAGAACGAGAAGTTGTTCTTAAAAACTTCCTCATGTCAATGTATATTTTCAACAAGCTCAAAATGATATGCAGCGTACTGGCAATTGTTTTGTGCTGCACTTCAGATTTTCAGGCACAAGACATTAAAACTGCGCGCCTGGCCTATGACGAAGGCAACTACTTTAAGGCGATGGAGCTCTACACCAAGCTCTTGCAAAAAGACCCCAATGATATGGAGTCAAATTATCGGGTAGGGATGAGCTACCTGCGTACATTCATTGACCCCGCGAAAGCGCTGGATTATTTGATCAAAGCTGAGAGTCTTCCCAAATTCCCTACAGAAGCCCTCCTCGACATTGCAGAGGCATATACCCACCACCTGCAATACGAGGATGCATTGGGATACCTGGATAAATTTGCGCAAGCAGGCAATGTGAACAAGAAAAACGAAGCAGATTTCAACAGACGCAAAGCCAATTACAAAACGGCCATCGAACTGCTCAAGTACCCCGCTGATGTGACCTTCAACAACTTAGGAACCAATATCAACAGCAGTTTCCCCGAATACCACCCTTTCGTTGACAAAGACGAAAACATTATGGTGTTCACGTCAAGACGAAAAACCAAACCCGGTGCCCAACCTGAATTTGACGGCTACTACCCGTCAAACCTATTTATGTCGGAAAAGAAAAACGGAGTGTGGTCAGTGGCTACAAAGCTCAGCGACCGAATCAATACCAACTACGATGAGCAGTCGGTGGGCCTCACCGATACGGGCGATACCCTTTTCTTCTACATAGACCACCTGAACAACTTTGGCAACATCTACATCAGCGAACGAAAAAATGGCATTTACAGCGATCCCAAGCCGCTTGATGCCACGGTGAATACGGTTTATGTAGAGTCGGCCTGTTCCATATCACGCGATGGTCATGTGCTCATATTCGCAAGTGACCGGCCCGGTGGCGCCGGAGGTCTGGACATTTGGATGAGGCGAAAATTGCCCAATGGCAACTGGGGAGACCCTATGAACCTGGGCCCTGAAATCAATACGCCTTTCGACGAGGACTTCCCAACGCTATCAGGCGATGGACGCACCTTGTACTTCAGCTCGAATGGTCACCCCGGAATGGGCAATTTTGATTTGTTTTTTTCAACTTGGGATTTTCAAAACAATTCCTGGAGCAAACCCCAAAATCTTGGCTATCCCATCAACACCCCATCCAATGAAAAAAGTATATCCTTCAACGGATATGGGGATAGAGGATATATGACTGCACTGAAGCCCAACGGCATGGGTGACCTTGACATCTATGAGGTGGTGTACAATTCAATAAGAGAATCACTTCCCGCCATATTTTTAGTGAGCCTCCCCGATAATGCAAGCGAAGCAGCCAAAGAAGATACGCGGATAACTGTGAAGAATGAATATGATGAACTGGTAGGTGAATATGCTGCCAACAGCATTACCGGACAGTACATTGTGGCACTCTATCCTGGAAAATATTTCTTGTACCTCGATGTGCCGGGATATCCACCTTACAATGAAATGCTTGTGGTAAACAGCGCCCATGTGCGGCAAGATAAAAACCTTAAATCGCTCAAAATAGAGAAATAATTCATGCAGCTAAACCTTGAGCGTCCTATCGCTTTTTTTGACCTTGAAACAACAGGAACCAATGTGGCCTCAGACCGCATTGTAGAAATAGCCATTCTGAAAGTGCACCCGGATGGACGCGTGGAGAAGCGACCCGATCCGAACAAAATGACCGGCAGGTTTTTGATCAATCCTGAAATGCACATCCCCGCCGAAACCTCAGCCATCCATGGCATCCGGGATATCGATGTAGCCGACGCACCCACATTTGCCGAAGTAGCGGAAAAACTCTTTAAATTTCTGTATGACTGCGACCTTGCCGGTTACAACTCCAATAAATTCGATGTGCCCATCCTCGCCGAGGAATTCCTGAGGTGTGGTATAGAATTTAGCATTGAAAACCGCCGCCTCATAGACGTGCAGAACATATTCCACCTGATGGAACAACGCACCCTGCGCGCGGGCTACAAGTTTTACTGCGGCAAAGAACTGCACAACGCCCACGAGGCTATGGCCGATGTAGAGGCCACCTACGCCATACTGCTCGCTCAGCTCGACCGCTACAAAGATGTGCAGATAGAAGACAAGCAGGGACAGCCTTTCACTCCGGTGGTCAACGACATGGATGTACTGCACGAGGTTTCGCAGCGGCACAAAAATGTAGACTTCCTCGGGCGCATTGTCTATGACGAAGATGGACACGAAGTGTTCAACTTTGGCAAGCACAAAGGCCGCACCGTGGAGGATGTGCTGCGGGCCGAGCCAGGTTATTACGGCTGGATGATGCAAGGCGACTTTCCGCTCTATACCAAGAAAGTACTGCGCGATATTAAGGACCGGATGACCGCTTGAGCCTATGAAAATTATTTGTGTAGGCCGCAATTATGCCGATCACGCCAGGGAATTGAACAACGAAGTGCCCACAGCGCCTGTACTTTTTCTAAAACCCGAGACGGCACTTATCCCAAAAGGCCACCCCTTTTATCACCCTGAGCACACACACGACCTGCATTACGAAGTGGAGCTCGTGCTCCGCATCAACCGGCTAGGCAAGCACATTGAGGAGCGTTTTGCCCACAAGTATTACGACGAAATTGGCATCGGCATTGACTTCACTGCCCGCGACACGCAGCAGCGATGCAAGGAGAAAGGCCTGCCCTGGGAAGTGGCCAAAGCCTGGGACCATTCCGCTCCGCTTTCGCAAAAATTCATCCCACTCTCGGAATTGCCTGATCGGAACAACATCCAATTCAGGTTGGAGAAAAATGGTGAGCCCGTTCAGTCAGGCCAGAGCAAGGATATGATTTTCAACTTCGATGCCCTCATAGCCTACATCTCTCAATACTTTACCTTGAAAATGGGCGACCTTATATTCACCGGAACCCCATCAGGAGTAGGCCGTACGGTACCTGGCGACAAGCTGGAGGCCTTCCTGGAAAACAAAAAGTTGTTGAGCCTGAAAGTAAATTAACGCAGGAATTTGTACATATCCGTTTTTTTCAGACCTTCACCTCTTGTAGTTTGATTTACACCCAACGAAAGGCAGGATCAGGCGATAGTAACCCACAATTTAATCTAAGAAGTGCTTCATGGGAGCAATGGATGTATTTGTCGTAGAGACAAAGGAGCAGCGCAAGCAATTTGTTAGCGCCATATTAAAAGACATGAAAGCGCTGGAGTATATGCTCGACAAGGGCATGTTCGAAAGCGGTATAGCACGCATTGGTGCCGAACAAGAGCTTTGTTTCGTTGACCGTTTTTTCAGGCCCGCCATGGTGGGCACCGAAATACTTGGATTGCTCGACGATGAGCATTTTACAACCGAATTGGCCAAGTTTAATATTGAGTGCAATCTCGATCCACTGGTTTTCGAAGGTGATGGACTCAGGAACATGGAGAAACACCTTAGGCAGCTTCTTGAAAAAGTAATGGCTGCCGCTACACAGGTGGATGCCAAGATGGTGCTTACCGGCATACTTCCCACCATCCGCAAATCAGACCTTGAATTTGAGAACATCACCCCCTACGAGCGTTACCGCTGTCTCAACGATGCCATGGTAAAAATGCGTGGAGGTGATTTCGAATTTAATATCAAAGGAACCGACGAGCTGATCACAAAGCACAATACCATGCTTTTTGAAGCATGCAATACAAGCTTCCAAATTCACTTGCAAGTGGATGCCGACGCCTTCGTCGACTCCTACAATTGGGCCCAAGCCATAGCAGCCCCTGTTTTGGCGGCCTCCTCCAATTCTCCGCTCCTTTTCGGAAAAAGGCTCTGGGATGAATCGCGCATTGCAGTATTCGAACAAACCGTTGACCTCAAAAACCTCAACAATCCCGACCGCGATGTCAAAAGTCGCGTTGATTTTGGCACCGACTGGCTTAAAGAGAGCATTACAGAAATCTTCAAATACGACATAGCCTACTACAAGCTCCTGCTGGCCGGCCACATCGATGAAGATGCACTGGAGCAGCTCAAAAACAACAAGGTACCTAAACTTCGGGCACTCAACCTGCACAATGGCACCATTTACAAATGGAACCGCCCATGCTATGGCATCACCAATGGCAAACCCCACCTGCGCATAGAAAACCGCTATGTTCCATCCGGGCCCACCATCGTTGACGAGATAGCAACCGCAGCATTCTGGTTGGGCCTCATGGCAGCGATTCCGGAATATGTGAAGTCAATTGCCGATCATTTTGACTTCGACCATGCCAAACACAACTTCCTCAAAGCTGCCCAGGTAGGTCTGGGTGCCCAGTTTCGCTGGACCCACGGCAAGGTGCGCACCGCCGAGGAACTGATCCTCACAGAGCTCCTTCCGCTGGCCCGAAAAGGTTTGAACAACAAAAATATAAACCCTGAAGACATTGACCGCTATCTCAACATCATCGAAGGCAGGGTGAGAAATCACCAAACAGGCAGCATCTGGCTCAACACGGCCTTCACAAAGCTCATCAAAAAAGCCTCGCGCGAGGAAGCCGTGGTTGCAGTGACGGCCGGTATGCTGCGCCGGCAAGAAAGCGATGAACCTGTGCATCTCTGGGACCTTCCCAACATCAGAGAAAGTGGCTCATGGGCCAACAAATTCAAATATGTAAGACAAATCATGTCGCAGGAGCTCTATACCGTGCAAGAGGAAGACCTCGTAGAGCTCGCCGCCAGCGTAATGGATTGGCGAAAAATACACCACATACCCGTTGAAAATGAACAAGGTGAGGTGGTAGGCATCATGAGCTCCGCAGATGTACTCAAGTATTATAGCAAAAAAGTAGAACACGACGCTGCCGAACTTACGGTAAATGACATCATGACCAAGCACCCCGTTACAGTCACCGCCGATACCCTCACCACAGAAGCGCTGCGCATGATGCGTCAGTACAATTTGGGCTGTCTGCCTGTGGTAAAAGGAATGAAGATCATCGGTATCGTAACAGAGTACGACTTTATATGCATTGCAGAACAACTTTTTGAAGAACTCGAACACCTTGAAGCAAAAAACCATCACCCTTTATGACTTCACAGAGGGCCGGGCAGTGCAGATATCACGGGTTATAGCCCGGATAGAAGGACAAGCCAAAGGGCCCAACGTACTGTTTATAGGTGGCATGCACGGCAATGAGCCCACGGGTGTACTCGCGCTCAAACATGTGATGCAAGATGTAGAGCGCCTCCAACCTCTGCTTCATGGTAACGTATACGCGCTCGCTGGCAACCTCTCGGCCCTTGAGCGTGGCGAACGCTACATTGAAAATGACCTGAACCGCATTTGGCAGGCCGACCGTGTAGAGCGTGCACGAAAAAAAGATTACCACCCCACAGAGATCATCAACGAAGTAGAAGAGCAAATTGAGCTTTGGGGCTTTATTGATGAGCTGCTGCAAAAATCCTCAGGTACTTTTTACTTCATTGACCTCCACACCACCTCCGTACAGAGCGCGCCTTTCCTCACCATGAGCGATACCATAATGAACCGAAGGTTCACAAGGCGCATGCCCGTGCCCAAGGTCATAGGGATTGAAGAACACCTCACCGAACCCCTGCTGAGCTACATCAATGAACTGGGTTTTGTTAGCATTGCATTCGAGGCAGGGCAGCACAACGAAGTACAATCTGTACGCAACCATGAAGCACTCATTTGGATGAGTTTGGTGGCGAGTGGTGCGATGAAAAAAATGGAAGTGCCCGATTACAAGCTCTACCGTAGATTTTTGAAGCGCAACAGCAAGGTGCACAGGGGAATATATGAAGTACGAAGCAGGCAGGCCATTGAAGCTGGACAAGTATTTCAAATGATGCCGGATTTTGAAAACTTCCAGCACATAAAGCGCGATCAGCCACTTGCCAAACTCGATGGTGAAGTGCTCAGGGCCGAAGAAGATGCCCAAATATTCATGCCTTTGTACCAGGCCAAAGGCAGCGATGCTTTCTTTACTGTGAAGCGCATACGTACATTTTGGCTCACCGTATCCTACCTGTTCCGACGGCTTTCTCTTTACAAAATACTGCGCTTCCTTCCGGGGGTGAGGCCTTTTATGAAAAGTGACCAAAGCATGGTGGTCGACACAGGAATAGCCCGCTGGTACAGCCTGGAAATATTGCACCTTATGGGCTACCGACGCAGGAAAAAGCAAGGCAAACTGGTGCTCTTTATGCGGCGCAAGTACGACTTTAAGGGCCCTGACCGAAATACCGATAAGGCCTCGTGAAGGCAAGCCACATGGACAATGGATTGCCTCAACCCCACCTTGCTGCCCAATTGAAGCAAAGGGCTTCCGGCAAAAAGCAGGAAAACAAAGCACTCCTCAAGCGCATGAACAAAATGAAGGATGCTGAGGTAGATGCCCTTTTTCACCAGGCCCATGAGGAGGTTTTTGCCTGTACCGACTGCCTGCAATGCGCCAATTGCTGCAAAACCACAGGCCCGCTCTTTACCAACAAAGACATTGACCGCATCGCCAAGTACCTGCGCCTGCGGCCTGCCCAATTTGCCGAAAGGCACCTGCGCCAGGACGAAGACGGCGATATGGTACTGCAGGTGCTCCCCTGCCCCTTCCTCGGGCCCGACAACCGCTGCGGAATATACGATGTGCGACCCAAAGCCTGCCGTGAATATCCCCATACCGACCGGCGAAACATCAGGGAAATTCAAAACCTGACACTCAAAAATGCCAGCATTTGCCCGGCGGTGCTCGATATCTTCGATAAGGTACGCAACCGACTAGCCACGCGGTAAATCAATATCCCGTCAAGCCAAAGCCTGAAGATGGATCAGCGTTTTTGTTCCAAAGCATCCTCAGGTGCTGTGAGTATCCTTGTGGCCTGATTGATCCAAAGATCCGGCGGCTTGTAGCCCCGTGCCACAGGTGTGGCCCCGTCAGGAAGGACTTTTCCCGGAAGGGTCAAGCCAAATATATAGCTGTACACATAGGCCAAATGGGGCACCTGAATGAGCATATCGCCCTGAATGAATCCTACTTGGTCCGTATCAACAAGCAATTGGGGCAGTTGTGTGTTGAGCAAGGCATCGAATTGGCGCTTGTACATGGCTTCAATGGCCGTAAGGCGTATGATGCCCGCCGGATGAGCGGCCATCTTACTGAGCTGCTCCTCATTGGCCAATTCCATGAGCCGCTGCCGCCTGATGTATTGCGGTGCCGTACCCGCCATCCTCGCTACACTTTGGGTTGTTATGTACGCATCACCGGCTACGCTGTCAATCAGCAGAGCCAGCTGCCGGGCATTGTCGGCGTCGTGATCAGTTTGCACCTTTTTGTTTTGACATGCCGCAAACAGCGCAAAGGGGATTAAAAAGCCAAAGAAAATAGTATGCGGTGTAGCTTTCATGCAACGGTATTTTTACAAAAGTAGGGCTTTGAAAAAAGAATGGGGTACCCGAAGGCTTTGAACATTGGGGTAGTTTGTGTAACTTCAACACTATAAACAATTAAAATATGTTGACCAATATCCTTTATTCGCCTTACGGTCAGATCGGTTTGGTGCTTTTGTTTGTGATCACCATTGTAGTTTTGGTACGTATCTTCGAAAAACGTGCACGCAAGCAGAGCCGCAAATCCAAGTCGGGAAAGTTTCACAGCTGAGGCAAGCGCATTTCAACCGCAGAGATTTCTAAACAAAGCGGAAGCTTTCGTGTGCGAAGCGCTATCTTCGCGGGCTGATGATTGTTGCTGAAAACATAAAGAAAGCCTATGGCGACCTACAGGTATTGCAAGGTGTTCATTTGCAAATAGACCGCGCCGAGGTGGTATCGGTGGTGGGCGCGAGCGGAGCAGGAAAAACCACCCTTCTGCAAATACTCGGCACATTGGACAAACCCGATTCGGGCCGAATCCAAATAGCCAATGCCCACATTGATAGGTTAAGTGGTCGAGAGCTGAGCGCTTTTCGAAACAAGCACATTGGCTTTATCTTTCAATTTCACCACCTCCTGCCCGAATTTACCGCTCTCGAAAATGTTTGCATACCCGCCTTTATTGCCGGCCTCGGCAAAAAAGAAGCCGAGCAAAAAGCACATGCCCTGCTCGAGCGCCTTGGGGTTGCTGACCGTGCCAAGCACAAACCCTCCGAGCTAAGCGGTGGCGAACAGCAAAGGGTGGCCGTAGCCCGCGCCATCATCAACAAGCCCTCCATCGTACTGGCCGATGAGCCTTCCGGGAATTTGGACAGCGCCAATGCAAAAAAGCTGCACAACCTCTTCTTTGAGCTTCGCAAGGAGTTTGAACAAACCTTTGTCATTGTAACCCACAACCTCGAACTGGCCCAAATGGCCGACCGCATGCTGACCATGGTGGACGGGCAATTCGATGAAAAACGCAGTGTCAAGCGTCCACAGAGGCTTTGAAAGCTTTGAACAAAAAAGAACTGGCGTCACTCCTGCTCGAAAAGGCTGCATTTTACAACCGGCAGGAGTTTGTCACGTCCGACCCCATCATTGTGCCACGGCGCTTTCAAAAAAAGGAAGACATCGAAATAGCCGGATTTCTGGCGGCAGTCATCGCCTGGGGCCAAAGGGTGACCATCATCAACAACGCATTGAAGCTCATAGAATACATGGACCATGACCCGCATGCATTCGTCACCACGTTCGAGCCAAGTGACCTGAAGCCCATGCAGCGCTTTGTGCACCGCACCTTCAATGGCGACGATGTAGTGGCATTTATGTACGCCTTGCAGCGCATATACCGCGAGCTCGGCGGGCTTGAGGCTGTGCTTGGGCGCTGCTTCCTCGCCGACCAAAAACAGCCCGGCACAGGTTGGCACCTCTTCAAAAAAGAATTTTTCGACCTGCCCCACCTGCCCCGTACCCGCAAGCACCTCCCCGACCCGCTCCAGGGAAGTGCAGCCAAACGCATGAACATGTACCTCCGCTGGATGGTGCGCAATGATGACATGGGCGTTGATTTTGGAATTTGGAGTAGCATACAGCCCGCACAGCTCTACATACCGCTCGATGTACACACCGCGCGCGTGGCGCGCAAGCTTGGACTGCTCGAACGCAAACAAAATGATTGGAAGGCAGTGATGGAACTTACCGCGGCTTTACGCCAAATATCGCCACGCGATCCGGTACACCTCGATTTTGCACTTTTCGGCATGGGCGTCTTCGAAAAGTTTTAACTTCAACCTCAAATCAATGCCATGAAAAAACGCCGTATTGCCCTCTTGCTTGTCGCACTGCTCATCGCCGTTTACTTTGCAGGCCCCAGCCCGGCCAAACCCGACTTCAATACCACCCTGCCTGAGCTTCCGCAAATGGCCACTGCCCTGGAAACCTATGTAGAAAGCCGAGAGCAAAAGCACCGCATCAAGCCGGGCAACCATGCGCGCATCATATGGGCCGATGCTGCCCAAAGGCAAAAAACACCCGTTGCCGTGGTATACCTCCACGGATTTTCGGCAAGTGAACGCGAAGGTTTCCCCATACACCAGCAATTCGCCACCGAATATGGTTGTAACCTCTACCTTGCGCGGCTCAGCGACCACGGCATCGACACCACCGATGCCCTCTATGGCATGACCACAACAAGGCTGTGGAACAGCGCCAAAGAAGCATATGCCATCGGCAAAAGTCTGGGTGATGAGGTCATCGTGATGAGCACAAGCACCGGCGGCACACTGGCTGTACAACTCGCCGCCCATTACCCTGACATTAAGGCCCTGATCAACTTCTCCCCCAACCTGGCCATCAACGATCCCAATGCATGGCTGCTCAACAAGCCATGGGGTTTGCAAATAGCGCGCATCGTATTCAATGGCAACACGCGCACCATACCCTCCGATGAGCAGTACCGAAAGTATTGGTACGACACCTACCGCCTCGAAGCCATCACCGAGCTTCAGGAATTGGTGAGCAGCACCGCCAAAGAAAGCGTTTACAAAAAGGTAAAGGTCCCTGTATGGAGTGGTTTTTACTACAAAGACGAGAACCAGCAGGACCCCACCGTAAAGGTATCGGCCATCAAAGAAATGCATGCCCAATTGGGTACAGCGGCCCATTTGCAGCAAGCAGTGGCCTTCCCCGAGGCAAGGACGCATGTAATACCCTGTGACCTGATGTCACAATCAATCCCCGAAGTGTACGCCGCCGTGAGCGAATTCGCCACAGGTGTACTCGGAATGGAAAAAGTGGCATTGCCACAAGACACCCCCATCGCAATAATTGAATAAGGCCTAAATTTTATATATTATTTGCAAGGCACCCCCCTATTTGAGTGCG
>DAIOTP010000044.1:0-22219 GCA_036751905.1 Cryomorphaceae bacterium
GCATTGGAGCGGGAGCTGGTGCTGCTCCCATTTCCCACCACGAGTAGTCTGTCGTTGGCATTGAATCCTGTGGTGCTTGCTGGGATATAATCCAAGCTGTTCACTCCTAAAGCTAATTCGCCAAAGGATCTCGCAAATGTTTCGCTGCCCATGGCCGTTGAACGAGCGCCCGATGCTATAGTGAAAAAACCCATGGCTGTTGAAGCAACGCCCAATGCTGCAGTTGAAGAACCCATGGCTGTTGAAGCAACGCCGAATGCTGTAGTTGAAGAACCCATGGCTATTGAGCTATGGCCAATACTGGCATCTGCCCATGCATTTGAAAATACTTGACCCACTCTAAAAGCCGCTTTACCAGGGTACCACATCATACGCGTTCCAATTCCTTCAGCGGGAATATTGCCGACAGCACCTGTCCCGGTGCTCACAAATCCGGCATTTCCACCTATAGTGACTGGTTCGGTTCCGGTGATGATGGCGGAGCCGCCATCGTAGCCGGCCTGCAATGAGGAAGGTCCCTGTGGTCCTTGTGGACCAACAGGTCCGGTAGCACCTGCAATACCCTGAAGCCCCTGAGGCCCGGCAGGCCCGGTCAATCCAATGGGTCCTTGTGCACCGGGAACACCTTGAGGCCCTGTTTCGCCTTGTATGCCTTGAGGGCCAGTAAGTCCAATCGGGCCTTGCGGGCCGACATCACCTTGAACCCCCTGAGGTCCTTGCTCACCTTGCGGCCCGGCAGGGCCGGTGTTGCCTTGCGGCCTGGCAGGGCCGGTGTTGCCTTGCGGTCCCTGAGGGCCGGTGGCACCTGTCAATCCTATGGGGCCTTGAATTCCCTGTGGGCCGAGATCACCTTGTGGCCCTTGGGGTCCGCTTAACCCGATAGGGCCTTGCGGACCCATCTCTCCCTGAATGCCTTGCGGGCCTTGTGGCCCAACGGGCCCTTCAGCGCCGGTTAATCCGATAGGCCCTTGCGGCCCCAATTCTCCCTGAGGGCCCGGCACACCGTCAAAGCCATCCTGTGTCATTACATTCCAACCCGCTTGAGATAAAAAAGCATTTGAAAAATCAAAGATGAAGGACTTCTTCTCAACCGTGTGGTAAAATGCGCCAAGAACGGGAGGGTTGGCTGGAAAACTGTCGAAAGAACCCAGCCATTGAATGGGGGCAGCGCTAAGCCCTTGTTCGCCCGTAGGTCCTTGCGGCCCCTGAAACCCTTGCGGACCTTGCGGCCCTTCCGGTCCTTGGGGGCCCTGTGGTCCCTCAGGCCCGGGTATACCGCCTGCGGTGAGCGATTTCCACTCGCCCCCTACAAAGCCTTGGAGGTCGGAGCCATCGAAGCGCATATTGCCTGATACATTGTTGAGGGTATTGCCCACTTGTAGCGCCCCGCGCAAGGTCATGTCGCCCGATTCGGCACCGAGGTTTATGGCAGGAACTGCGCTGCCATCGCGAAATTCGTAGCGCAAAGCTGAGGCATTGAAAAACAGCCCGTAATTGGGGTTGGTTTTTGCGCGGAAAGCATAGCGGTTGTTGGGTACGAGGTAATCGCTTCCATTGGCAAATTCCAAGGGGTGGTAAAGCGTCCATTGTTGGCATCGATTCCCAATACAGGAGCAGCTACCCCGTTAAGAAACTCAAAGCGCTGTGCATTGGCATTGAAAAACAAGCCATAGTTGGGGTTGATGCTGAGCTGGAATGCATATTGGTTGGGGCCGATGGTACTGGTTTGTGCCATGGCAGGTAGCGTTGCACCGAGAAAGAGCGCAAGTGCGGCGAATGGAATAATTCTTTTCATGAGGGTTATATGAATGGTTCGGTCGGTAAGGTATATTGGATGGCAAAAGCCGTCAATGGCTAATTCTAGTCAAATTGAATTTTTCCCCATTTCAGGTCAATGCTTACCAACAATTTGATTTAATGCGCTAATAATGTTGTTGTATGCCCAGTGGGCAAGAGGCTTTTCCAACAAAATGCTCAAGCCAAGCATGCTTACACTGTGCAGTTTGACAGCCCGTTTTTGCCCAATGGCATACATTTTTTATTAATTGAGCACCAAAAAAGCGGTTGTTATTGACACTACTGTAATCACGAAGCAAATACGCACGGCTTGAAACACAATGGCGTTAATTTGAAAAAACTGGTGCTCACTTTAATCCAAATCCCATGGTCATATTCAGCTTTGATTGGAGAAAACAATCATTTTGAATGAAAGTAAAAAAGTGGCACTTTTGCAGCAATCAAGCGCTTTGTACTTATGAAAGAAATGAATGTGCAGCAACTAAAATCACTCATTGACAGTGGTGAAGACTTTCAACTCATCGATGTGAGGGAGCCCTACGAAAGCGAAATATGCCAGATAGGAGGTGAGCTCATTCCTATGGCGGAGGTAATGCAAAGGGTAGATGCCATAGCCCGCGACAAAAAAGTAGTGGTGCATTGCCGCAGCGGAAAGCGCAGCGCATCAGTGATCCACGCTTTGGAGCAAGCCCATGGCTTTACCAATTTATACAACCTCGAAGGTGGGGTACTGGCATGGAGTGATCAAATAGATCCCAGTTTGCCGAAATATTGAGTAAGCTCAATTCGATCTGATTGGAATTCAAATGCAGCCTGGTTTAACTTGTTTCTGCAATCCTGGCGCATGTCTTGCTGTACTTTTGGTTTGATTTTCTAAACACTTGGTCTTTTTGCTTTCTGATATAGTTAGGTTGTTTAACCTAAAAGAGGAATAGCATTACCTTCGCGCCACAATTTTCAAAACCATTGCCTGAAACAGATTGCCTGCAACAGGTTCATGTGACATTAAAGCTATGAAGAAGATCGATTTTCACAAAAAGCATTTCAAAACAGATTTATCCGCCGGATTGGTGGTATTTCTCATAGCTCTGCCTTTGTGTCTGGGCATAAGTCTGGCTTCGGGTGCACCTCTTTTTTCCGGCATTATTGCGGGCATTGTAGGAGGTATCGTGGTAGGCTTTCTCAGCAATTCACAAATCAATGTAAGCGGACCCGCGGCGAGTGTAGCCTTGGTGATTTATACGGCCATACAGGATATGGGCAGTTTCGACATTGTGCTGGCCGCCATTATTCTGGCTGGAGTATTTCAAATAGCACTGGGATATTTGAAAGCCGGTACGGTGGCTTACTTTTTCCCCAATGCCATGATCAAGGGCATTCTCGCCTCGATAGGCATCATCCTTATATTGAAGCAAATACCCCACGCCATCGGGGTCGATGGTGTGTTTGCGGGCTTTGAAAGCTTCGAACAACCCGATGGCCGCAATACGTTCACAACGCTGGTTTTTGTTTTTGAGAACATCAATTGGGGTGCCGCCCTGATTGCAGCCATATCGCTTGTAATCATAGTATTATGGGACAGGCCTGTATTCAAAAAATATGTATTTTTCAAATTCTTCCCTTCGGCACTCGCAGCTGTACTGGTAGCGATTGCCCTCAACGAATTTTTATATAAACCTTTCATTCCTCAGCTGAATCTGAGCTCTGAGCACCTTGTTACCTTGCCATCAGCCTCCAGTGCAATGGAGTTTTTCAGGTTTTTTACTTTTCCAGATTTTGCGGGAGCCATGCGATTTGAAATTGTCACTGTAGCCTTGAGCATCACCTTCATCGCCAGTCTCGAATCACTGCTTAGCACCGAAGCCGGCGACAAGCTCGACCCTTACAAGCGCCGCACCTCCACCAACACGGAGCTCAAAGCCCAAGGTGTGGGCAACATCATTGCAGGATTGATAGGCGGAATACCTGTAACTGCGGTTATTGTGCGTACCTCAGCCAATGTAACCAGTGGTGGCCGTACGAAGGCATCGACCATCATTCATGGTATCCTTATGTTGATTTGTGTGGCATTTATTCCGGGCATTCTTAATAAAATACCGCTTGCTGCATTGGCTTCTGTGCTCTTCGTGGTAGGCTACAAATTGACGAGCTACGGGGTCTACAAAATGATATACAAACAAGGCAGAAGACAATTCCTGCCATTCATCATCACCATACTGGCTGTGGTGTTTACCGATCTCATTACCGGTATCATAGTTGGGGGAACCGTGGCTGTGTTCTTCATTTTAAGAGACAATTATAAAAACGCGTACCTCCACGATAAAATTGAGCATGAGGGCAATATGAAAACCACAATCCGCCTTTCTGAAGAGGCCACCTTCCTCAACAAGGCCGATATAATGCTTACCCTTGACCACATTCCGGAGGACAGCACAGTAGTGATTGACGGCAGCAAGTCAAGGTTTATTCACCCCGATATTTTCGAGATCATTATGGATTTTAAGCAAACAGCGGAATTCAAGAATATTACCCTCGACATTATTGGTATCGACGAATCCAAAATGGAGCGGCATTACGCTTTGGTGAAGGGCTAGGATGCCAGATTCCAGATGCTTTAGCGTCCTTGATATTTTTATAGTGGCGGCTTGTAACATCCCACAGGCCGGGTCGTCTTCCCGACACAAACCCATTATACAGCCATGAAAAAGCAATTTATTACCCTCAGCATCATCCTTCTGTCCACCACAATTGTACAGGCCCAGGATGCCATCACCCGGTTCTTTAAGCACTATGAAGGCCGCGAGCATATCACTGATATCAACCTTTCTGGAAGCCTCTTCAGGCTCATGACGGATGCCTCAGCCCAAAAAGCTGAAGACGACTTTATGCGCCTTGCGGCAAATATAGAATCGGTGCGCATCATGGTCGATGCCGAAGATAAAAACGCCCTTACCACCATGCGTGAGGCCTCTGCCAAGCTCAGTGGAGCTTATGAAACGATGATGACCATACGCGAAAAGGACAACAACATCGAAATGTTCATCGCTGAGCAGGGCGGTACAGTAAGCGAAATGGTCATGGCCATTGGCAGCGGTGATAAGTTTGTGATCATGAGCATACGCGGAAAGTTTAAGCTCGATGACGTAAGTCAAGTTTCAGGCACTGTAGCCCGTAGTGTGCAAGGGGACCTGTTTAGCGGAACCAAAGTGGAAAAAGCCGACTTCAAAGTATGGCCAAATCCGGCCACAAGCAGTGAAAAAATAACGCTTGCCATACCCAATGACATGCTGGGCGCAAAATTGATGGTCATGGACAGCAACGGCCGCACCGTGCACTCCGAAAATGTAAACCAAATCGATAAAAGCTTAAACTTGTCCTCACTCCGTCCCGGTGCGTATGTACTTAAAATGAGCAAAGGGGCTGTGGAGATCAACAAGAAACTCATCCTGAACTAAGGCCATACCGTTCTGCAACCATTTTTTTGCGAAAGCAAGCCTGAAAGCACCTCATGCACAAAGAAGAATTCACCCAAAAAGTGATGGTACACAAGAACAAAATGTACCGCTTCGCGCTGAGCTATCTCACCGATAGCGACGAAGCACAGGACGTGGTGCAGGATGTGTTGCTCAAGCTTTGGGAAGGACGTGCTGAATTGCAGAAAGTTCACAATATGGAAGCGTGGGCCATGACACTTACGCGCAATAAATGCCTCGACCGCCTCAAGCGGGTGGAGCATAAACTCAAAGTAGCGGGCGATGGGGGCGTACCCGATGAGCGACACCATTTGCACGGCGATACCCCCGAGGAGCACCTGCACAACAAAGAGTTGGGCAGCATGATAGAACAAGCCATGGATTCCCTTCCGGAAAAACAGAGGGCCACCTTCCACCTGCGTGATGTGCAAGGATACAGCTATATAGAAATCAGCGAGATGCTGGACATTGATATGAACCAAGTGAAAGTGAATATATTCAGGGCCCGAAAGGCACTACAACAACAATTGCAAAGCATCATAGGCCATGCATACTGAACTCAATAAGCTCGAAGCCAAATACTGGGCAGGCAACACCACCCTCGAAGAAGAAGCTACACTGCGAAAAGCTGCCCTGCGCAGTGATGCTTCCCTGAGCCGGGGGCTCATTGCTGCCCTGTGCAATATGGAGGAGGCGGGTACCGCAACACTGCCCCAAAGCTTTGATCAGGACTTTTGGACCATTGCCGAAGCTCCGCAAAAGAATGGCGGCCTGGTAGTAAACCTCGCCATGCTGATGCGCTACGCCGCAGCCGCAGCTGTGCTGGCCGTGGTGGCGATTACAGCCTTTTATTTGCTGAAAAGCAGCCCCGAACCAGTCCCTACCCAAGTGGTGCTAATGAATCCTTATGAAGATACCTTCAGCGACCCCGATGAAGCCCTGGCAGCTGCCATGCAGGCCCTTGGAATGGCCGGTGAAAAACTCAACAAGGGCAAGCAACCCGTGAAAGAAATCAAACGCTTTCACCAAACCAAAGCCGCCATCGCTGGCATGGGCCAAAATACCGTAAAGCACGATTCCACCTCGAAAAAAGAACATCCATGAAAACACAGAAAAATTTATTGACCCTGCTCGTAGCCATGCTTTTGGTATTGAGCATGTACGGGCAGGATGCCATCGACAAGTACTTCAGTGCTTACCGCGATGATCCGGCCTTTACGAGCATTGTGATATCGAGCAAAATGTTTCAGCTGTTCTCGCAGCTTGACCCCGGAAGCGAAGAAGGCAAACAGGCCATGCAGGCCATGCAAGGCCTCAATGGCATCAAAATGCTGGCCAATGAATCGATGAACGACAAAGGGGCTGGCTTTCGGCAGGCCCTGAGCAAAATGGGCGCTGAATATGAACAGCTCATGAGCATTGATGAGAAGGATGAAAAGGTGCGCTTCTACATCCGCGAAGAGGGCAAGCAAATCAAAGAGCTGGTGATGCTGGTAGGCGGCGGCTCAAAATTGTTTGTCATGAGCATCAATGGTGATATTGACCTCGAAAAGCTATCTTCGTTGTCCAAGTCCATGAATGTGGGCGGAATGGATTATCTAAAAAACCTCGATGACAAGCAAAAGTCGAAGTAACATTTTGGCATTTCTCCTTGGGATGGTGCTGATGTGCATGGGCCATGGGGCTCGGGCGCAGGACCGTGCCTTGAGCGAATTTATCGAAGCGGAGCAGGGCTTTTCTACCCTGCATTTTTACCCAAGTACCATCCGCATGCTTGGACGCGTCTTTGGTGGAGTAGATGCATCGGCCTTTGCAGAGCTGAAAGGTGGGCGACTTATGTTTACCCTGCGTAGCGATGCTGAATTCAAAACTAAGGTGGCTACATTTTTGAAAAGTCTGGAAAGCAAAGATTTCGAGAATATTGCTGAAATGCGCAACAAGGGATTCCATGTGCGCATGCTGCAAAAAGAAAGCAATGCGGCGCCTACCACCTTGCTTTATTTCGATGGTGAAGGTGGCCTATATCTTTTGGAAGCGGTGGGCAAGCTCAGCCCACAGGCATTGCAGCAGTTGATGGCCATGGATGTACAATCGGCGGCTTCCTTGTTTGGCTTGTTTCCTTCCGGTGAAAAAGAGGAAGTGAAAACGGATACCATCGGTGTGAAAATAAAAATTTTATGAGCGAAACGGTGCTTCACATCAAAGGGCTTGGCAAGCGTTACGGCAAGGTAAATGCGCTGCTGCAAATGGATTTGCAGATTGAACGCGGGCAGGTTTTCGGCCTGTTGGGTCCAAACGGAAGTGGCAAAACCACCACCTTGGGCATTGTGATGGGTGCCATCAATGCTACGGAAGGCAGCTTCTCTTGGTTTGGCGAGGGGCATGGGCACCATTTGCGGAAGCGGGTAGGTGCCATCCTTGAGGCGCCAAGTTTTTACCATTACCTGAGCGCAGTGCAAAATCTGCGCGTGGTGGCAGCAATCAAGCAAGCCCCGGTAAGCCGCATAGATGCGGTACTCGAACGGGTGGGGCTCGCTTCCCGCAAAAATGATCCATTCAAAGCGTACTCCCTTGGCATGAAGCAGCGCCTTGCGATCGCATCTGCCTTGTTGGCCAATCCTGAGGTGATGGTACTCGATGAGCCCACCAATGGTCTTGACCCACAGGGCATCGCCGAAATAAGAGAGCTCATCGTAGCGTTGGCCCAAGAAGGCCGCACAATCATACTGGCCAGCCATTTGCTTGACGAGGTGCAGCGTGTATGCAGCCACTTTGCTGTGCTCAGGACGGGCAGCAAGATATATCAGGGAAGCGTGGCCGAACTGCTCCACTCCGGCCGCAGGGTGGAACTCGACGCCGCCGACCGCGAAGGGCTCAAAGCTGCCCTGTCGGAAATTAAAACCGTGCTGGAGCTCAAAGAGAACCACACCCATCTTACCGCCATCCTCGATGAATCAATGAGCCCTGCACAACTCAATAGTTTGCTCATGAACAAGGGTATATCCTTGCATCACCTCAATCAGCGCCACGAAAGTTTGGAGCAACGCTTTTTGGAAATTCTCAAAGAAAAAGCCCAACCATGATTCGACTTATCCGCATAGAATGGCTCAAGCTGAGGCATCTGAAGGCCGTATGGGTGCTTACAGGGCTGTACCTTGTGGCCTTGCTTGCCATATCGCTCAGCGCCAAATTTTTTCTGGATTTTCTCACCAGCCGCGGCATAGAGTGGAGGGGCATCAATCCTTCCATGCTGCCTGTATATGCCTTTGACGATATATGGCAAAACCTGGCGTACCTGGCAAGCTACTTCAAGATATTTCCCGCGTTTATACTCATTATCAGCATAAGCAATGAGTACAGTTACCGCACACACCGCCAAAATATTATCGACGGGCTATCGCGTGTTGAGTTCTTTTTCAGCAAGTTGAGCTTTGCTGCTTTTCTTGCAGTGCTTTCGGCAGGGGTGCTTTTGATCATAGGCTTGGTCATGGGCTCACTCTACAGCGATGTGCAAGGATTTGAGTATGTGGTGCAACACATCGTTTTCATACCTGTGCACGCACTGCAGTTTTTTATTTATTTCCTGTTTGCCATGCTCATCGTGTTTCTCATAAGGCGCTCAGGCATAAGCATTGTGTTCCTTCTTTTCTATACGGTAATCCTCGAACCAGTGTTGGTTGCAATTACGATATTTGCGTTGAAACAGCCTACGGTGGCCTTGTTTTACCCCATGAATGCCATCGGCAATCTGGTGCCAGTGCCTTTCGGCAAATATGCATTTCAGGAAACGCAAACCACGGTCGGGGCGGTTGACCTGTCGATTGCACTGATGTGGATGGCCCTCTTGTCGGGCGCTATTTTCTATCTGCTCAAAAAGCGCGATTTTTAGCCCGCACCATTGCTGGCTGTTATGGCATTGTTGTCGGTTACATCCCAGGTATGGTCAGACAATAGCCGTACCGTGGCAACGTAATGTTTGAAAGGCAACTTTTTACCCCATTCATGGTTGCCAATCATGCTGAGCACGAAGCTGTCGTTCTCCCGGGCGTACAGATAATACGTTTCGCCAACCAAGGGGCTAAAGTTCATTTCGGCACCGTACACTGCTTTGGAAATGTTGACGCGTTGCTGCAGCTGTTCAGCTTGTTTTGCCAGCAAGGCGATCTGCTCCTTAATCTGGTTCATCTGCATGTCACATTGCTCATGCATTACGCGAAATGCCCTGCTCTTGATGGCCCCTTCGGAGGTGGGCGCGAACGCCGGGCTGCCTATACTGTGCGGGTAAGGCAAGTGTCCGGGGGTAAGCGTGATTTTGTCCGGATCAATGGGATTTACGAATTCTTCTTTTTCCTTGGTCATCAGCATTTTTCTTCAATCAATTGAGTGATAGGGCGCGGAGCTGCACCAAGGCAGCATCGAATTTTTGGAGAATCTGAGTTCCAAAACCGCGTTGCTCCAGGTAAATAAGGTGCGTTTCGGCGATGGGTTCCAAATCGTTTCGTTTCAGAATGATGGCACTCAGCATGCCCCGAAAGCAGCGTTGGTAGTGGTGGTTGCACCAGAGCGCCGAGCGCTCTGTGTGTTGGTTGTAAAGCACGTCTATGGATTTCAAGGTTTTGTAATCTTCGAAAAAGTTGAGTCCCTTGTGGTCCATAAAGTTGATGAAGGCATCGCCAGCCGACTTCAATTGTTCCTCGTTGGTAATCAGTATGCGACCGGGTAGGGGAGCTCCCTGAGCAATGAGATGTCGGATATCGATCAGCAAGGTGTGGCTTTCTGTATGGTAGTAATGCGCGTTGCCAAAAAGCCCGGCCATGGCACCTTCGACCAAAACATGCCGAAGACCTAAATGAAAGCTCAGGTATTGCCCTTCATTGGCATCGCTCAGCTGAAGGATCGCCGAAACATGACCAAAGGCGGTAGGTCGATAAAATTGGAGGTGCTCTTGGTGAACTTTGAACCGCTTGTGCTCAAAATAGGGCAACAAATAATCCAGAAGAAATAGGGTGTAGGTTGCGCTGGTATTCACAGCAAAAAAACGCATGCTCCATGACTTTGTTTAAGTTACATATGTAATTCTTTTACACTTGTCAACTTCAATGAATCCCAATTGATTCACTTCAAAATGTTACATCTGTAAACATTTTGGGGCCAGCATCAAGCTACCGCATAACAATGCTATAACGAGCACTATATACCAAGTAGAGTGAATCAATGCTTCCGCATATGAAGGAAACAGTGCTTCCATTTTCGTCAATGATATCGGACCATTATTGAACGATAGAATGTACATTTGTAAACATGGAAATTTCCGAACGCATAGCGGCGATAATCAAAGTCAATCAGCATTCCGCTGCGACTTTCGCGGATGCCATCGGGGTGCAACGCTCCAGCATTTCACATATTCTGAACGGACGCAACAAGCCTTCGCTCGATTTGCTGGAAAAAATCATCAGACACTTTCCCCGTGTCGATGCGGCATGGCTCATCAGTGGACAAGCACCGCGAAACAAAACACAAGGAGCAGCTGGAGCTGGTCCGGCATCTCGGCCTTTGGGTTCTGAACCGATTGAACCGGTAGCGCAGGCTGTATCAGGAGTAGATCCACAACTGAACGCTCAGGCATTTGCAGAAGGGGCAGCTCAATTTGCCGAAAAGGGGGGCAAAACCATAGAACGCATCGTGGTTTTCTACACTGACCGTACATTTGCCACATATGAGCCAAACTAACTTGTGTCCCGTAGTATTTATGGACCGGGATGGTGTAATAAACCATGATCCGGGTGACTACACTACATGCATTGAGGAATTTACCATTTTGCCAGGGTTGGTGGAAACCTTGCAGGATTTTACAAAACGTGGCTACGCTATTGTAGTGATTACCAATCAGGGAGGCATTGCCAAAGGGTTGTATTCGCTTGAGGATTTTTACGAAATTGACCGCTACATGCGCGATACATTCTTGAAAGCCAATATAGATTACTTGGAAACCTATTTTTGTCCGCACCACGAGTCAGTAAGCCGGTGCTTGTGCCGGAAACCTCAGGCTGGCATGGTTGAAAAGGCCATAGCACGACACCATGTTGATCGGAGCCGCTCTTTGATGATTGGTGACAAAATGCGTGATCTTGAGGCCGCTGCAACAGCAGGAATAACGACGGGCGTGCTGGTAGGGGTAAACCAAGACCTGCGCACAGTGCGTTTTCCTATGATGAGGACTGCCTGAAGGCACCCCGATCTGGTGCTGCGTTTTGACCGATGCTTTTGTTGACCTCGGCACCATTTGATTTGGGTTTGGCTGCCTCGGTTTGCCCAGGCATATCTACTTTGACATGGCCCCAGTTCTCGCCTGATTTGATTCTGTAAAGCTGCATTTCACTGATTCCGAATTGCTTTGCAATAATTTTTAGCCTTGTCTTGCGGTTCGGGTCAAATATTCTCTTCTTGATGCGAATCACATCGGTGGTGGTCAATTTATGGCCCTTGCTTGGCCTTTGCTCTCTGCGTTTTGCACGGCTTCTCAACACCATCGGGCTTTGTTGCTGGTGCTCTTCCGTCATTTTTTTTGTAGCCCACTGCAAATTGCTCAAGTGGTTGTTGAGTTTATTGTAGTCGAGATGTATCACATGCGCATGGTCCAGATCAGGACGTGTAAGAAAGCGCTCAGCAACCAGTTTGTGGATGTATAGCGTTCTCGATTTGCCGAAAGGCCGGCATACAAATGTGGGATAACCTCCAAGCAATCCACCTCTTAGCAACTTTCCGTTCTCGAGGCGATCGCTGAAACTCACTATCCTACCATAATTTGAAACAGCATAACGAAAACGGAGCGATCCCGGTTCAAATTCTATCTCTTTCCACAACTCATCGGGGTAAATTCGCATGTCTATGATTTTTATAGACTGTGAAACATAGTTTTGAATTATTTTGTTCAAAGCAAGGAATGATACCCAACACATCAATGGCCCCACCCCAGATTTGCAGCTACTCTGAATTCACTTTTGCCAAAGCCTCACATGCATGGGACGCCTTCAAGCGCATGGGTATGGGCCCCAAGGCATTTGGACAGCCAAGCGGTGCAGAAGCGATCAAGCCTTTGGGCACAGGCAGTGGCAATGGATTCAGCGTGATTCCCGACTTTAAGCGGTATGCACTATTTGGAATTTGGAGCAGTGAAGGCCATGCAAAAGACTATTTCCGTGGTTCGGAGGTGATCCGTCAGTATTTCGACACCTCGGTGGCGCATTTGCATTTGCTCTTGCAGCCCGTGAAGGCCCATGGTTTGTGGAATGGGGTGAACCCCTTGCGGGTAAATGCAGATGCTGCGCATGGCGGTCCGCTGGCTGTGCTTACCCGAGCCACCATCCGAACGCGTAAATTGCCCGATTTTTGGCGACATGTTCCTTCCGTGAGCCGCTATATGGCTTCGGCTCAGGGTAAGCTTCACAGCGTGGGAATCGGGGAGTACCCGCTCTTTATGCAGGCCACATTCAGTTTGTGGGAAAGCAAAGAAATGCTCATGACAGCCGCGTACCGCGACCCTGCTCATGCCAAGGTTGTGAAACTCACCAGAGAACGCAAGTGGTATGCCGAAGAAATGTTTGCTCAGTTCGCGCTATTGCAAATGAACCAAATGGGCTTTGATCATTTACAATCGTTGATGCCTACTGTTCAGGCACGAAGTCGAGACTGACTGAATTGATACAGTAGCGCAAACCGGTGGGGCGGGGCCCGTCGTTGAATACATGTCCCAAGTGACCACCGCAAGATCCGCATACCACTTCGGTACGCACCATGCCATGGCCGCGGTCTACGACTTTTTTTACATTCTGCTCGTCGACGATGTCGTAAAAACTAGGCCACCCGGTACCTGAATCGAACTTCGTATCAGAGCCAAAAAGTGCTGTATTGCAGGCCGCACAGTGGTATATGCCGTTTTTGTAATGTTTGTCGTACTCGCCGGTGAATGCGCGTTCAGTTCCTTTTTGTCGCAATACATAATACTGCTTTTCTGAAAGCTGATTCTTCCATTCTTCTTCAGTTTTTTGCACTTTGAAAGATGCTTGGTTTTCTTGATCTCCATGCTGTCGAGGTTGCTGAGCACAAGCACCCATGGTTGCAAAGAACGCCGCGTACATGATGGTTTTAAATTTCATGCCTTTGATTTTATTGTCACAATAACGTCTCGGAATGTATCTTTGGTTTTCAGGTTCCCATATTTTGGGGAAAAACCTGTTGTTGAAGCGTGAACCGAGAACCAATAAATGACTACAAACACAGACAGACCAGCCTATAGCCAGCGCGTTTTAAGCTTTTCGAAGCAACTCATGGGTGCTTTGAAGACCAACAACACCGCAATATTGCGTCGCAAATATCCACAGGCCTCTGCACTGGAGTTGCTGGACATGGTCTTGGAAAACTTGGGCGTTGAGCCTGAATGTCTGGATTCTGAACTCAACCATATCCCGAAACAAGGTGCATTCATAGCCGTTTCCAACCATCCCTTGGGGGGTATTGATGGGCTTTTGCTTTTGAAGCTATTTGCTCAGGTAAGGCCTGATGTACGCATTCTGGCATCTTTTATGTTGACTTCCCAAGATGTGCTCGACAACTATTTTCATCCTTTCAAGTTTGAGAAGAATGCACAAGGAGAGGTGGTTATGGGCAATGACACCATGGCCCATTTGGCCAATGGCGGGGGCATTGTCATTTTCCCTGCCGGCGAGGTGAGTGCGTACAACCTCAAAGCCAAAACCGTACGCGACCGTGTTTGGAAACCGGAAGTGGTGCAGTTTGTCCGCAACAGCGGAGTACCTGTTTTGCCGGTCTTTATCAGAGGCAGCAACAAGTTGATGGTTCATTTGCTCAGCAAGTTGAATCCCAGGTTGGTGGATGCGGCCCTTTTCGGCAAAAAAGAAAAAACAGTACAGGTGCGCATAGGAAGAGCGCTCAAAGAAAAAGACGCTGCCGAATTTACAGATGTCAATGAATTTGGTCGCTATCTCAGGGCCAAGGTATTTATGCTGGGGAGTGGTATCAGTGTAAAGCCCTTCTTCAGGCCCAAACTCTTCAAAAAGCGCTGGAAAAAGGTGGTGCTTCCCCGCGATGTGGAAGCCATCAAATCTGAAATCGAGGGTCTGAAACGCCATGAGGCCATGCTTCATGAAAGCAAGGATTTTCAAGTGTTCTGGGGCCATTCGGAGTGGATTCCAAATATACTTTACGAAATAGGCCGCTTGCGCGAAATTACCTTCCGCGAAGTGGGAGAGGGCACCGGAAAAAATATCGACCTCGACGAGTATGATCTGTACTACCGCCATCTTTTCATCTGGGACCGCAAAGAGGAAAAAATTGTAGGGGCATACCGCCTCGGCATGGGCAAAGAAATTATGCTTCGCCTTGGCAAGCGCGGATTTTATCTGCACAGCTTGTTCAGTATGAAGCCGAACTTCGATGATGTGCTGTTGCAAAGCATAGAGCTTGGGCGGTCATTTATCGTTAAGGAATACCAGCTCAAGCCGCTCTCCTTGTTCTTGCTGTGGAAGGGCATCTTGTATTTTATTTTGAAGCATCCTGAATACCGCTATCTCATTGGCCCTGTAAGCATCAGTGGTGAATTCAGCAAATTGAGCAAGTACTTAATATTGAGTTTCATAAAGGCCCATTACTACGATGCCGAAATGGCACAGATGGTATCACCAAGGCAAGAATACATACCAGAGGTCAATGTAAACGATCCTGACATGAGCGCAATACGCGACATGACGGAGGAGGACATCAGAAAGCTCGACAAGGTGATTGAAGAAATTGAAATGGGCAACTTCCGGCTGCCAGCGCTGCTCAAAAAGTACCTCGGACAAAATGCACGGATTATCGCATTCAATGTAGATCCTAAGTTCAACAATGCCCTCGATGGCTTACTCGTTATGGACCTCTTTAATGTACCTACTGAAACCCTACTCGGGCTAGCCAAGGAGTTCGGAGACAAAGACCTGATCACAAAATTCGCCAGGCGCGAACTTTGAGCTTGCCCGGTCTGTTCCATATTGATCTGCAAAAATTTGAAATATGGAGACCCTACGCCTTGCCCTTGATTGGACACCGAATGTAAACCATACCGGTTTCTTCGTTGCCCTGGATCATGGTTTTTACCGGGATTTGCATCTCGATGTGCATATCAGCACACCTGCCGATGACAACTACTTGCACACACCCGCCAAAAAGTTGGAATTGGGATTGGCCGATTTGGCTATATGCCCGACAGAAAGTATTATCGCTTACCGAACTAAAGTGCAGCCATTTGCCGTAAAGGCTGTAGCCGCGCTACTGCAAAATGACCTCAGTGCGCTCTGCTCATTACAATCATCGGGAATACACCGACCTAAATTGGCCAATGGTAAGGTATATGCTTCGTACAATGCGCGCTATGAGGATGGAATAGTGCGGGAAGTGCTGCGCGCTGATGGCGCCACAGGCGAATGCGTCATGGTATACCCTGATAAGCTTGGCATCTGGAATACCTTGCTCGAAGGGAGGGCCGACTTAACCTGGATTTTCCTCAACTGGGAGGGAATTGAAGCTGAAGGCAGAGGTATAAAGCTATACACATTCAAATTAGAAGATTATGGTATTCCATACAGCTATTCACCGGTATTGATTTCTAGCGAAGAACTTCTTGCAAATAAATCAGATTCATTGAGACGGTTTCTGTGGGCCACCCGCGAAGGTTTCATGCTCGCGCAACACAATTGCGACCTGGCTGCGAAATCATTGCTCTCGAGGCTTAGTGACACAGATCGAATAAACTTCAATATTCATAAAGCCCAGGAATTTACGAATGAGCACTATACTCTAAATGGCGCTTGGGGCACAATGGATGAAGGCCGGGTAAACAAATTCATGAATTGGCTAATCCAGCAGAGATTAGAACTGAGATCCTTTAAAGCCAATGACCTTATTGACAATAGCTTTTTGGCATAAGTCAATTTTATTCGCGGCCCGAATTTTCCTTTTGTTTTTGGCATGGCCAGCCCTTTGTTGTAGGGCTTGTTGTGGAAAACTATTGAGATACCAAGTAGTAACAGGGCGCATAGCTATTACTTTAGCCTCTGAATCTAAAAAAAAATATCTCTATGAGAAAGTTTCAAAAACCTATTGCCTATTTCTTTCTTGGATGCACTGGCCTCATGCTCAGCAGCTGTTTCGGCCGTTTTGAGCTTGTGCGCAAATTGTACACGTGGAATGAAGGCGTTTCCGAGAGCCGTTTTGTACAAACATTGCTTTTTTACGCCTTGAATATTCTTCCTATTTATGGTCTTGCCGGAGCAGTGGACTTCTTCATTCTCAACCTTGTTGAGTTCTGGAGCGGCAGCAACCCCCTCGCTATGCACGAAGGCGAAGTGGAAGAGCAATTTTACACCCACAATGGGGTGCAGTACCACATGGTAGCCATGAAAAACACCTTTACCATGACTGCCTTGGATGGTCCACATGCCGGTGATGTGCAAGTGCTGCGCTTCAAGTCGGATGAGCGCACCTGGTATTTCGAAAACGAAGAAACCAGCTTTGCAATGATCACTTTTGAAGGTGAGCAATTTGACCACATTAAGACATTCACCCCCGAAGGCTATGCAGGTACTTACATCTTAAACCCGAATGCCGACAGTATGGCCGGGATGTATGCGCCGCTTCCTGAGACCTTTGCTTTGGGCCATTGATAAACAGTATAATCACTGTCTTCATGTTGCCTTTCACTTATGGCAAATGAATGTCAAAAAATTGGGGCGGCCTTTTGGCCGCCCCATTCATTTTCAGCGCAATAGTTCCTAACACCTGCGCTTCATTCAGTGGCGTTCTGCTGCCAATTTCCACGTTGCAGGTGAGCGCCAGAGGCTTGATAACAACAGCTCCCTCATAAAGAGGAACTCTTTGGGGATGCGGTCGTAGGCTTTCTCGAACAGCTCGCTGTGGCCAAACATTTCAGTTTTCCATGCTTCGCGGTCGATGAGCATTATTTCCTCAAAATGCTCTTGGGTGAAACTTTCCAAACCTTCCCAGTTCATGTCTTCATACCTTGGCCTCCAGCCAATAGGGCTTTCAATGGCTGCTGTTTCACCTTTGCAACGGCCAATGATCCACTGGAGTACTCGCATGTTTTCGCCAAAGCCGGGCCATGCAAATTTTCCTTCAGAATTTTTGCGGAACCAATTCACGCTGAATATGCGTGGTGGATTGGGTACATCGCGTCCAAAGTCGAGCCAATGGTTGAAATAGTCGGCCATATTGTAGCCCATAAAAGGCAGCATGGCGTAGGGATCGCGCCGCACCTTGCCCACTTCACCAAAAGCCGCTGCGGTCATTTCGCTGCCCATGGTGGCGGCCAGATACACCCCGAAATTCCAATTGAAGGCTTGGTGCACCAGGGGTATGGTGGTACTGCGTCTGCCTCCGAAGATGAATGCTGTGATGGGTACCCCTTCTGGATTCTCCCACTCTGGGTCAATCACTGGATTCTGATCTACTGGTGCGGTAAATCGGCTGTTGGCGTGTGCGGCGGGTTTGCCACTGTTTTTGTCGTAAGGTTTTCCATGCCAATCAGTAAGGCCTTCGGGCACCTCATCAGTCATTCCTTCCCACCACACATCGCCGTCGGGGGTGATGGCTACATTGGTGTAGATGGTATCTCTGCTGATGCTTTCCATGGCACTGGGGTTGGTCTGGTAATTGGTGCCAGGCGCCACGCCGAAGTAGCCTGCTTCGGGATTGATGGCATAAAGCCGGCCGTCATCACCTTTGTGTATCCATGCGATGTCATCGCCTACTGTTGTTACCTTCCAGCCTTTCATGCTGTCAGGTGGAATGAGCATGGCAAAATTCGTTTTTCCACAAGCGCTTGGAAAGGCCGCTGCTACATAATGTTTCTCTTTGTCAGGACCTTCCACACCCATAATGAGCATGTGCTCAGCGAGCCAGCCTTCTTCACGGCCCATGCTGCTTGCAATACGCAGGGCGAAGCATTTTTTGCCGAGAAGGGCATTGCCTCCGTAACCACTGCCATAACTGATGATCAAGCGCTCCTCCGGGAAATGGCTGATGTATTTCACATCGGGATTGCAAGGCCACTTCACGTCTTGTTGCCCTGGCTCAAGAGGTGCCCCCAGGGTGTGAATACATTTCACAAAGTCATCGCCCATTTTTTCAAGGGCAGCATCGCCCATGCGGGTCATGATTTTCATGTTTACAACCACGTACGGACTGTCGGTAACCTCAACGCCATAACGCGATAGGCGTGATCCCAAAGGGCCCATGCAAAAAGGAATTACGTACATGGTACGCCCTTTCATGCTTCCTTTGGTGTACTTGTTGAGCGTGGTTTTCATTTCAACAGGATCCATCCAATTGTTGGTTGGGCCTGCATCTTCCTTGCGGCGGCTACATATATAGGTGCGGTCTTCCACTCTTGCAACATCGCTGGGGTCGCTGAAGCAGGCAAAACTGTTTGGGCGTTTCGCAGGATTCAATTTGATAAATGTGCCGGCATCTACCAACTCCTGGCACAATCGGTCATATTCATTCTGGCTGCCGTTGCACCAGTACACTTGCTTTGGTTGGTAGTGATCTACCAAGCTATCCACCCATTTGTGGACCGAGGTTTGCTTTTGCGTAATCATATTGTTTGGGTTATTGGAGATTAGTGGCGTAAAAGTAAATACGGAGCCGGCTTTGAAAAATGATAATAGTCATAAAAACGGGCAATCGTTCGACAATACCCTCTTTCGCGAGGCCTGCAGGAGGGATAACAGGTCGCGAGAGTTGAAATGTTGAACTCAGTGGAAGGATATCAGGAAAGCAAAATGCAGCTTTCGCGCATGGCGGAGCTAAGCCACCGCAATATCATGGGCATGAGGACCGATGGCGATGGTCACGTTTCCGATCTTTTGCTGGGTTTCCACATACCGGTAAGCATCCACGATTTTCTCCAGAGAGTAGCTTCTGTCCATCAATGGATTAAATTGACCTTCGGCAGCCAACTTACCGAGGTACGCGATGTCCTCAGCCTTCACTACAGGTATAGGAAAGCCTACCTTGGGCCCCTTGTGAAAGGCGGCAAAAAGCGCGCGCCAAATGTTGTCGCCACCACGGCCCAATTCAGTGCTGATGTAAATTCCACTGTATTTGAGAAGCGGTTTGCATTTGTGAAAGCTGCTTTTACCCACGGCATCCAAAACAAAATCAAATTTTTGCGGCAAATGGGTAAAATCAGTTGATTCAAAATCAACCACCTGCTCTGCGCCAAGCTCCAGCACTTTGTTCGTGTACGCTCGAGGGCATACTGCGGTGACATGGGCTCCAAGGTGTCGGAGCAATTGTACAGCTGCGCTGCCAATGGCTCCGGTAGCTCCATTTACAAGTACTTCGTACCCCGATTTTACTTCGGCCGCGCGAATGATTCCCAAGGCATAGTGGCCACCTTCAGTAAGGGCGGCTGCTTGAGCATAGGTAAGGCCGGATGGAATAGGAGCAACGGCTTTTTGGGCATCTATGCAAAGGTACTCGGCGTGACCACCGAAATATTGGTCATCATAACCATACACAGCATCACCTGGTTTAAAAAGTGTTACTTCAGTGCCAACTTCATCAACAATGCCTGCAAATTCGCATCCCAAAACTGGATATTTTGGTTTGAAAAGACCACTCCAAAATCGCGATACGAAGTAGTTGGCACTGCGAAAGCCACAATCCGTTCGGTTCACTGTGGATGCTTGAACATCAATACGCAGCTGGTTTTTTGCCGGTAGGGGTATAGGTAAAGATGTAAGAGAGGCTACATCGGGACCTCCGTATTGCTTGTATATTATAGCGCGCACCTGTACATGGTTGTTGTAGGTTGACGACCCAATGCAGCTGTAAGTTACAGCCTGGCCGTACTTTTTCAATTTTCAAAAATGATGGATGTAAGTCAATCAGCACAAAAGTATTGCATGGACAACGGAGATATTCGAGGAAAATGCTTATATTTCACCAAGCAATTCCTACTACCATGAAAACAAACTACAATCTTATCCTTGACAAAGGCCTTTATGAAAAGGCTGATCAATACGCCGTATCACACGGTATAGAGCTCAATGAATTGATGAAGCGGTTCGTGGAGTATCTCGCATCCAAAGAAGAGGCTCATGAAGCGAGTCGCGCTGGCATGAACTCGTTCGTTGATGACTTGCACCGAGACTTTGAAGACGCCATCCATCCTGATGCAAAAAGGGACTATCGACGCTACCTCATTGAAAAGTACAGGTGATGCTTTGCCGCCCGGCAGCTCAAATTTTAGCACTAAATCCAATATTTTTCAAAATGATTGTGCCATTTGGCATCCATTTTGCAATTTTGGCCTCAGGAAACTGATACATATGAAAAACACACTTTATTTATTGGCCTTGCTGGCCGCGACTCCTGCAGTTGCTCAGAATGCAAAAGTGGCCACCGCCTACCGCTACATGGCGGCTGGAGAATTTGATAAAGCACTAGATGCCATTGAGCCAGCCACACAAGACATTAAAACCTCCGAAAAGGACAAAACATGGCGCTATCGCGGAAAAATTTACCTCGGCCTTGCTACCGGCGACTATGGTTTCGACCGCGTTGATGCACTCAAGGAGGCCCAAAAATCATACGCAAGGGCACAGGAACTCGACACCAAAGGAACTTGGTCCGATGAAATTATTGCCGGAATGAATGAAACCCGGATTGCAGCGCTCAATGGAGGTATAGATGCATTTGGTGTTGAAGATTTTCCTGCAGCACGTGATTACTTCATTGTGAGTGCTGAAGTTGGCAAAAATCTCGGAATTGTGGACACGCTCGCGCTTTATAACGGAGGTTTGGCAGCTGAGCAAGCCGGTGATTATGATGGCGCCATCAATCTCTATAAGCAAACCGCTGAAACGGGTTACCTGGAGGGCAAAATGTACCTTTATATCGCTAATGTCTACAACAAAAAGGGTGATGAAGAGAAATACCTTTCCGTGCTGCAAGAAGGCCGTAAAATGTATCCCAACGATGCTGACCTTATCATCTATGAGCTGAATTACTACCTCGGAAAGGGCCAATTTGAAGAAGCAGAACAGAATTTGAAATTGGCCATCGAAAGAGAGCCGGACAATAAACAGCTTTTCTTCTCTTTGGGGGTAGTGTATGACAACCTGGATCGCAAAAAGGATGCTATAGCCGCTTACGAACAGGCCATTGAAATAGATCCAGATTATTTCGATGCCGTTTACAATCTTGGAGCGCTATTCTTTAATCAAGGTGTGGAGATGAACAACGCTGCCAATGAAATAAAAGACAACAAACAATACGATGAGGCCAGAAAAGAGGCCCGAAAAGTATTTGAGCTTTCGCTTCCACACCTGGAAAAGGCCCATTCACTGGATGATACAGACAAAGGTGCTATCATTTCGCTTTCACAGCTTTATGCATTGCTTGGCAAAAATGACAAGTATATGGAGATGAAAAAGAAAATGGATGCCCAATAAGCACGCACACATTTATTTTTACAACTTGAAAACCCACGATGCACTTCGTGGGTTTTCGTTTAAATGATAAGCTCCAATGATGATGCGTTCTGCTTTCTCGGTTTTTCTACTGTGCACGATTCTGCTCAATGCCTGCAAGCAGCCTGAGGAGAAAGTGAGAGAGCGAGGGCTCAGTGACCTCAACAATGCCATCAAAATTATTGAAAGTAGGCGTGAGGCTGAATATGCCATCATTGAAGCTTCCGAAGGCGAGATAATGCAGCTCCGTGAAAATGCTGACAATGCAAGGGGAGAAAGTTTGCGTCAGAAATATCAGCGCGAAGCTGAGATGAAGCGGATAGGTATAGAGAAAGCACACAAGAACATCGCCAACCAGGACACGATACTCAACCAGCTTTACGCAAAGCGGGACAGTAT
>DAIOTP010000045.1:0-21816 GCA_036751905.1 Cryomorphaceae bacterium
AATCCAGCGTACGCCTTGGCCTTATCCAATGGCAAATGCGCTTGTACAATGGAATAGACGACCTCTTTGATCAGGTCGAGTTTTTTATAGATGCAGTATCCGGCTACAAAAGTGACTTCGCTTTGTTTCCCGAATTTTTCAACGCACCCTTGATGGCCGATTACAACCACCTGAGTGAAGCAGAGGCCATACGCAAGCTGGCCGAGTATACCGATGAAATTCGCGACCGCTTTTTGAATTTGGCGGTTAGCTACAATGTAAACATCATAACGGGCAGCATGCCATGGCTCGATGACGATGGGCGCTTGTACAATGTGGGATACTTGTGTCGCCGCAACGGAACGTATGACAAATACACCAAAATTCACGTAACCCCCGACGAATCCAAAGCCTGGGGACTCAGCGGCGGAAATCAGGTAAAAGTGATACAGACCGACTGCGGCCCTGTAGGCGTCTTGATTTGTTACGACGTGGAGTTTCCCGAGTTGCCGCGCCTGCTGGCCGAGGAAGAAATGCGCATCCTCTTTGTGCCTTTCCTCACCGATACACAAAACGGCTACTCACGTGTGCGCTATTGTGCACGTGCCAGGGCTATAGAAAACGAATGCTATGTAGCCATAGCCGGAAGTGTAGGCAATCTGCCCAAGGTCGAAAACATGGACATACAGTTTGCACAATCCGTTGTATTCACCCCATGCGACTTTAGCTTTCCGACCAATGGAATCAAAGCTGAAGCGACCGCCAACTCGGAAATGATTCTCGTAGCCGATGTAGACCTTGACCTTTTGCGTGAGCTGCATGAATTTGGCGCGGTGCGCAACCTCAAGGATCGACGCACCGATGTGTATACCCTCAAGTTGGCAGACTGAAGTGGGCCTCCAAGTTATCAGAAGGTTAAATAATGTTTTTTTAAAAGATAATTGTCAAGAAGCAAACACTTTTTGTTGGAAATGTGGATTTTTAAATTACCTTTGAGAACATTTTTTAAATTTTACCATGAATAACGGAACAGTTAAGTTCTTTAATGACTCCAAAGGATACGGATTCATCAAAGAAGAAGGATCAAACAAAGAGTACTTTGTACACGCAAATGGACTCGTTGACAAAATTGGCGATAATGATCGTGTTACTTTCGAATTGCAAGAAGGTCGCAAGGGTCTCAACGCGGTGAACGTGAAGTTGGCATAACGTTTGCCCATATCTTACGTATTTTGTTGGAAAGGCGCCCGAGGGCGCCTTTTTCTATGCCCTAAATTTGGACAGCCCTTGATGTGAATTATTCGGGATAAATAAAATACTTCCTGCGCAGCTGCTCGAATTGAGCAAGTTCATTTTGCCATGAAGCGCGTATCTCGGCAACTGTACTCCCAGCTATCACGGATTTGCGCAGGGCATCGGTACCTGCAAGTTTGTCGAAGAAACCCGATGAGAGGAAGAAGCTGCCCGGGTCCGCACTTTCGTTGTACATGCGAAGCAGCCATTCAATGTTCAAACTGGTGGGTGGATTATTCAAGTCGACCGTTCCGGCAAGGTTGTAGCCAACGCATTCCTTGCCTTTGTGGGGTGGGTTGTCGGAGATGCCGGGCATCGAAACCGGAGTAAACCTGAAGTTGCCGCTGCGGTTTCCCGGTTCACCGATTGCGGCAAATGGCTTTGAGGTACCCCTGCCCACACTTACAGTGGTGCCCTCAAAAAAGCAAAGACTTGGATAAAGGTATATGGCTTCCATATTGGGCAAATTGGGTGAGGGAGCGATGGGCAAGGTGTAATGATCGGTTCTGGAATAATTGGCGCAGGGTACAACTTGCAGTTGGCATTGCACTCCATTTTTCAAAAGCTTTTCTCCATTCAGCATCATGGCATATTCACCGATGGTCAAGCCGTACACCACTGGGACAGGATGCAGGCCCACAAAGGAGCTGAAACCCTTTTGGAGTAATGGTCCATCCACATAATGGATGTTCGGATTGGGCCTGTCGAGCACGAGCATTGGGATTTTGAGTTCAGCACAGGATTCCATTACATAATGCAGTGTGCTCAAGAAAGTATAAAAACGCGCGCCAACATCTTGTATATCGAAAATCACTACGTCGACATCACTCAGCTGCTCAGCGCTGGGCTTTTTATTTTTCCCGTAAAGGGATACGATGCTCAATCCTGTGCGCTGGTCAAGCTGGTTCTTCACCGTCATGCCATCGGCCACATCGCCGCGGAAGCCATGCTCCGGTGCAAAAATGCGGGCCAGCTCCATGCCCGAAGCGAGCAAGGTATCCACAAGGTGTACACCCTCAATGGTGCTGGTGTGGTTGGCCACCACGGCGAGGCGCTTTCCCTTGTAGGCACCTAGTTGGTTTACAAAGGTGTATATGCCAGGCTTTAGCGCCAAATCGGCAGCGGAAAATTCAATGCCTTCGATGGTGGCTATTGCATGCCTTACCTGAGCGGCTTCAGGCCCCTGACTGCAAGCTTGCAGGGCAAATAGGACGAACGGGAGCAATTGGCCAATCAATTTCATACTTTTACGCGCTGTGGGCTTGCTGCCTCTGCCAAGATTTTCGACGCTTGAATACCTCATACTTTATTGCCAAACGGTTAATTCGCCGTGAAAGTACCGAAAAGGAGCTTTCACGCCCTATTGTGCGCATTGCTACCATTGGCATAGCACTTGGGATGACGGTGATGATCTTGGCGATAGGCATCGTGCGGGGCTTTCAACATGAAATCAGGGAGAAAGTATTGGGATTCGGTGCGCACATACAGGTGACCAACTTTAGCAGCAGCGTGCGCTTCAACGACCCGAAGCTCGAAGTAAATCAACACTTTTATCCCCACCTTGACACACTGCCCGAGGTAAAGCACATCCAGCAATATGCCCTGCTGCAAGGCATACTCGAAACACCCGACAATATTCAAGGGATCTTTGCAAAAGGTGTGACCTATGACTTTGACTGGAGCTTCCTCCATGCGCACCTGAGCGAAGGCAATTTGCCCACATTCGCGACATCATCTACCAGCAATGCCATCGTGATGTCAAAATATTTGGCAAGACGTATGCGCCTCAATATTGGCGACAGGCTTACCCTCTACTTCCCGAATCCTGGCCGCAACATGGTACAGCGCAACATGGAGCTGGCAGCTACTTACGATACCGGATTGCAAGACCTTGATGCCCAATTTGTATTCATTGACCTCAACCACATACGGCGCATCAATCAGTGGGGCTTGCAAGCACAAATGCGCGCGGACGATTGTGTTTCAGATAGCTTATCGCTCAGTGCACTGGGTTTTGGAGGGGAGGGCATCCACCGCTTTGCCTGGAGTGTAGATTCCTTGACAGGTCCGGGGCCACATCGATTTTGCATCAAAGGCGACACTGCTTTTCACGTGGTGCTGTACGACCGTGAAGGCACACAACCCGATACTGCTTTTTTTGCCGTGAAGGGGGCATCTCAGCGCTACAGGAGCACTGCACAGAAGTGCCTATGCCCTGAAGAAGATCTGATTACAATCACCACAAGTGGTGGAAGCGACCGCTACTATACCGGAGGCTTCGACATCATTCTGGAAAATTACAAAGACCTCTACGCCATTGACAAGCTGGTGTACGAGCACCTGAATTATGACCTCCGTACCACCACCATCACGCAACGCTCGCCCGAGATATTTAACTGGCTTGAAATGCTCGATATCAACAGCCTGGTGATCATTATATTGATGATTTTAATCTCTGTGATCAATATGACCTCGGCGCTGCTCATCCTCATCATGGAGCGCACCCAAATGATTGGAATTTTGAAAACCATGGGGGCCACTTCATGGCTTATCCAACGCATCTTTCTTACACAAGCTGCTTATATCATTGGTATTGGCCTCGTATTGGGCAATGCCGCAGGACTACTTATGGCTTGGCTTCAAAAGCGTTATGGCATTTTAAAACTCGACCCGGAACAGTACTACGTGAGTGAAGTACCAGTGCTGGTTGAAGCGAACCACCTGCTGCTTTTGAACATAGGCACCCTGTTGGTATGCATGGTGATGCTCATGTTGCCTGCGCTGGCAGTCAATGCCGTATTGCCCTCCAGGAGCATTCGTTTCAATTGAAGGATGTGTAGCCCTTTTCGGCAAAATTGGCTGCAAGAAACCTCCGTCCCTGCGCCATGGCTGCCACGAGTTTGGTACCTTTGCAAAAAAATAAAGAAATGGCTTTTCGCAAAGCGTACAACAATATACTTGAGACCATCGGCGACACCCCGTTGGTGAAAATGAATAAGATTTGCAAGCACATACCGGCTACTATCTATGCCAAAGTGGAGTACTTCAACCCCGGCCACAGCACCAAGGACCGCATGGCATTGCAAATGATTGAAGATGCCGAAAAACAGGGGAAGCTCAAGCCAGGCGGCACGGTGATAGAGTGCACTTCAGGCAATACAGGAATGGGCCTGGCCCTGGCCTGCATCATCAAAGGCTACAAGCTCATTTGCACCTTGAGCGACAAGCAGAGCAAGGAAAAAATGGACATCCTGCGTGCCATGGGTGCGGAGGTGATTGTGTGCCCTACCAACGTAGCGCCCACACATCCTGACTCTTATTACTCAGTGGCTGCGCGACTCAACAAAGAAATTCCTAACTCCTTCTACCCTTATCAATATGACAACCTGAGCAACCGCAAGGCGCACTACCAAACTACCGGGCCTGAAATTTGGGAACAAACGGAAGGGAAAGTTACCCATTTCGTAGTAGGTGTAGGAACCGGTGGTACCATCAGCGGGGTAGGGCAATATCTCAAAGAAAAGAATCCCAATATCAAGGTGTGGGGAGGAGACAGCTATGGTTCAGTTTTCAAAAAATACCATGAAACCGGTATTTTTGATGAAAACGAAATTTACTCCTACATCACCGAAGGCATTGGGGAAGACATACTGCCCAAGAACGTTGACTTTGATGTAATCGATCACTTTGAAAAAGTGACCGACAAGGATGGTGCTATCTATGCGCGGGAGTTGGCCCGCAAAGAAGGCCTGTTTCTCGGGTATTCATGCGGCTCAGCTTACGCAGTGGTGGAGCAGATGAAAGATCAGCTGACCGCGGACGACGTTGTGGTGGTGCTTTTTCACGACCATGGTTCGCGTTACGTGGGTAAGGTGTATAACGATGACTGGATGCGCGACCGGGGCTTCCTCAACGACCGCAACAAGACGGCACTGGACCTGGTGAACCGCCACGTGGATAAACCTTTGGTGACCATAGGCAGCGAGGAGTTGCTCAGCCATGCCATCGATAAATTAAAAAAGTATGACATCTCACAAATACCCGTCACGAACAGTGGTGACTTTGTGGGTTCCATTGATGAGCACAGCATCTTCAATACCATTTCAAACGGCCATAGCACTACAGGCATGCGCGTGCGTGATGTGATGGGGCCACCCTTTCCTATAATTGAGAGCGATGAAGATGTGAAGCAAGTGCTCCGCATGGTCGACAAAAATACCTCTGCCGTACTTGTGCGCATTGCCGAAGGCCGCTACCACATCATCACCCGCCATGACCTTATCGCCGCCATGTCCTGATGCCAGAGCTGATTGATCAGATAGGGCGAAAGATACAAGTGGAGTCCAAGCCGCAGCGCATCGTATCGCTTGTTCCTTCCATTTCGGAGCTTATTTGTGATTTGGGAATGGAGCAACAACTTGTCGGTATCACTTCTTTCTGTGTGCACCCCGAGCACGTGTTTGAGAGCAGGGTACGCGTGGGCGGCACCAAAAATTTCAAAGCGGAAAAGATCCATTCCCTTCAACCGGATCTCATCATTGCCAACAAGGAAGAAAATCCGAAAGCCGCGGTATTGGAGCTGGCCGAGCGGTATCCCGTTTTGGTGACCGATGTGTGCACAATGAGCGATGCCGCTGAAATGATTTCAATCGTGGGCAAAGCCCTGCAGGTTGAGGACCGGGCCAACCGCATGGTAATGGAACTCCTCGACGGAATCGATGTGCTCACTGGCTCCGGGGGCTCCACAAGTGAACCTGCCCGGGTACTTTATCTCGTCTGGAAAGACCCCTTCATGGCTGCAGGCACCGACACTTACATCTCCCACACAATGACCTGTATGGGATTCTACAACGTGCTCAAAGAATGGAATGAAAAGGGCAAACGCTATCCCAAACTGTCAGTTTCCGACTTGAAGGGACTCAATATTGATTACATTTTGCTGAGCAGTGAACCTTATCCTTTTAGGCAGCAGCACGCTGAACTGTTGTCGCCATTTGCCGCAAAGGCAGTAATGCTTGTGGACGGCGAGGCCTTCTCGTGGTATGGATCGCGCACCGCCAAATGTATACCCTACCTTGCCATGCTTGCACATGACATGTCACAAGCACCTATTGGAAAGACAAGCTAACTGAGGATAATTTTAAGTGCCTCGCCTCGTTCCTTCCTATGAATAAGCTTAGCTTCGCGTTCGATGCGCCGCATGTATTGCCTCTATGTATGCTTTTCCATCCTCATGGCCTTAGTTGCGAGACAAGAGGCGTTTGGACAGCGCGTAGGCCTGGTGCTGAGTGGTGGTGGCGCAGGCGGATTGGCGCACATAGGGGTAATCAAAGCGCTCGAAGAGGCCGAGATACCCATTGACTACATCACAGGAACATCCATGGGCGCACTCATTGGCGGTCTGTATGCGGCAGGTTTCAGTGTGGAGGAATTGGAGCGCTTTGCGGAAAGCCCCACTTTTGTTCAAGCCATAAATGGAGAACTACCCGGTGAAGACCTGTATTACTTCAGTCAGGAAATGGAGGATGCGGGGATCATTCGCTTCAAATTCGATATCGAAAACTTTGTTCGAAACACCCTGCCGGCAAATGTGGTGAATCCCAACTTAATGGAATTCATACTTATGGACCTTCTGGCTCAGCCGGCTGCTGTAGCCAATTATGATTTCGACCAATTGTTTGTCCCCTTCAGATGTGTTGCTTCTGACGTAGTGAACAAAAAGCAGGTTGTTTTTTCGTCCGGTTCCCTGGCTATAGCCTTGAGGGCCTCAGCCACTTACCCCTTTTTTTACCGGCCCCTAATTGTGGACGAGCTCATGCTATTTGATGGTGGCTTGTACAACAATTTTCCGGCGGATGTAATGTATGATGTTTTCTTGCCCGACATCATCATCGGCAGCAATGTGGCTGGTCCGAACGAACCTCCACTTGAAGATGACCTGCTATCACAACTGCGAAGCCTCATCATGATGCAAAGTGACTTTACGTTGAAGTGTGAGCATGGTATCATCATTGAGCCAAAATCAACGATCGGGGTATTCGATTTTTCTAACCCTGCACTGGAAATAAACAAAGGATACATGGAAGCCCAACTGTATCTCGAGGAACTGATGGCCATGACACTAAGGCGAAAATCCCGACAAGAATTGCAGCAGGAGCGCATGGCGTTCAAGGCGCACTTTCCCAAAAAAGAAATTGGGGCTATTTCATTGCAAGGTCAATTGACAAAGGGTCAGCAAGAATATGTATCCTCCTCATTGGGGGCGGCAAGCCGAGATAGCGTGTACACCTTTGGTCAATTCCGAAATCAGTTCTTGCGCATCGCCCAGGACGATAAATTGAGGTACGTTCACCCAAGTGTACGTTTCGACAGCATCGCAGGCAATTTCGCCATGAACATGTATGTAAGACCGGAGCGAAAGCTGACCGCCTATTTTGGTGGAAACTTCTCATCACGGCCTATCAATATGGGATATGTAGGATTAAAGTACAACTTATTCGGTCGCACTTCCACGAGCATTATGGCCAACAGTTACTTTGGCCGATTTTATGGCAGCACCATGTTGCAAGGGAATATTGACTTCGGCGGGAAAAAAAGGCGTCGTTTGGAACCGCATCTCATTCTGAACAGATGGGATTATTTTCGCAACTTCAGCACTTTCTTTGAACAATCACGTCCTTCATTTATCGTAAAAAATGAAGTTTTCGGCGGAGCAACGGGAGTGGCAGCTGCGGGAAATAACGCTGTTGCAAAAGTGCAATTGCGCTATGGTGAAACGATAGACCGCTATTATCAAACTGAAAACTTTACAGTCGAAGACACTTCAGATGTAACGCGGTTCACCATGGTAAATATTGCGACGGGAATAGACCGAAACACATTGAACCGTAAAATGTATGCAAGTCAAGGCTCCAGAATACAATTATCAGGCCGAGCCATACATGGACGAGAACTTACAGATTATGGCACGACACGACCGGCATTGGATTCATTAATTACCTCAAGGCATACATGGGTCGACCTGCGGCTCCACTATGAAAACTACTTTTTAAATTTTGATAGATTTTCATTGGGCTTTGACCTGCAAGCTGTATATACCTCAAAACCATTTTTTGGCAACTACACGGCATCGGTTATTTCGGCTCCTGCATATATGCCCATACCAGAGAGTGCCACTTTCTTTCTACAAGACTTCAGGGCACATGAATTTGCAGGTTTGGGAATTCGTTCGGTGTTCGAGGTCGTAAAAAATATCGAACTTCGTGCTGAAGGCTATGGTTTTCAGCCATTGAGAGACATCATAAGGGATGATGATAACCTTGCCACTTTCGGAAACGGCTTTGGCACCACCCAATTTATTGGCTCTGGCGCAGTGGTTTTTCACAGTCCACTCGGACCTGTCAGTCTGACGTTAAACTATTACAGCAGTCAAATAGATAGCCCTTGGAGTTTTCTATTCAACTTCGGATACACCATTTTCAACAAAAGCGTTTACGAACTATAGAGAAAGCGTTCAGGCTTGTGCCGTTGGACCGCCAAATCCCATGGGAAATGAAGTTCCGCCGTCCTGGCCTTTCTCAACTACAGTGCCATGTACAGCCTCAAATTTGTCGATATTATCGGCAAGGGCCCTGAGCAATCGTTTGGCATGTTGGGGCGTAAGTACGATACGGCTTTTGACTCTTGCTTTGGGCATCCCCGGCATGACCCTCACGAAATCAATGACAAACTCCGCTGGGGAATGTGTGATAATCGCCAGATTTGAATAAATACCATCGGCTACATCTTCATTAAGCTCAATGTTGATTTGATTCGGATTCTTTTCATTTTTGTTGTCTGCCATGGCCAATTTTTTAAAAAAAAAGCCTCCCCTAGTGGGAGGCTTTTCGGATTATTTCAACTCTAATTGTTCTGTAAGAACTTCATCTGATTTCTGCATCATTCGATCGAAATCTTCTTTGGAACCTACGTTTACTCTTCCGAACTCACGGAGTCCGGTACCTGCGGGTATCAAATGACCCACAATAACGTTCTCTTTCAGGCCCAAAAGGTTATCGCGTTTTCCGCTTACCGCGGCCTCGTTGAGAACTTTGGTTGTTTCCTGGAACGATGCAGCCGAAATGAACGACTTGGTCTGCAAAGATGCCCTGGTAATTCCCTGAAGCAATGGCCTCGACGTAGCAGAAATTGCATCGCGCACTTCCACAAGGCGTTGATCTTTTCGCTTGAGCTGACTGTTTTCATCACGCAGCTGTCGCGCAGAGATTATCATACCTGGTCTCAAATTCACACTGTCACCAGCTTCTGAAACCACCTTCATGCCGAATATGCGGTCATTCTCTTCCATGAAGTCGAGCTTTTCAACGCTCTGGTTTTCAAGGAATCGCGTGTCGCCTTGATCCTCGATCTCAACTTTGCGCATCATTTGACGCACAATGATTTCAAAGTGCTTGTCATTGATTTTCACTCCTTGCAATCGGTACACTTCCTGTACTTCGTTCACGAGGTATTCCTGCACCTTCGTTGGCCCTTCAATGGCCAAAATATCGCTTGGAGTGATGGCACCATCGCTCAAAGGTTGCCCTGCACGAACGAAGTCATTTTCTTGAACAAGAATATGCTTTGAGAGTGAAACAAGGTACTTCTTCACTTCGCCGGTTTTGCTTTCAACGATAATTTCGCGGTTACCTCGCTTGATCTTACCGTAGCTCACAATACCATCAATTTCGCTCACCACTGCTGGGTTGGAAGGATTACGGGCTTCAAAAAGCTCCGTGATGCGTGGTAAACCTCCGGTGATATCACCAGTCTTACCACTCATACGCGGTATTTTAGCAATGATCTGTCCCATAAGCACGTCCGTACCTTCTTGCACACTCACGTGGGCACCAACAGGAAGGTTATAAGATTTCACAATCTCCTTCGTCTTCAGGTCAACGATGTGTATAGCCGGATTTTTCTTCTTGTCGCGGCGCTCCGTAATTACTTTCTCACGGTAACCCGTTTGCTCATCCACTTCCTCCCTGAAGGTAATGCCTTCCTCGAAGTTCTCGAACTTGATTTTTCCAGCGCCTTCTGAAATGAAAACCGCATTGTACGGATCCCATTTGCAAATGACATCACCCTTTTTCACCTTTTGGCCATCTTTTGCAAAAAGCTCAGAGCCATAAGGGATATTATTCGTTGCCAAGACAATGCCTGTTTTGGGATCAACCAGGCGCATTTCACCTGAACGTCCTACTACGATGGTTTTCTTGCTGCCATCTTTCGCATCTTGCTCTACATCACGAATTTCTTCAAATTCAATGACTCCATCAGCTTTGGCTTTAATCTCAGATTCATCCGCAATATTGCTGGCAGTACCACCCACGTGGAAAGTACGTAGCGTAAGCTGTGTACCCGGCTCACCAATACTTTGCGCAGCGATTACACCTACTGCTTCTCCTTTCTGCACCATGCGACCGGTCGAAAGATTGCGTCCGTAGCACTTGGCACATACGCCTCTTTTTAATTCGCAAGTAAGTACTGAACGAATTTCAACCTCTTCAATGCCCGCTTTCTCAATCGCGGCAGCTATATCTTCAGTAATTTCAGCACCTTCCACAGCCAGGATTTCTCCCGTTTCAGGATGAAATACATCTTGCAACGAAGTGCGGCCGAGTATACGCTCGTAAAGTGGTTCTACAACGTCTTCGTTTTTCTTAAGAGAAGTAGCAGTCAAACCACGAAGGGTGCCACAATCTTCACCTAAGATTACCACGTCCTGGGCCACATCCACGAGCCTTCTGGTAAGGTATCCAGCATCGGCCGTTTTGAGGGCCGTATCGGCAAGACCTTTACGGGCACCGTGGGTAGAAATGAAGTACTCAAGAATCGAAAGTCCTTCTTTAAAGTTGGAAAGGATTGGATTCTCGATGATATCCTGTCCACCAGTCGCCCCTGATTTTTGCGGTTTGGCCATAAGGCCCCGCATTCCTGACAGCTGGCGAATTTGTTCTTTCGAACCACGTGCACCAGAGTCAAACATCATGTAAATGGAGTTGAAACCTTGGTTGTCATTCTTCAACCGCTCCATCAATATGTTGGTGAGCTTTGAATTTGTATGTGTCCAGATGTCAATGATTTGGTTGTAACGCTCATTGTTGGTAATGAGACCCATGCCATAGTTCTCCAGGACCACTTTCACTTCTTCGGTGGCTTTGGCAACCAGAATTTCTTTCTCTGGTGGAATAATAACGTCGTTCAGGTTGAAGGAAAGACCACCCTTAAACGCCATATAAAACCCGAGTTCTTTGATGTCGTCAAGGAATTTCGCACAGCGCGCCATTCCAACTACTTTCAGCACCTCTCCGATGATATCGCGCAGGGCTTTTTTGGTAAGCACCTGATTGATGTAACCAACCTCAAGTGGAACGTGGTTGTTGAACAACACGCGCCCTGTGGTGGTCTCTATCATATGGGTCTTCCCATGCACGTCCACAAACCGGAAAGTGATGTGCGCGTGCAGGTCCAATTTGCCTTCGTTGTAGGCAATTTCAACCTCCTCGTGGCTGTAGAATGATTTGCCTTCACCTTTGATAGTGCGGCTCTCATCAGTTTTCCTGCCTTTGGTAATGTAGTACAACCCAAGCACCATGTCTTGCGATGGTACCGCAATTGGAGCACCATTGGCAGGGTTCAGGATGTTGTGCGATGCAATCATCAACAGTTGTGCTTCCAGAATAGCGGCGTTGCCCAAAGGCAAGTGCACTGCCATTTGGTCACCATCGAAGTCGGCGTTGAATGCAGTACATACAAGAGGATGGAGCTGGATTGCTTTTCCCTCAATCAGCTTAGGCTGAAAAGCCTGTATACCCATACGGTGCAGGGTCGGAGCCCTGTTAAGAAGCACCGGATGTCCTTTGAGGACATTTTCCAGGATATCCCACACTACAGCCTCTTTGCGGTCTACAATTTTCTTGGCTGATTTTACGGTCTTTACAATTCCCCGTTCGATCATCTTACGAATAATGAACGGCTTGTACAGCTCCGCTGCCATGTCCTTGGGCAATCCACATTCATGCATTTTCAGCTCAGGCCCAACGACAATGACTGAACGTGCAGAATAGTCAACACGCTTACCCAGCAAATTTTGACGGAAGCGACCTTGCTTTCCTTTCAAACTGTCGGACAGAGACTTAAGTGGCCTATTCGATTCTGTTTTCACTGCGCTTGATTTGCGGCTATTGTCAAAGAGGCTGTCAACAGCTTCTTGCAGCATACGCTTTTCGTTTCGCAGGATTACCTCAGGCGCTTTAATTTCAATCAAACGCTTCAAACGGTTGTTGCGAATAATTACGCGGCGGTACAAATCATTCAGGTCGGAGGTAGCAAAACGTCCACCATCGAGTGGCACCAAGGGCCGAAGTTCCGGTGGAATCACGGGCACCACTTTCACAATCATCCACTCCGGCTTGTTCTCAATCCTTGCGTTGGCATCACGGAAAGCCTCCACCACTTGGAGACGTTTCAGCGCCTCATTTTTACGTTGTTGTGAAGTCTCGGTATCTGCTTTGTGGCGCAAATCGTAAGAGAGCTCATCAAGTTTTGTTCCTTTGAGAAGATCGTACAGGGCATCAGCGCCCATTTTCGCAACGAACTTGTTGGGGTCAGCGTCATCAAGGTACTGATTTTCTTTAGGAAGCGTATCGAGAATGTCGATGTACTCTTCTTCAGTAAGAAAGTCCATGGGCTGCAGTTGATCTCCTTCCGCATTCACTGCTGGGCCTGGGTTGATCACTACATAGCGCTCGTAGTAAATGATTTGATCCAATTTCTTGGTAGGCAAACCCAACAAGTAACCAATTTTATTGGGCAGCGATTTGAAGTACCAAATATGGGCTACAGGAACTACAAGGGAAATGTGCCCCATTCGCTCTCTGCGCACTTTTTTTTCAGTCACTTCCACACCGCATCGGTCACACACTATTCCCTTATATCGAATGCGCTTGTATTTGCCACAGTGGCATTCATAGTCTTTTACAGGGCCAAAAATTCGTTCACAAAACAAGCCATCACGTTCAGGCTTGTATGTGCGGTAATTGATGGTTTCAGGTTTCAATACTTCACCGTGACTGCGCTCGAGAATCAGTTCTGGTGATGCGAGGCTTATGGTGATGCTATTGAAATTCGAGTTCACTTTATGCTCTTTCTTTAGGGCCATCCTTGGTCGTCTTTGAGGTAATTTAAATCAATTCAGCACCCGAGTTATTCGAGCGTTACATTCAATCCGAGTCCAGCCAATTCATTCAGCAATACATTGAATGATTCAGGTATACCCGGTTCAGGCATGTTTTCGCCTTTCACAATGGCTTCGTAGGCTTTGGCTCTACCCACCACGTCATCTGATTTTACGGTAAGTACTTCACGTAAAATGTTGGCAGCACCAAAGGCTTCCAATGCCCAAACTTCCATCTCACCAAAGCGCTGACCACCAAATTGGGCTTTACCCCCAAGCGGTTGCTGTGTTATGAGCGAGTATGGGCCAATGCTCCTTGCGTGCATCTTGTCATCCACCATGTGTGCCAATTTCAGCATATAGATAACCCCAACGGTGGCTGTTTGGTCAAACTGATCGCCCGTTCCACCATCGCGCAAGCGTGTTACACCGTATTGTGGCAAGCCGGCTTGCTTGGTGTATCCGTCGATCTGTTCAATTGTTGCCCCATCAAAAATTGGGGTCGCAAATTTCAGTCCGAGCTCTCTGCCTGCCCATCCCAACACTGTTTCGTAAATCTGACCCAGGTTCATTCGCGAAGGAACGCCCAGTGGGTTGAGCACTATGTCAACCGGCGTACCGTCATCGAGGTAAGGCATGTCTTCCTTGCGCACTATCTTGGCCACAATACCTTTGTTACCATGACGTCCCGCCATTTTGTCACCTACCTTGAGCTTGCGCTTCTTGGCGATGTATATCTTGGCAAGTTTTAGAATTCCCGAGGGCAACTCATCGCCTATGGTAATCTGAAACTTTTCGCGCTTGTATGCTCCAGCGTAATCGTTGTACTTGATGTTGTAGTTGTGGATAAGACGTTTGATCAAGTTGTTGATGTGGTCGTCAGTTGTCCATCTGCTTGGATTCACAATGCTGTAATCAATGGCTGCCAGCGACTTTTGGGTGAACTTCACTCCCTTCTTGATCAGTTCTTCCTTAAAGTTGTTGTACACTCCTTGTGAAGTTTTACCACTCACAAGTCTCGTCAACTTGTCAATAAGCACATTTTTCAGTGCAGCAATTTCACGGTCGAAACGTTTGTCGAGTTCCTCTACAACCACCTTTTCTTCCGACTTTTTCTTCGGTGTTTTTACCGCTTTGGCGAAAAGCTTCTTGTCAATCACAACACCGCGCAATGAAGGGGGTGCTTTGAGGGAAGCATCTTTTACATCGCCAGCTTTATCGCCGAATATGGCCCGCAGCAGTTTCTCTTCAGGTGAAGGATCTGTTTCGCCCTTCGGAGTAATTTTTCCGATAAGGATATCACCTTCTTTGATTTCAGCTCCAATGCGGATCATTCCATTCTCGTCAAGATCCTTTGTTGCCTCTTCACTCACATTGGGAATGTCGGGGGTAAGTTCTTCCTGTCCGCGCTTGGTGTCTCTCACTTCGAGAATATACTCATCGATGTGGATGGATGTAAAAATATCCTCTCTCACCACCTCTTCTGAGATCACGATGGCATCCTCGAAGTTGTAACCCTTCCAAGGCATGAAAGCCACCCTAAGGTTACGACCAATGGCAAGTTCTCCTTTCTCGGTAGCATAGCCTTCACTGAGCACTTGTCCTTTCTTTACTTTGTCGCCAACCCTCACGATAGGGCGCAGGTTCATGCAAGTACCTTGGTTGGTTTTTAAGAACTTTACAAGGCTGTATGATTTTAAGTCTTCATCGAAGCTCACCAATTGCTCCTCTTCGTCGCGGATGTAGCGGATCACAATTTGACGTGCGTCAACTTTCTCCACCACACCAGTGCCTTCAGCGGTGACAAGAACGCGTGAATCTCTCGCTACAAGCGGCTCAAGTCCGGTACCAACGATTGGCGCTTCAGGCCGTAACAGAGGTACGGCCTGCCTCATCATGTTGGAGCCCATAAGTGCCCTATTGGCATCATCATGCTCAAGGAATGGTATGAGTGATGCCGCAATCGATGCAATCTGGTTGGGTGCCACGTCGATAAGATCAATACTATCTGGCTGTACTACAGGGAAATCACCCTCCTTGCGGGCTTTTACCATCTCGCTCTCAAAGTCGCCTTTGATACTCACCTTCGCGTTGGCCTGAGCTATCATTTTTTGATCTTCCTCCTCAGCGCTGAGGAAAATAGGTTCCCCTTTGAGATCCACTTTACCGTCGGCCACTTTCCTGTAAGGCGTTTCGATAAAGCCAAGACGATTGATTTTCGCAAATACGCAAAGGGAAGAAATCAGACCAATATTCGGTCCTTCCGGTGTCTCGATGGTGCACAAGCGGCCATAGTGGGTGTAGTGTACGTCGCGCACCTCAAACCCGGCTCGTTCACGTGATAAACCACCTGGACCAAGAGCCGACATACGTCGCTTGTGGGTAACCTCAGCCAGTGGATTGGTTTGATCCATGAATTGAGACAACTGGTTGGTTCCAAAAAAAGAATTGATCACCGATGACAGCGTCTTGGCATTGATCAAGTCAGTCGGCGTAAACACCTCGTTGTCACGCACGTTCATACGCTCGCGGATGGTACGTGCCATCCTGGCCAAGCCCACGCCGAATTGGTTGTGCAACTGTTCGCCCACGGTGCGTACGCGTCGGTTGCTCAAGTGATCTATGTCATCCACATCGGTATTGGAATTTACCAAATCGATGAGGTACTTTATGATTTTGATAATGTCTTCGCGGGTCAATGTGCGCTCCTCGAAGCTTGTATCTTGCTTTAGTTTTTTGTTGATTCTGAAGCGGCCTACCTCACCGAGGTCGTAGCGCGTTTCAGAGAAGAACAATTTATCAATAACGCTGCGGGCCGTATCCAAATCTGGTGGCTCAGCGTTACGCAATTGGCGGTAAATGTGCTCAACAGCTTCTTTTTCTGAATTCGAAGTGTCCTTTTGGAGGGTGTTGTATATGATACTAAAGTCAGCAGCATTCAAGTTCTCCTTGTGCAAGATAACTGTCTTCGCGCCCGATTCCAGAATTTGTTCGATGTGTTCCTCTTCAATAACCGTTTCACGGTCAATGATCACTTCATTTCGTTCGATGGATACCACTTCACCGGTATCTTCATCGACAAAATCTTCAATCCATGATTTGAGAACCCTTGCGGCAAGTTTGCGACCTACGAGTTTTTTCGCGCCGCTCTTGGTGATTTTCACTTCATCGGCCAAGTCAAAAATTTCAAGGATATCCTTGTCACTCTCAAAGCCAATGGCACGGAGCAACGTGGTCACAGGCAATTTTTTCTTTCGGTCAATGTACGCGTACATCACTGCGTTGATGTCGGTAGCGAATTCAATCCAGCTTCCTTTAAAAGGAATTACCCTGGCGCTGTAAAGTTTGGTACCATTGGCGTGTCGGCTTTGGCCGAAAAACACCCCTGGTGAACGGTGTAGTTGTGATACGATGACCCTTTCAGCACCATTGATCACGAATGATCCCTGTGGGGTCATGTAGGGAATGGTTCCCAAGTAGACATCCTGCACGATGGTCTCGAAGTCCTCGTGTTCCGGGTCTGTACAATAAAGTTTTAATTTGGCCTTCAAAGGCACTGCGTGGGTCAATCCGCGCTCAACACACTCTTGTATGCTGTATCTGGGTGGGTCGATGAAGTAATCAAGAAACTCAAGTACGAATTGATTTCTTGTGTCGGTAATCGGAAAATTTTCAGTGAATACCTTGTACAGACCTTCAGTTTCTCTGTCCTCCGGGTTGGTATCGAGTTGAAAAAATTCTTGGAACGATTTCAGTTGCACTTCCAGAAAATCTGGGTAGTCAATAAGGTGACGGCTGGAAGCAAAGTTTATGCGTTCGTTACTGGATTTCATTAAAGTAGCCAAAGTAGCTGAATTTGGAGGTTAAAAACTGTACGCGTAACACTATACAAGCGAGGGGGGCTTAAAAAGGTTTAGCCCACCGCAAATTAATGCGGCGAGCTTAACCTTAGCACTTGTGATGCAAGGAAGTGATTATGTTACTTAATCTCAACTTCCGCACCTGCTTCTTCAAGTTGTGCTTTAAGTGATTCTGCTTCTTCTTTAGAAACACCTTCTTTCAAAGGAGCAGGTGCACTGTCAACCACTGCTTTGGCTTCTTTCAGGCCAAGTCCGGTCAACTCTTTCACGAGTTTCACAACGCCGAGTTTGGCTTGACCGCCTGATTTAAGAATTACATCAAATGCAGTTTGCACAGCCTCTTCAGCTGCATCACCGCTACCTGCACCAGGGCCTGCGATTACAGCTGCAGCAGCAGCTGGTTCGATGCCATGCTCTTCTTTGAGGTAAGCTGCCAATTCGTTTACTTCTTTCACTGTAAGGTTCACGAGTTGATCGCCTAGGGTTTTAACGTCTGCCATTGTATTGGGTTTTAAATTTGTTTGTCTTTGTTTGTTTTGAAAAAATTAGCGTTCGGAAAGTGTTTTCACCAAACCGGCAACGGTATGCCCACCACTTTGAAGGGCACCAAGTACATTGCGGATTGGAGATTGAAGTAGGGCAAGCACATCACCAATAAGCTCCTCACGTGACTTGATGTCAATAAGGGCCTGGAGTTGGTCATCCCCCACAAAACACATTTCTTCAACATAAGCCCCTTTCAAAATGGGCTTTTGATTCTTTTTGCGGAATTCTTTGATGAGCTTGGCCGGCTTATTACCTGTATCTGATAGCATAATAGCTGTTGGTCCAGCCAATACACCATACAACTCGCTAAAGTCTTTTCCTTCTACTTTTTCGAAGGCTTTTCTTAGGAGTGTATTTTTAACCACATTGAGCTCAATGCCTTGATTGAAGCATGTGCGGCGCAATGCCGTAGTTGCTTCGGCGTTGAGGCCTGAGGCATCAGCGAGGTATATTACATCAGTTTGGGTAAGTGTACCTACCAGCTCGTCGATCAATTGATTCTTTTCAGCTTTTGTCATTTGTTCGCACTTTAACTGTTAGTTCACTGCCGATTTGGTTTCGATCTTCACACTGGGTGACATCGATGCACTCATCGAGATGCTTTTGATGTATGTTCCCTTTGCCGCTGATGGTTTCAGCTTGAGCAAAGTAGACAACACTTCATGGGCATTTTCTTTGATCTTTTCCACCTCAAAAGATGTTTTGCCAATGGTAGCATGGATGATACCATACTTATCGACCTTGAAATCGATTTTTCCAGCTTTCACATCTTGAACGGCTTTGGCCACATCCATTGTAACAGTGCCAGTCTTGGGGTTTGGCATCAATCCACGGGGTCCGAGGATACGGCCAAGAGCACCTACTTTGCCCATTACATTGGGTGTGGTAATAATAACGTCCACGTCGGTCCATCCACCTTTGATCTTTTCGATGTAATCATCAAGACCGACAAAATCAGCACCGGCCGCAGTGGCTTCAGCTTCTTTGTCAGGGGTGCACAATACCAAAACGCGTACATCTCTTCCTGTACCATGAGGTAGGGATACACTGCCCCTCACCATCTGGTTTGCTTTCCGAGGGTCCACGCCGAGCTTTACTGCGATGTCGACTGTAGCGTCAAACTTGGTAGTAGATATCTGGCGTACAATGCCTGATGCTTCCTCCAGGGTATAAGCTTTGGTCGAGTCGTATTTGCTCAGGGCCTCTTTTCTTTTTTTAGATACTCGCATAGTAAAAGTTTTTACCTTAAAAGGGTTTGTTTCCTTTTATGTTAAGTCCCATACTTCGCGCTGTTCCAGCCACCATTTTCATGGCCGATTCCAACGTGAATGCATTGAGGTCGGTCATTTTGTCTTCTGCGATCAATTTAACCTGATCCCAGGTAACAGTTCCAACCTTCAATCGATTTGATTCAGCTGACCCTGACTTGATTTTTGCTGCATCCTTCAGCTGGATAGCAGCCGGCGGTGTTTTAACAACAAAATCAAATGATTTGTCAGCATAAACCGTAATGACTACGGGCAAAACTTTTCCAGCCTGATCTTGTGTTCGGGCGTTAAACTGCTTGCAGAACTCCATTATGTTCACACCCTTGGCACCCAAAGCGGGTCCCACAGGGGGCGAAGGATTGGCAGCTCCACCTTTCACCTGCAGCTTAATCATGCCTGTTACTTCTCTAGCCATTTAAGTTTTCGTTTAATTGTATATTGATTCAGCCTGATCTTGGAAGCATTTCGTGCTCACAACACGAAAAGTAGGCCGTTGAATCCGTTGTTTAGTTTTCTTTTTCAACTTGTAAATATCCAAGCTCCAAAGGAGTTTTGCGTCCAAATATCTTCACCATCACCTTCAACTTTTTCTTCTCTTCGTTCACCTCTTCGATCACTCCGTTAAAGTTGTTGAATGGACCATCTATTACCTTCACACTTTCGCCTATCACGTAGGGTATAGACATTTCTTCTTCGCTTTCTGCAAGTTCGTCTACTTTACCAAGTATTCGGTTTACTTCGGCGTTGCGCAAGGGGACTGGGTCTCCTCCCTTCTCTGCCCCAAGGAATCCAATCACGTTGTTGATGCCCTTAATAAGGTGGGGCACTTCACCAACAAGCTCAGCTTCGATAATCACATAGCCCGGAAAGAAGTTCCTCTCTTTGCTTATTTTCTTACCGTTGCGTATTTGAAATACCTTTTCGGTAGGAATGAGCACCTGTGTAACGAAATCCTGAAGATTGTTTCGGGAAACTTCCAATTCTATCAGTTCCTTAACACGCTTCTCTTTTCCGCTTACAGCACGAACTACGTACCACTTTTTTCCTACAGTTTCTGTCATGGCTTCGGCCCTTTTCATATTAACCCAATGCCTGGTATATGTATCCGAGGATGCCCTTCCATGAGAATCCATCTCCAGAAGTAACACGCACACCAAATACATAGTCCATCAAAAAGATAATCATTGCGATAATCACTGAGGCTACCAATACCAACAAGCTGCTGCTTTGCAGTTGTTTCCATGTGGGCCAAGTCACTTTGTGCACCAGCTCATCATATGATTCTTTAAATGTCGTCTTTAAACTAGCCACTTTGTTAAATTTTGCACGGGTGGAGAGACTCGAACTCCCGACACCTGGTTTTGGAGACCAGTGCTCTACCAACTGAGCTACACCCGTGTATTGACAGGTAAAGGTGAACACCTGATGGTGTTCACCTCTCCCGTCAAGGTGAATAACTATTATACTTCGATTTCAGTCACCTGACCTGCACCAACGGTACGGCCACCTTCTCTGATCGCGAAGCGCAGACCTTTATCCATTGCTACGGGAACAATGAGTTCTACCGTGATTGTTACGTTGTCACCAGGCATTACCATCTCACGGCCTTCTGGCAGGATGATTTCGCCGGTCACGTCGGTAGTACGGAAGTAGAACTGTGGACGGTATCTGTTGTGGAAAGGAGTGTGGCGTCCGCCTTCTTCTTTCTTCAACACGTAGATTTCAGCTTTGAATTTGGTGTGTGGAGTGATAGAACCTGGCTTGGCAATTACCATTCCTCTGCGGATGGCTTTCTTGTCAACACCGCGGAGCAACAATCCTACGTTGTCACCTGCCTCACCTCTGTTGAGGATTTTGCGGAACATTTCCACACCAGTTACAACGGATTTCAGTTTTTCAACTTGCATACCGATGATTTCCACTTCATCACCTGAGTTGATGATTCCGGTTTCGATACGACCTGTAGCTACCGTACCACGGCCAGTGATAGAGAACACGTCTTCAACCGGCATAAGGAACGGCTTGTCAATGTCACGGGGAGGCATTTCGATCCAGGTGTCAACAGCTTCCATAAGGTCTTCCACTGTTTTCATCCATTTCTCTTCACCATTCAATGCACCCAAGGCTGAGCCGAGGATTACAGGCGTATTGTCTCCGTCGTATTCGTAGAATGAAAGAAGCTCACGCACTTCCATTTCTACGAGTTCGAGTAGTTCTTCGTCATCAACCATGTCCACCTTGTTAAGGAACACGACAATGCGTGGAACACCTACCTGACGTCCAAGCAGGATGTGCTCACGGGTTTGTGGCATTGGGCCATCAGTAGCGGCTACCACCAGGATAGCGCCATCCATCTGGGCAGCACCAGTTACCATGTTCTTTACGTAGTCAGCGTGACCCGGACAGTCTACGTGGGCGTAGTGGCGGTTTAGGGTTTGGTATTCTACGTGTGAGGTATTGATGGTAATACCACGCTCTTTTTCTTCAGGAGCGTTGTCGATTGAGTCGAAACTTTTAACCTCGGAGAGGCCTTTAGAAGCGAGTACTGAAGTAATCGCCGCTGTCAACGTTGTTTTACCGTGGTCAACGTGGCCGATCGTACCTATGTTAAGGTGCGGCTTGGAGCGGTCGAATGTTTCTTTAGCCATAGCTA
>DAIOTP010000046.1:0-21290 GCA_036751905.1 Cryomorphaceae bacterium
AGCTCAGGCATTAATTTTTTTGTGAAACAGGCACCCGAAAGGCGTGCCTTTTTTTATAGAAGACTGAGCTGTCATTGGCTTATGCCATTTTGCATCACCACCACTCTGATCCGCATAGAGTTGACGCTACCAAGGGCACATTGCTTGAATTCGTAAAAGGTTCTTTAGCTTTGCAGGCGATGGAGGTATACCGATTCCGCGTATTGATTGATCAGGCTGAACACGTTTTTCGAGACATCGACATAGCGTGCGATGCCACATTTCTTCATTTGCATGAGGCCATCATTGCTTCATTTCATTTTTCCGGAAGGGAAATGGCGAGCTTCTATCTCAGTGATGATGAGTGGAACAAAGGCGACGAAATAGCCCTGATGGACATGCACGACGTGGGTGAAGACGGCATATACACCATGGACCAAAGTGTGCTCAGGGAACTCCTTGATGGAAAGGGAAGTAAGATGTTGTACCTGTATGACTTCCTGCGCATGTGGATTTTCTTCGTTGAGCTCATAGAGGTGCGGTCCATTCAGCCCGATGAGCAGCTTCCGATTGTGGTGCTCAGTGTAGGAAAGTCACCCAATGAGTACGACAAGGCCATGGTCGATGGTTTTGGCACTTCAGCAGCGCTGGGCGATGATGATTTTGATGACGATCTGGATGAATACTCTGAGGATTTCGATACTCAGGATTTTGAAGGATATGAGGAAGATCCATTCCATTAAATGAAAAATCCGCAGCGCGTATTTGCAGTGCTCGGACCCACCGCATCCGGCAAATCGGATTTTTCTGTTGACCTGGCGCTGCGGCTCAATTCAGAGGTGGTTTCAGCCGATGCGAGGCAGTTTTACGGAGAAATGTCTATTGGTACAGCCCGCCCTGGCATTGATGAGCAGCGCGGTGTTCCGCACCATTTTGTTGGTTCACATTCCATTGCGCAACCCTTGAGTGCTGGCGCTTTCGCGAGGGAGGCACTGCCCGTGCTGGAAGCGCTTTTGGCAAAAGGCAAACCCCCCATCGTAACAGGTGGCTCAGGCCTGTATGTGAAAGCCTTGCTGGAGGGTTTGGATGATTTGCCTAAGGATCATGCTGTACGCGATGCGCTGCTAAAACGATTGGAACAGCATGGCCTCGCAGCGCTTCAGCTCGAATTGCAAAAGGCTGATCCAAAATACTACAGCGAAGCCGATGTGCAGAACCCGGTACGCGTGGTGCGTGCGCTTGAGCTCATGGCCTTGACAGGGTTGACCATGCATGATTTGCTCGGTAAGCCGAAGTCAACCCGCAACTTTGAAGTCACAAAAATAGCCCTTCACTGGGAGCGCGAAGCCCTGTACGGACGCATCAATGCGCGGGTTGACAACATGATGCAAAAAGGACTCCTTCAGGAAGTACAGCGTCTGCTGCCATACAGACAGAGTGCTGCGCTGCGCACTGTGGGCTACACCGAGCTTTTCAATTATTTGGATGGCAATTGCAGCCTCGAAGCGGCTGTACAATTGATCAAGCAAAATACACGCAGGTATGCCAAACGACAACTTACATGGCTGCGCAAGGAGAGCGGTGTAAGGTGGCTGGCTATACCTGAATGGGAAAAGTTTATTCCAACTATCACATAGGCTTAAGGCCTAAAAATGAATTTTTTGGGGAGTCGCGTTCTGCTTCGTTGAAAACTTATGAGCATTCGTTGGTGAATGGTTACGGATAAACCCCCAAAGCACTTAACTTTGATGTACTAATACCCCAATGTATTCCCGATATGAGTAATACTGCTTCCAATCGCATGGATTTGATTGCCGAGATGTTGGAAAAGAATCCCGATGATACTTTCCTGAATTACGCCGCTGCCTTAGAATACAGAAAGGACAATGAACCAAAACGGGCTATTGCCGTTTTCAAAAAAATTGTTCAAAAAGACCCTACTTATTTGGCTACGTACTATCAACTGGGAAAGCTACTCGAGGAGCAAGGTAAGCCTGAAGAAGCCATAGATTTTTACCGAAAAGGTTACAAGCTGGCCACCGAAAAGAATGACATCAAGGCCAAGGGTGAGCTGAGTGAGGCACTGTTGATACTCGGTGATGAAGATGCAACATGGTGATTGCGGAATTGGGTCTATATTTCTTACATTCTTGGAAGGCACCTGTTGATCACAAACAGGTCAGGGAAGATCAGAGCACATTGATTGTTGCCCAGAAAGTTATTGATTAGAAAAGTCATGTAAGTCCTTGGGCTTATGGCTTTGGTTTCACAGTATGAAAAGTAATTTGTTCAAAGTGCTCCTTGCATCGGTGGTGATCACTGCGGTATTGTTGGTGCCATTGGCGATTGTTCTGTATTGGCTTGCGGCAAGCAGCATGTTTTCAGCTGATGATGCCACGGGAACAACGGCACAATTTTATATCCGAAGCGCTGCCGTAATCTTGTTGGTTATGGCCTTAATGATTGTGGTAGGGGCTTGGGCGTATCAAAAAGGACGGCCATGGGGTAGGGTGTTGTTGATGGCAGGCTGCGCGTTGATGGTGTTGTCGTCATTGATCGCTGTTGTCCAACTGCTATTGCTCAACGCGTTTGGTACATTGCACGGGATGTTGGCACTCCTTTGGCTGGTTTTCATCATTCCATACGTCTACACTGTGGTCACCATTTGGCGCCAGCACAAGGCAATTTGATTGACAAATTACCTGTCAAGGTATCCGTATTCCTGCTCTGAATGCAGCTCAGGGCCATTGTATTCGCCGTGTTTAATCACAGTCCACACCATCCAAATGATCAAGACGGGGGAGATGCCAAAAATGAGCACCACAAAACCCAGCAACACATCGAGCGCAGCAAAGATTGTGTACAGCAACAGCAACACGGATACTGTCAAAACGGCTATATAATCATGCTTCATATTTATAAAACAACGCAGCGCGTTGAAGGTTTTCGGGCTTTTACATCATGCATTGTACGGTCAGCTGCGCTATGGCGTGACTCTGCGGGGCTCATAAGGGGCGGTTCGTAACCCTGTCATCTTTGCACGGGTATAAATCAGCGTATACCATGGCATTCGTTTTCTTTTTGGATACATTTGCGCCTGCCTGTTTTTTGTCAACATCCCCTTATGAGCCCCGAAATAATTACATTGATTGTCATCCTGGGCGCAGTGATACTTTTTGTCACTGAAAAGCTAAGCATTGACTTGGTGGCCTTGCTTATCATTGTGGCTTTGGTCTTTACAGGTGTGCTCAGTCCTGAGGAAGGGGTACTTGGATTCAGCAACAAGGCCACCATTACGGTGGCGTTTATGTTCATTTTGAGCGCTGCCCTGCTCAATACGGGTGCGCTGCAGGTATTGGTGTTCAGGTTGGCAGCCACTTTTCGTGAAAATTACACCAAAGGCATGCTCTTCATGATGGGTTTTGTGGCCCTGATCAGCGCCTTCATCAACAATACGCCTGTGGTCGCGGTGTTTATTCCAGTTATTTTGCAAATCGCTCACGCCTCCGGCAAAAGTGCTTCTAAGATGCTTATCCCCATGTCGTTCGCTTCGATACTAGGGGGTACGTGCACGCTGATAGGTACAAGTACGAATATATTGGTAAGCGGGATTGCCGAAAAGGAGGGTTTGCGCCCTTTTGGCATGTTCGAATTTTCGAAATACGGACTTATTGTATTGGCGTTTGGTATGTTGTATATGGTGTTGGTGGGCTTTAAGTTGCTCCCGGAGCGCCGCAAAGGCAATGATTTGAACGAGGCTTTCGGAACGCGTGATTACCTTTCGGAAATAGAGCTTTTGGAAAATGCACAAGCCATTGGTCAACGCATTATGGATACAGCATTGGTCACGGAGCTGAAAATGGACGTGATCGAAGTACGCCGCAATGGCTCCCGCTTCAGCATGCCCACAGGCGATTTTGTACTTCGACAGGGTGACATTCTGAAGGTAAACTGCGATATCCACAAAATTAAAGACCTCAAAGACCGGGCAAAAGTAAATGTGCAATCAGCAATGCGCATGGGTGGTGAAGATGTCAAAGGCAAAAATTCGACACTGGTGGAGATGGTAATAACATCGGGAAGCCCTTTCGAAGGCAAAAACCTGAGGGAGGTCGATTTTCGGCGCAGGTACCGCGCTGTGCCACTGGCCATACGTCAAAGGGAGGAGGTGCTGCATTACGAGCTGTACAATGTTCGGCTCAAGGCAGGCGATGTGGTACTGGCAGAGGTAAAGAAGCACTTTCTCGATGAACTCAAAAAACATGAAAGCTCGGCTGAGGCACCATTTGTGCTGCTTTCAGAGGCGCCCATGACCGATTTTAAGCGAAAGCGGTTTTTGTGGGTGAGTTTTGTGATAGGCATGGTGGTGCTGTTGGCTTCATTGGGCTGGGTGGATATCATGGTGGGCGCCATTGCAGCGGTTGCTGTGTTGGTTATTACGGGTGTTATGAGCATGAAGCAGGCCTATGAAGCAGTGAGCTGGAAAATTGTATTTCTCCTTGCCGGGGCACTGGCTTTGGGCACTGCCATGAAGAAATCGGGCTTGGATCAGACCATTGCAGGAGGAATTACGGGCATTCTGGGCGATTATGGCCCGGTGGCAGTTCTGTCAGGCATATACCTGGTGAGCTCCTTGCTCACCGAAATCATGAGCAACAACGCCACTGCAGCACTCATCGCCCCTATTGCTATCGTCACCGCCGAGAGCATGGGAGTGAGCCCTACACCCTTCCTTATGGCAGTGATGTTCGCCTCAAGTGCGAGCTTTATGACGCCAATAGGTTATCAAACCAATACCATGGTGTACAGCGCCGGGGAGTATAAGTTTAGCGATTTTCTCAAGGTAGGTGTGTGGTTGAATCTGTCGCTTTGGGTATTGGCGAGTTTGTTGCTGCCGTTGTTGTTTCCGTTTTAGCTTGTGAGCTACGTGTCATATCCTCTTAACGATTGGCGTAGGTACGGTTAAGCAGTTTAACGTCCGTGATGTCGGTCCCTGCCTTGATCAGAGTGGTGTATGTATGCAGCATGCTTGAATGATGCATTCCCGATGCCGTTGGTTTTACGGAAGTACGATGTGGTGTTAATTCTACTTTATTCAGGCCATGGTGCGTATAGTCGCATTTTTGAAGCCCAAACACTTTGATAACTTTGCGAAGCCAAAAAAGGAGGAATGCAAATAAATAAGAAATTATTACCGTCCATCGTCCTGTTTATTGGTCTGCATTCATCTGTTAAAGCACAAGAAATCAAGAAGTATGAGGGGGAAGTAGATTTTTCATGGGCAACCTATGAAGCCTCACTTTCATACTATCTTGAAAATGGCGATACGCTTTACGAAGGTCCTTTTCGCATTTCTGAACAGGGTGCAGCGTATGGCGATGCAGAGCCTTTCGATTTTTTAACAATTGAGGGGAGATTTAGGCGAAATAGGCCTCATGGAAATTGGAAACTTCACCTTGGCACCTTTTCACCGCAAGGTCTAGGACAGTATTTTGACTATCGATACAGCTTTAAAATTGATGGTGAAGCACTCAATGCTATGGGGCGTTTGAATGAAGGCAAGAAAGAAGGTGCTTGGAAATTGAATGATTGGATTATAAAGGATTCTGAAATCGTTGATACTTTGGTGCAAACCACAATGTTTTTCTCCGACGATAAGATTCAGGGTGAATTGGTGGTAGGCAGCAAAGACATGAAGCTGCAAGGACGCGTAGGCAGTGAGCAAGAGGCAACGGGCTTGTGGGTTTATTATGTAAAAGACAGCAATGGCAATTACGTGCCGAGAGAAGAATGGCGTTTTGAAAATAAACGTCTTGTTACACGCACTTTATTGAAGGATGGCAACGCTTACGTTCTTGAATTTCAATACGATTCGGAAGCGCATGATTCTTGGGAATGGCATATTATCGATGATGCATACTTCGATGTGCTGAGGCTTATAGCCGCAAGCAGTGGCAATCCCGTGGCAAGCATTTTTGCTGAGGAAAACGCCGCAGAGCAGTTTTACGAGCGCTTTTTGCGGAAACTTGAAACCATGAATGCTGAAATAGAAAGTTTCGGTTTTTTTTCATTGGAAGCTCCTGTAAGGGTTGAAGTTCCTGTATATGATTTTGTCAGGGATGAGGAACGTGAAATAAAGCTTATCAGAAAAAGACTTGATGAGCTCAAAGAACTCATCGAAGTGATCAATAATGATGCTCAGATACAGCTTGCAAGTATTTCAACAGGTGAAATCAGCGCATTGATTGCGGTGATCAATGAATTAAATAAGAGACACGTTGGAGCTATAGATCGCTTCCTCGAGCATTATGAATCAGGCGCAATAAAACATGTGGATCGGGCTGATTATGTGAAGCGGTACATCGATTTCAACACGAAGCTCAGCGCCATGATTGAGGATGAGGATACCTCCCGAAGCACGAGTTATGATCTCGAGAAGGTAAAAGTTGACCCGAATGAGGGAGCGGTCAAGCAGCTTTCACAGTGGACCGCAGGCCTATTGGACGAAGTGAAGTCGATAAATGATTCCATTACCTATTACATGTCAGAAATCAAGAAAGAGGAACTTCTCGTTGAGCAGGAAGGCAGCCTCATGGAGCGATTCAGGGCACTGGAAGCAGCCATTGATTCATTGGTGATAGAGGAGCAAAACGAACTGGCCGGTTTCGATTTACGTGAATCCTTGCAAAAATTTATCAAAGCTGAACTTGCAATCTATTCAAGAATAGAGTCAGCGCCCGAGCGGGAAAAGGCCCTTTCTGATGTTCTCACTTGCTTTGATAAGACAGAAGAACTTCTCAACACCGTTGACAATGCGCGGGACAATTACTTTGCTGTGCGCGACGCATATACCAGGCAAGTGTTCAATGCTTACACCTTCACTTACATGGAGGAGACGTTGAAGTCAGGAATCCTCAAATCTTTCCAAGAAGTGTTGCTGCCCGGAGTATTCAGAAACATAAAAGAGCTGACTTGCGCCAATATTGACAAGGTAGACGAAAATTTCGAACTCCTGTTTAGAGGAATGAATGACGTGTTAAAGCGGGAAACCCGCAAGGTGGAGAGAAAAGTAAGGCGGGTAGAAGATCCGGTGTTGGCTGCTGAGCTTCTTGAATTAAACCTCAATTTTTATAAGGGAGAATGAAGAGGTTTTTGGTTGTTTTGTTACTCGTTATTTTCAATGGTAACTGCGCAAATGCACAGGAGAACGTCGCGAATTTTGAAGATTTGGATTACCTGCTCTGGATGGGATCATACAACCAGTTTAGGTTGAGTGACAAGTTCTTTTGGCGGGCTGAATTTCACTACCGCCGCACAGGCACCGACGAAGTACCTGTGGCAGGAAGGATGGCGCAAATATATAACAGGCATGCCATTATGTATTTGCCTTCACCGAACTTCAATGCATCCTTTGGTGTGGTACTGCGCCTTGACTTCACCAACAGGCCTGCCGATGACATGTTTGAGCGGGTGGTCCCCGAGCCGCGGTTCTGGCAAGAGTTCATGTGGGTTATCCCAAACCCACGATTTCAAATTTTTCACCGCGTCCGTACCGAGCAGCGCTGGAGCAGAAACAACAATGTGGATTCCGACTGGATTTTCCGCTACCGTTGGCGGTACAAATTTTTCATGAAAATACCTTTGAATTCCCAAAGGTTGGGGCCTGGTGTCATTTTTGCCAATCCAGATGTGGAAATAATTATGCAGAGTGGACGAACCGTTGGAGCGAGTAGCTTTGAAGATTTGAGGCTATATCCTTCTCTCGGCTACATCCACAGCGCACGCGTAACTTATACCGCTGGTATTATGTACACCACGGGGCAGCGACTCAGCGATCCCTTCAGCTACAGGCAGCGGTGGGTGATCCGACTGAATGCCTATGTAAACCTGGATTTTCGAAGAGAACAGAAAAAACTCCCTTCAATCAGATTTTCAGATTAATAGACGATATAAATGAAAAACTTGGGAAAAATATTTGTTGCCATTTTAATCATTGCAGTTCTGATGTGTATCTATGTTTTAGATAAAAAGAATCAAGAGCTGGACGCTTTACGAAACGGCAATACCCAAACGGAACAAGAGCAAATTGCGCAAAAGGCGAGGCTTGAAGCTTACGAACAACTTGCAAAAGCCGACGATTATTTTATTTCCGGCAATTTTGACTCGGCAATGGCGATATACCCCCTCATTGCTGACTATTTTGAAGACAAACGCATTTTGCCTCTCAGAGAGCAATCGATGGATCAGCAGCTTGCTATGCTGGAACAATTTGAAAGCAAGGACAAGGAGTCTTATAATCGCATGCTGGAAATCCGTGAAAGGATGAGCTCAGAAGTCACAGCCACCCGCTCGCAGTATGAAGCCAAAATGGATTCATTGATCGCAGTGCTTAACGCCGAACTGGGCATGCTGCTAATGGAAAAAGAAGAGGCAGAACAGAAGCTTCGTCAGCGACCGCGCAATAAGTCATTGACCTTTTACAGCAAAAGCGGAACCAGAACTACTTATTTTGGTGAAGTGGTCAACAACAAGGCCAATGGGCAGGGAGCCGGTTACTACAGTACAGGCAACGCTTACGTCGGGCCATGGAAAGACAATTTGAGACACGGCGATGGCGGTAAATTTATGTGGATAGGGGGAGAGAGTTATGAAGGGCAATATGAAAATGACAAACGCTCAGGTGAAGGTACTTACCACTGGGCGAATGGTGACCACTATACCGGTAAATGGGCGAATGACAAGCAAAATGGCGTAGGCACCTTGTATAATTCAGATGGTCAGGTGAAGCTCAGAGGAGAATGGAGGGATGGGGAGCTCGTAAAAGAGCTCTAGCTTTTTGCCTCATGGCCGAGAGCGAAAAAGTATTCACACCGCTGACCCGGAATTACCGGCCTTATCTATTTCAGCCGGTACCCTACGTAAAGCTGGAGCGTCATGAACGTAGGTTCTTGACCTACTTTATCGAGCAAGGATCCTCGGCCCTGTATTGGTACAAAACTGTGGTTGTATCGCGCTCCAAAAAACATGGTGCTGTTCATATAATACTCAAGGCCCATCAAGGTAGAATAGTCAAGTAGGGTCATTTGATCTCCAAATGAACCGCTCACATTTTCACCTTCCAGCGTGTACCTGTGGTGGGCATACATGCATATACCGGGTTGAAAGCCCAAATTCAAGGTGAGTTTGCTGTTGAGCTCAATACCAAACATCACCGCGAGTTCTGCATAAAATGCATTTAAACGGTTGTTCTCGAAACCTTCTATGCCTCGCCAATTGCGCACACCTTTGTGGGTGAAATTGACCTCAGCCCTGAAGTACAAGGGTTGGCTGCTGCCAAATTTGGCATAGCCCCCCAGCTGCAGGCTTGAGACTAAATTGTCAGCCTGAACTTGCCCATTGATGGTGCTCACCGTAGGTCCCGCCTTTACACCATAATGCTGTGCATTGATATGATTTGAAAGGCCAAACACGAACAATAACGTACATGCCGTGGGCATACAAAAGCGGAATCGTCTGCCGAAAATTTCAAAAAGAATATTGTGCATGAGGGGGCAAAAGTAAGGAACCAATATTTCATAGGGAAATCCTCTGCAAGCGGGTCATATCCAAAATCAAGTTATCGCTACAACAAATTGAAATATTGGGTTTCCAAATCCCGTCCGCACAAAAGGCATGTCCTTATTTCAGTCAGACGCTCCAAAAGTTCGGATCATATCAATTACAAATTTTCTTAAATGGATGATACTTGCGGCCAATTTTTCCGCAATGTCCGTTTTGCACTCCTTAAGCGCTATAGATTTGTAGTTTTCACGTCAAGCCCTCATTGCATTTCCTCATCCTCATCCTCGGCTGTATAGCCACCTTCATCCTCAGCACCCTGAGCGGAGGAGGAGCGAGCTTATTGCTCATGCCGCTCATTACCTTTACCATAGGTGCCCGGGCGGTAGCACCCATCATGACCATTGGCATCACCTTCAGCAGCTCTTCCAAGGTGTTTTACTTTTGGCGCAGCATCGATTGGAACTTATTCAAGTGGCTCTTTCCCTCCACCATTGTTGGCTCGATCATCGGGGCGCGCATGCTCGCCGAGGTGCCCACAGAGCTTCTTCAGGTGATCATTGGGCTTTTTCTGGTTTTCACAGTGGTACAGTTCAAGACCCCAAAACCCGATGATGTGCCCCGCCGCAGGCTGTTGCCCAAAATCAAAACCTGGCATTTTGCACCCCTCGGCCTTGGCGTGGCGTTTTTATCGGGCCTTATAGGCGGGGTAGGGCCTCTGATGAATTCAGCCTATCTCAACTACGGCATTTCCAAAGAAGCCCTGCTGGGTACACGCTCCGCCAATGCCATTTTGCTGCACGTCACCAAAATCATCAGCTACGCCATCTTGGGCCTGATTGATTTTGAAATTGTCAAGTACGGTGTACTTGTGGGCGTGGCGGCCATGCTGGGCACCTACATCGGCAAGGTGCTGCTGGGCCGCATTTCGGAGTTGCTTTTCCGGCGTATTGTGGTGGCCACCATGGTGGTGAGCGGCGTGCTGATGCTGGTCAAAAACCAGGACACCATCATTGAATTGTTTCACGAATACTTGTAAATGAAAGAACTATGAAGTTATCGATAGCCAAAGGCGTACATCTGGTGGAACCTGGTGATTTTGAACCCGCCGACCATTGGTACCCAAGGGCGCTCAATTCCAACCTGCATCCCCTGGTTGCCTTTTTTCTCAACCTGAGCAACCACCAAATCCTGGAGCGCTACAAGCGCCTGCATCCTTCTGTGAATCCAGATCGCCTTTATGAGGTGTTGCATTGCACCCCCAAATACTTCAAGTGGGCCGGCACCGACCTCATGCACGTGATCAACCATGAAGGCAAGCGCAAGCTCGTAGTGATCGAAACCAACAGCTGCCCTTCCGGGCAAAAATCCATGCCCTTGCCCTCCTACAATGTGGAGAGCGGCGGCTACTTCCAGCTAATGCAGCGCACCTTTGCACCTGCTGTAGAGGCGCACAGCGAAGAGGGCGCTTTGGCGCTCATTTACGACAAGAACCCCATGGAGAATGTGGGCTATGCATCGGCCATGGCCGACGTGTTTAAGGAGCCGGTGTACCTCGCCGAATACAAAAGCCTTGATACGGCGGCGGTGCAATTCACAGACAATAAGCTGCATATTTTAGGGGAAGATGGTGTATATGTGCCAATTCGGGCGGCATTCCGTTATGTAACCCAGCATCCCTGGGACCGCATCCCTGAGGCATCCAAAACTTTGCTTCTCAACCCCATTGAAGCCTGCCTTGCAGGTGGACGCAACAAAGCCAAAGCTTTCCAGGCCTATACTGCTTTCAATGAGGGCGCCGCCAATGATGGGCTCCATATCGAAATGCCCTCTACCTTTTTGGAGGTGCCACTGGCAGAGCTGCACGCTTATTTTAAACAGCTCGGTGGCAAAATGGTGATCAAAGTACCCGACAGCAACGCGGGTCAGGGGGTATATACTGTGACCAGCGGCCGGGAGTTTGAAAAAGTGCACAACATCCTCTCCAAATTTCCCAAGGAGCGTTACCTGTTACAGGAGCTCATCCTCAGCAATTACGACCCTGAGGCTCCCGATGCCTATTACCATGTAGGCACCCTGCCCGACCTCAAGGGCCGCAGCTACGCCTTCGATGCCCGGATGATGATACACTCCACCGCCGAGGGCCTGCGGCCTTTGGCCATTTACTCCAGGCGATCACGCTTTCCACTGAATGAACCGCTCGGTGAGGAAGTTGACTCATGGGAAGTATATGGCACCAACCTTTCGGTAAAAAGCACCGAGGGCTGGACCTACGACGATGTGCGCCTGATGCTCTTCGATGTCAAAAATTTCGGTACTTTAGGCTTGGGCCTCGACGAGCTTGTGGAAGGCTTTGTACAAAGCTGTATGGCGGTGTATGCCGTTGATCACAAAGCGAAAGAAATGTTTGACCAATAGAGACAACACCTATAAAAAACAAGCATATGGAAAAGATACTTGTAATTGAAGACGATTTTATGTTCTGCAAGCTGCTTACCAATTTCTTAAATAAGAATGGATACAATGCAGCCCAGGCAGCCAGCGGCGATGAAGCGAAGAAACTGCTTGGCGCAAACGAAATAGATCTTGCGGTGATTGATTACCGGCTCCCCGATATGACCGGGATCGATGTCATGAAATGGATCAAGGAGAAAAAACTCCGAACCAAGGTGATATTGATGAGTCGGCTCAATGATGAGGACATTCCCAAAGAAGGGGCTGAAGCAGGCTCGCTATATTTCCTTCACAAACCCTTTAAGCCCAATGAACTTATTGATTTGATCAATCGCCTTTAGCCATGAAATCACCTCATTAATTCGATGGGTGCATGAAGTCCATTAAAGGAAAGGTATTCGTTATTCTGCTGCTTTCAGCCTTATTTTTGGGAGGCGTAGGTTACCTTTCTCTCAACCGTTTGTTTGAATTGCAGGAACGCATTTCGCAATTGGCTGCACCCAACAAGAAGTGGGAGCATTTTCAGCGCATCACCACTGATCTGGGCAAGCTCAACACAGTCTTTGTCAATCAGGGGTTCGAAGATTCTGAAGCTTTTGATATCAAGTACTTGTCGCTTGTGGATTCGATCAATTTACAAATTGCATCCCTGCGCAAATTGTACAATCCTGCTGACGATATACTCGCACTGGAGCGCATCGATACCATACCCATCATCCTGGATCAGGTACTCGAAGAATTCGAAATAGTAAAGGAACTTCGAACAAAAAAACAAGACGAGGTGTACCTCAAATTGGAAGAGGAACTGTTGCTTAAGCTCAGTGAGGTAAGCATCAAAGACTCCATGCTGGTGGTCGACAAAATATCCTATGAGGTGCGCAAGCGCAATGTACCCGACAGCATTTTCCTACCCAAGGCTAAGGAAGATGCCGAGCGGCGCAATTTCTTTCAAAGACTCTTTGACCGTCAGGTTGCCAAAGAAAATGAACTGGTTATTCAGCAGAAGGAGGTGATTGACGATACCTTGGTGGTTGCACAATCGGATACCTTGCTGCTCACGAGCTCCAAAGCCATCAATGATGAAGAAATAACCGATATCATCAAGTCAGCCTTCACCAATTATTACCGCGGGGAGGTGGCCCTCATGGAGCGCATCCGCGAAACAGAGCGCAACTTTTACAGCAAAAATGCCCGCATTACCAGCAAACTGGAATTGTTGGTGAACGAGCTGCAATTTGAGGAATCGGAGGCGGCACGGTACGAGGCCCAGCGTACGTTGCGCTTTTCCCAGCGTTTTCAAACAACCATCATCACGGTAATCAGCTTTTTTGTGGTATTGTGTTTGGTTTTGATGTTTCTAACGATCCGTGACATCAACCAGAACAGAAAGTACCAAAACCAAATATTGCTCAACGAAAAGCGCGCCTTGCGTGAAGCACAAGCCAAACAGGACTTTCTCTCCACAATGAGCCATGAACTGCGCACCCCGCTTACCTCGATTATTGGCTATGCGGATATGCTCAGCTCGGATGATGAGAATGCAACGGCCATCAGATCTTCATCCCGCCATTTGTTGCAAGTGGCCAATGAAATATTGGATATAGCCAAAGTAGAAGCGGGTATCATCGAAATAAAGGCTGAATCATTTGACCTTACAGAAATGCTGCACGATGTAGCACGCAGCTTTAAGCGGCTTATTCTGGATAAAGGCATAAATCCCGATTTTGATCTTCCTGAATACAATATCTGGGTAAAGAGCGATCCACACCGCATCCGTCAGGTGCTGTACAATTTGCTGCACAATGCACTCAAATTTACCGAAAAGGGAGTAGTGGGCATGCGCTGCCAGGTAAAGGATGCTTTGAATGGTCAGGTTTCTATGACAATAGAAGTCTTTGATTCGGGAGTGGGCATTGAGAAAGACCAACAGGAAGCCATTTTTCAGCAATACAAACAAGCTGGCACCCACAAGAGCAAAATGCAAGGCACCGGCCTAGGCCTGGGGATCGTTAAAAAAGTGGTTGAAATGCTTAGCGGAACAATCAGCGTGCGCTCAACCCTGGGCGAAGGCGCTACATTCACTTTGGCCCTCACCCTGCAGAAGGTGGACAGCTTGTCGCCGACCCGTATCATCAACGAAGGGCTTGAAGGGCTTCCATTGAGTGGGCTTGAAATTTATTGCATCGACGATGATCCGCTGATAGCCAAGCTGTACACACGCATACTTTCCTCTGCAGGGGCAAATGTATGCAGCGAAACCAACCCAATGAAAGCCTTGGCGCACCTCAAGGAGCATGTGCGCGATTATCATGTGGTGGTCACTGACGTGAAAATGCCCAAGCTCAATGGATACGACCTCCTTCGGGCACTCGAACAAGCCAATGCCCGCCCTGAGGTCATCATTGCCTCCACTGCCAATGTGTTGCTTTCTGAAAATGATAAAAACGAATTGAAAGCATTCGATGCGCGGCTGTCCAAGCCCATTGACACGCACTTGCTGATAGAAACGATTCTACGCTTTGTCAACCGAAATGCCGTCCGCCTCAATGCCAATGAACCTGAATCCATGAAGGGTTCTGGAACCACCTACAAGGAGTCTGAAGCCCTTGCCAATGATTCTCTCTATGACTTGTCGGACTATGAAGCTTTCGCCATGGGCGACGAAGCCTTTATGCAAGAAATAGTCGCCGACCTGATGCGGGAAAATGAGGCGGAACTTGTCCTTGCTTTTAAAAAACTGGATGAAAAGGATGCCATTGGACTTGCCGACCTAATCCACAAAATGTCATCGCGATTTGCACAGCTCAGGGTGAGCGACAAAGCCGACGCCAAGCGCATTGAACTCGCTTTGAGGGCAGGAGATGGGCTGTTCATGGAAGCCAGAGAATTGCTCAGCCATTGGCTCAAGGTGCATCACGCTATGCAACAAGAGTTTTCGGATGCAGGGACTTAGCATCCCTTCTGGTTCAGTTAAAAATGCTTTTTATATCATCCCAACTTCTTTTCACTTCGGTTTTCAAGTTGTTCCACCCTGCTTCACCTTCTTTCTTCGCATTTTCAATGGTGCTGCTTATTTTTTGAAGTTTTTGCTCGGCTTTTAGCTGCATACCTTCCCACTCTTCACTTGCTTCCTTGGCACCCAGGTGCAGCTGCAAGTGAAAAACCTCCATGCGCATGCGCCAATTTTCGAACTTGGCCTCTGCCTTTTCGGCAAATTCGTCAAAAGCAGTATCGGCCTTGCCCGCGTAGGAGTTTACCTCCGCTTCAACTTTCTTAAGCGTATTTTCAAACCTTGCCTGCTGGGCTTTTAAGGCATCTTCGCCATCGGCTTTGGCCAAGGCCGCTTGCAGTTCGAGTTCTTCAAGGCTTTGCCTGAGCTGCTCACTGCTTTTGTCTTTCGATTGCTCCAGCTTGTTGCGCAGTTCAGCTGCCCAATTCGCCATTTCTTTTTTCTGCTTTTCGTAGGCTTCGGCAGCTTCCTTGCTTCCAAGGTGCAGCTGCAAGCGCAGTTCCTCAGCCTTTTGCTGCCACCAGTTGATGTCGTTTTTGCTGTTCATGGGGAATCTTTTTCTGATTTAAAGATACCGACTTCTCAGACTTGCGCGTCCGTATCAAAGATTTTTACATCCAAAGCTTGATAGGAAACTGTTGCCTTTGCCCGTCAGGTCCTTTTCTCTCCACGCTGCAATCCCGCTCTTCACTTTTAATCACTAGCTCTTCACTTTTAGCTTTTAGCTTTTCACTGTTGGCTTTTACCTATTAGCTTTTCGCTTCTCGTTTTTAGCTGTTCACTATTGTTTACCTCACCAACTTCTTGTACCTGATTCGTGTAGGTCCGGTATCGCCAAGGCGCTTCTTCTTGTTTTCCTCGTACTCGCTGTAGGTGCCTTCGAAGTAGTACACCTGTGAGTCGCCTTCGAACGCGAGAATGTGGGTGCATATGCGGTCGAGGAACCAACGGTCGTGGGAAATGACCACTGCACAACCGGCAAAACTCATGATGCCTTCCTCCAACGCGCGCAGGGTATTCACATCAATGTCGTTGGTAGGCTCATCGAGGAGCAATACGTTCGCTTCGGTTTTAAGGGTCATGGCGAGGTGGAGGCGGTTGCGTTCACCACCCGACAGTACGCCTACCTTTTTGTTTTGGTCAGGGCCATTGAAGTTGAACTTGCTCACGTAGGCGCGGCTGTTCACTTTGGTGCCGCCTATTTCAATAAATTCAGTGCCACCGCTCACCACTTCCCACACCGTTTTGTTCGGGTCGAGTGCACCGTGGCTTTGGTCCACATAGCCTATTTGTACGGTGTCGCCTATTTTAAATGTGCCGCTGTCGGGTTGTTCTTCACCCATGATCATGCGGAAGAGGGTGGTTTTACCCGCGCCATTGGGCCCAATGATGCCAACAATGCCCGCCGGAGGCAGCTTAAAGTTGAGCCCTTCATACAGAAGCTTGTCGCCATAGGCCTTGCTCACATCAATCGCGTCAATTACATCATTGCCAAGGCGCTGTCCATTGGGAATGGCGAGGGCCAGACGGGCTTCTTTCTCAGCGCCGCCTTCACCGAGCATTTTTTCATAGTTCTGTAGGCGCGCCTTGTTTTTGGCGTGGCGGCCTTTGGGGTTCATGCGCACCCATTCCAGCTCGCGCTCCAGCTCCTTGCGGCGCTTGCTTTCATGTTTTTCTTCCTGGGCGAGTCGCTTCGACTTTTGGTCGAGCCATGAGCTGTAATTTCCTTTCCAGGGAATGCCCTCGCCGCGGTCGAGTTCGAGGATCCATCCTGCCACATTGTCGAGAAAGTAGCGGTCGTGGGTTACAGCCAGCACTGTGCCCTTGTATTGCTGTAAGTGTTGTTCCAGCCACTGCACCGATTCGGCGTCGAGGTGGTTGGTGGGCTCATCGAGCAAGAGTACATCAGGTTCCTGCAGCAAAAGGCGGCACAGGGCTACACGACGGCGCTCTCCACCACTCAGGTTCTTTACGGGCGTATCGCCATCGGGTGTGCGCAGGGCGTCCATGGCTATTTCGAGCTTGGTGTCGAGCTCCCAAGCGCCAAGGGCATCAATGCGGTCCTGAACCTCGGCTTGCCTGGATATGAGCTTGTCCATCTTGTCAGGGTCATTGAGAATTTCTTCATCCATGAATTTATTGTTGATCTCTTCGTACTCGGCCAGCACGTCGGTGATTTCTTTCACCCCTTCCATCACAATTTCTTTCACGGTTTTGCTCTCGTCGAGCTCGGGCTCCTGGTGCAGGTAGCCCACCGAGTATCCGGGACTCCACACCACCTCACCCTGAAAGCTCTTGTCGAGACCCGCGATGATCTTCATGACCGTTGATTTACCAGCGCCATTCAAACCGAGGATGCCGATTTTTGCTCCGTAATAGAAGCTCAGGTAGATGTCTTTCAAAATGTGCTTGCCCGTGGGGGTGGTCTTGTTGACCTTCACCATGGAGAAGATCACTTTTTTGTCGTCGCTCATGTTGTGTTGATTTGCAGGGGTTAAGAAATTGTATTGGGATACAAAAGCGGACTTGCCCAAAGGAAGCCCGCTTCAATGTCAAAAGTAAGTTGTTTACTCAGTTTTCGGCGCCGTTGAGGGGCCAGCGTATGGTGTCTTCATCCATGAAGTAGGGACCCCACTGTATGTCCATTACCTCGCCGTCCTCAATCCAGAACACCATTTCGAGTTCTTCGGCGGTGATGCTATGGTAGTCAGGGGCTTCAGCACTCGACCAATCTTCGCGAACAGGATTTTTTACGTCCATGCTGTGCAGCAGGTCGGTGAGTTCTGAGGCGTTCATTCCGATTGGCTTTTTTCCGTGCAGGCTTACTTCAGGACTGCTCACCGCTATGGTGCACAAGCGCCAGTCTTCACTGCTTTCAAAGCTTACGCTTACTTCCAGGTCGTCATAGTGCCATGATTCGGTAATGTCCTCGCCTTCATCATCGTGGGTGGTGCTTTCTATCTCGTCGGGTTCGCCAAGCATATCGCGCAATTGGGTGCGTCCCATGCCAAAAAGGAGGTTGCCGAGGCCTGTGCCAGGCTTAATTTCAGAGAGATTGGTGCTCATAGTTTCGTAGTTTAAGTGTGCAAAGATAATTTTCATCGGCGAGTGCCCGTCATTTTTAGCGATATTGCTTGCTGCCTTTCCGGCAAAAATGGTTAAAGGGGGCTTTGCTCCATTAAACGCTACATTTGCAGCCATGACAGGGGAGCTTGCCTTTTCGGAAAATACCAAAGTACTTGTGGTGAGCGATTACCGACCTACTGTTGGTGCGCGGCCTGAAGCTGAGATCTTTATGGGTCTGGCACGGGCTGGTTTTTCCGTTACGGTGATGACCTATGCCGATGCAGCACTAATTCCGGCAATGCAAAATGCCGGCATTCGCATCATCGATTTTCATCCCGAGAAGAAGTTTGACAAGGAGGCCACTGCCCGCATTCGCAAGGAGCTCATTGATGGAGGTTACCACATCCTGCAGCTCTACAACAGCAAGGCGTACCTCGCAGGCATACCTGCGGCCAAAGGCTTGCCTGTGAAGGTAGTGCTGTACCGCGGCTACCAAGGCAACCTTCGCCTTCTGGAACCTGGACTGTACTTCAAGTACTTCCATCCCAGGGTCGCCAAAATCATTTGCAACAACATAGGCGTGGAGGAGGAATTTCGAAAAGTGCCCTTCTTCAATTGGGAGCGCAAGCTTGTCACAATCAACAAAGGCCACCGCCCTGAATGGTATTCTACAGTGCCACCGGCCGATTTGTCCCCATTTGGCGTAAAGCCCGAAAGCTTTGTGCTCACATTTATAGGCAATGTGCGCCGCATGAAGGGCTTAAGGTACCTGCTTCAGGCCATGGCACTTTTGCCGAAAGGACTCGACTTGCACCTGCTCCTTGTGGGTATGGGCATGGATGGATCCGCTTTTCGCAAAATGGCTGCGCAATCGGGTTACGGTGAGCGCATTCACTTTACTGGCTTTCTTCCCAATCCGCTGGAAATAGACCGTGCCAGCGACGCTTTTGTGATGCCATCCATTTTTGGCGAAAGCCTTACCAAGGCCGTGGTAGAAGCCATGGGTGTGGGCACGGCTCCTATAGTAACCGATATTCCAGGCAATAAGCGCCTTATCGTACACGGTCAAAGCGGGCTTATGGTGCCACCCCGTGATGCACGCGCACTGGCCGATGCCATGGTGCAGCTCTACAGCAACCGCGAGGCTACCCGGCGTATGGGCCTTGAAGCCCAAAAGCGCATGGCCGAGGTCCTGCATACCGAGCGCACCATTGCTGAGTACGCAGCCTTTTACACGGATTTGGCCAATGGCCACGATGCTTACCGAAGCAAACCCGATGTGCTGTGAAGGCAGTATCTTTGTAGCATGAAAAATCGGGTTGTGGTAGGCCTCTCAGGAGGGGTGGACAGCAGTGTAGCGGCTTTTTTGCTCAAAGAGAAAGGGTATGAGGTAATTGGTCTCTTTATGAAAAACTGGCACGATGAGTCGGTGATCCTGGCCAATGAATGCCCCTGGATTGAGGACAGCAACGATGCCATGCTTGTGGCGCAGGCGCTCGACATCCCATTTCAGGTGGTGGATATGAGCGCTGATTACAAGGCGCGCATCGTCGATTACATGTTTGCGGAATACGCGGCAGGCCGCACCCCCAATCCAGATGTGCTTTGCAACCGCGAGATCAAATTCGATGTATTTCTCAAAACTGCACTCCAATTGGGCGCTGACTTTGTCGCCACAGGCCACTATTGCCGCAAAGCGGAAACGCTCGTGGATGGCAAGCCGATGTACCGCCTCTTGGCCGGCCTCGACCCGGGCAAGGACCAGAGCTACTTCTTGTGCCAGGTAAGCCAGGATCAGTTGGCCAAGGCACTGTTTCCCATAGGCCATTTGCAGAAAAGCGAAGTGCGCAAAATTGCCACGGAGCAAGGACTGGTTACTGCAGGCAAGCGCGACAGTCAGGGCCTCTGCTTTGTTGGCAAAATCAGTCTGCCCGACTTCCTGCAGCAACAACTCGAGCCCAAAGATGGGCGGATCATCGAAGTGCCCGCCGAAGCATTACAAGTGCCTGTTATGGCTGGAGTAGCAGGGGAGGAAGCGCTCGGTGCACTTTCAGCTGCGCAGCAATTGCACCCGGATATGGGTGCGGTGGTGGGCCAGCACCGGGGTGCGCACTACTTCACCATTGGGCAGCGCAAGGGCTTGCAGGTGGGTGGCAAGGCCAAACCCCTGTTTGTGATCGGTACGGACGTGCAAGAGAATGTGGTGTATGTAGGTCAGGGCGAAGACCATCCCGGCCTGTACCGCCCCGGTCTTTTTGTGGCAGCCGAAGAGCTGCACTGGATTCGCCCCGACCTGCGCATGCAGCCCGGTGAGGAGCGCCGCTTCAAGGCCCGCATCCGCTACCGGCAGCCCCTTGAGGGGGTAGTGCTTCATGCCACGTCCCATGGCACCTATTTCATTTTTGACAAGCCCCAACGCGGCGTGGCAGCCGGGCAATTCGTGGCCTGGTATGAGGGTGAGGAATTGCTGGGGAGTGGGGTGATAGGGTGAGTTCTTCTTAATTTTTGGTGATTGGACTTGGGTTGGCCATAAAAGGAAATTTTATTTCCTCAGCGCTTCATAATCCGGCAATCGCTCCTTGTACTCTTCCACATCCCAGCTTACACCCCAGCGCGCTACGTAATCGGCGAGGGGGCCCAGGCCTACTTCCGCGCGCCGCGTGTCCACATGTTCAGGATCCTGCAATGGCAGCACGTAGTATTCACCGGTGTCAGGGTGTCGGCCTATTTGGCTGCCGTACAGTTGATTTTCACCTCGGCCTAAGGCCACGCGGTCTTCCAGCAAGGCCAGGCTCGGAGGCATGGCATTTCCTTGCTTCACTGCTTCTCTCATCATGGGGAGGTAGTGTTCCTGTGTAGCCTGGTCGGCATGTTGGATGACGAGAAACAAGGTTTGGTTTCCCTGACCACCCACCACATCGGGGCCAAGCCAGCCCCGCTCGTCAAGAAACTGCCTCACTTTGATCAGGTTGATGGAGTCCTTCTCATTGATGATTTTCCAGTGGGCCTTCATTTCATCCGATTCCCATCCGTACTTTTCTTGAATGCCATCGATTTGTCGTCGGTATTTCTGGTCCTCATCATATATGGTTTCCAGCATGGCCACGAGGGGTTTGTCCCAATGCGCTTCTGCTTTTTCTTTGTTGGCTTTCACCAGGTCAATCACCTGCTCCCATCTGTCATCTTCGTGAAGGGAGGCCAGATCCTCATCGTTCGAAATGTG
>DAIOTP010000047.1:0-21174 GCA_036751905.1 Cryomorphaceae bacterium
GAGCCGTTACCTCACCAACAAACTAATAGGCCGCATACCCATCTTCAACCGCCGGAGCTTTAATTAAAAAACGATGCCGTCTCTTAATATTATGGGGTATTAATCCGAATTTCTTCGGGCTATCCCCCAGTTGAAGGTAAGTTGTATACGTGTTACGCACCCGTGCGCCACTCGCCACCCGATATTGCTATCTGTGCTGCCGTTCGACTTGCATGTGTTAGGCCTGCCGCTAGCGTTCATCCTGAGCCAGGATCAAACTCTCCGTTGTAATAATTCTTATGTTCTTGCGAACAAAACTTGTGAGTTGACCCGAAATTAACAAGGATCTTGGCTTGCTGCTATTGCTATATTGTCAAAGAACTTTTTCTCTTTTGAATTCCCATTGTAAATGGGAGCGCAAAGGTAATAACTTTTTTCATTCTGCAAGCTTTCAAGAAAAAAATTTTTGAAAACTTTTCGTGGTACAAATTTACTCAATGAGTCGTGACCACAATAGAATGTTGAAAAAAAATAGAACATGTATGTTTTTCTCTTTTTTCAATGCCGCCTTGCGTTCAAAGCGGGTGCAAATGTACTGCTGAAATCTACATTGACAAGTGATTTTCGAAAAAAAAATAAATATTTTCTTCGGAATAAGCTCATTCTACTGTTTATCAAACCTATGGGTTTCCTAAAGAAATTGAAAAAATCTTTCCCCTTACCACTTTCGGCGCATCATAAGCGAACTTCACAATGTAATTGGCCATCGTTTCTGGTGTGCTCGCCGCTGCAAAACCGGGGAATGCTTCCTGAAACATCTGTGTTTCTACACTGCCAAGGGCAAGGCAATTAAAACATAAATTGGTGTCCTTGAACTCCTCAGCCCACATCTCCGTCAGCGCATTGAGCGCGGCCTTGCTTGAACTGTAAGCACTTAGCCCAGGAAATTTCAAGCTGCCCTGTACCCCACCAATGCTGCTGATACTTATAACGTGGGTGCGCTCCATCTGCGAAAGCAATTTTTGCGTAAGCAAGAAAGGTGCAAAAACATTGACCTCATACAAACGCTTAAGCTCATCTTCACTGATTTCGATAAAGGGTTTGTACACCAATGTCCCTGCATTGTGTACCAAAACTTCCAAATCCGGCATGGGCAGCACAGCCTCCAATACCTGTTCTCTACCATGCGGCGTGCAAACATCAGCGTGGAGCACATGAAGTCTATTCCGGAACTGCTCTTGCAGCATATCAAGCTGTGCTGTGTTTCGGCTTACCGCCAGCACTGTCTTATCGGTATCATTTAAAAAGGCCTCCACGAGGGCGTATCCCAAACCCCTGCCTGCACCTGTTACGCAAACACTCCCATTTTCCATTACAATCCTTACTTTTACTCAATGAGCCGCAAAGATAAAACTATGAGAAGCATATGGCCGGGCATACGCATTGTAGCCATATTGTTATTGAGTACAGCAGTTGTAAATGGGCAGGATGGGGAATCTTCCAATCCCTACAAGGGTATGGCCTTAAAAGACCGCCTCTTTTTTGGAGGCGATCTGGGTTTGAGTTTCGGAAATTTCACCTTTGTAAGGGTGGCCCCAATCGTGGGATACCATGTAAGCCCTAAATTTGGCTTTGGCCTGGGACCTAGCTACCAATACTGGCGCTACGACGCGCTTACCGCGTCAGGTCCGGCAAGGATAGAAACACACATTTATGGCATGAATACCTTCGCACGGTTCTTTCCAATTGAGCAAGGATTTATCCAAACTGATTTCGAACTCCTGAATTTGCGCACCAGCTTCAGAGACGCGGGCAATTTTTTTGATGAAAGTGAAAGTAGGGTTACCGTTCCAGTATGGCTTGTGGGTGCAGGCTTTGTACAGCGCTCAGGCCGGGGAGGCTTTATGGTTGGTATTTTTTATGACCTTATTCAAGACATCAACTCACCCTATGGAAGAGATTTGATATTCCGGGGCGGAGTCTTTTTTTAATTTGCCTTACTGAAACCCTTCCATACATTTTGTGTATACGTCGAAACAACTCCCTTTGAATACATTATGAACCACAATTCCTCCCCTTTACAAGTTGAACACACTCTTAAAGACGTAATCCTATTCAAGGTCAATTTCTTAGAGGCAATCAATGTGCTTGGTATACATCTCAATCTTTCCCTCAAAAAACTGGTATCTGTCATATCGGCCGTGCTGATTTACTCCACTTTGCCGCTATCAGCACAGGTTCAACTCTGGGGTGTGTCAGACAATGGAGGGACTGATGGCATCGGCACCGCCTTCAACTTGCTTGACGATGGAACCGGATTTACAGTAGCCAACAACTTTAGAAACAGGCCCGACGGCGCAAGCCCACAAGCAGGCTTAACTGCGGGTGCGGATGGGTTGCTCTATGGTGTCACCAGCACTGGTGGTGCCAATGGAGCAGGAACCATCTATTCTTTTCACAACCTGTTGGGAGTCGTCAAATTGTTTGATTTTGATCAGGCGCTGCATGGTTCAGGCGCGCGTACCGACTTGGTGGAAATTGCACCCGGCACATTTGTAGGAGCCAATTCGCAAGGAGGCGAGAATGGAATTGGTACGCTATTTCAGTTCAGTTTGCAAAATGGACTGACCGTGCTGCATCACTTTGATGGAGCCCAAACCGGGAGTACACCCCGAGGAAATCTGGCTTACAATGCCAATACAGGAACCATATATGGAAGCTGTGTAAATGGAGGCAGCAACAGCTTTGGGTGTATATTCAGCTATGCCCAGGGTACGGGCCTACAGGTTCTCCACCACTTTGCCGGGGACAACGGAGGAAGCTTTCCGCAGGGTGGCCTATGCCTTGGAGCTGATTCAAAACTTTACGGAACTACGCAATTCGGTGGAACCCAGAGCCAGGGAGCAATTTTCAGCATTGAACCTACGGGCAGCAACTACCAAATCATATACTCCCTGCAAACGCAGACAGCCGACGGACGTTATCCCTTTGGCGCTTTGCTCGAAGCAGGCCCGGGCACATTTCTCGGTACTTGTTCCGAAGGGGGCGCTTCTGGTGCAGGAACCATTTTTAGCATCACCGCCGATGGCACATTTACGAGGCTGCGAAGCCTGGTCACCGGAAGCAATGGCTCTTTTCCCAAATCGGGACTTACACCTTCAGGCGATGGCAACTATTATGGCGTTTGCGAATTTGGTGGAAGCAATGGTTTTGGTACTTTCTACCGCATTACGCCGGCAGGGGTGTTTACCAAACTTCGTGATTTTGCTTATACAGCCGACGGCAGCAATCCAACAGCTTCCATCCTCATGACCCCCGAAGGCGATGCATATACCGTGGCCAGAAATGGCGGTACGAATGACCGTGGCACGCTGGTACGCTACAACGCAACGAATGGATTTCAAAAACTGCACGACTTCGCTCTGCCCGAAAATGGTGCCCATCCCACAGGGATGTTGGCCGCTGAAACCTCATTTCTGGGGTTGAGCCGGGCTGGAGGCGATTTCAATGCTGGCACCTTTTTTAGCTTGGCGCTCAATGGAGAGCGTATAAAGCTTTTCGATTTTGAAAGCGATTTTGAAGGCCGACACCCGAACAGCGAATTGATGCTTCATGGCGACGGGCTTTATTATGGTACAGCGCGCTTCGGTGGAACGGGCAGCGCTGGAACTATTTTTTCCATAAGTCCCGAAGGTGATTTCACACTGCTTCATAGCTTTGGCAGCAGTGCCAATGGTCAATTCCCTCACGGAGGGCTTAGCCTGGGCACAGATGGATTCTTTTACGGTACAACCATTTCAGGAGGCACTTTCGGAAATGGTACGGTATTCAAAGTGAGTTCAGAAGGAGAATTCACCAAACTGTTTGACCTGTTCAGCTTTTTTCATGGGTCTTCGCCCCAAGGCAGCCTTGTGCTTACAGCCTCTGGAACTTTCCTCGGTGTAGCTTCAGGAGGTGGTGATTTCGGTTCGGGGACTTTGTTCGAATTTAACCCTGCAAACAATGACCTCACAGTGCTTCACAGCTTCAATGGCGGTAGCGATGGCAATACCCCTCAGCATGGCTTATTGGCTCAGCCGGGTGGAATATATTATGGTACATGCAGTTTTGGTGGAAATGGCGGTGGTACCCTCTGGCGCTATGAAAGTACAGCCGGATTGAGCGTGGTACACATTTTCGCACCTCCTATTGACGGGGCTGAGCCCAGTGGTCCGCTGGTGGGTGATGAAGATGGCAATGTGTATGGTTATTGCTACGGCGGCGGCGCACAGGGCGTCGGTTCTGCATTCATGTACAACGCAGGTGATGGCTTCAGCAAAATTTATGATTTCAATCCGTCGCTTAGCGCAAATCCCCAAGGAGGCCCGGTACTTTTTTTTCCGGAGTGCCTCATCGATGACGCATGTCCCTCTGCGGATGTATGCATCGCTGGGGTGTGTGATTTTGGGCTTTGTACAGAAGTGCCCATATTGAGCAGTATTGCTGTCGTTTCGCAAGGTGAATGCATACCCGAAACGGATAGCTTCACACTTACCTTACAAGTGGCCTTGGGAGCCAATCCAGGAGGCAACTTGATCATTGGCAACCAAAGTTTTGACCTGAGCGAATTCGAATTGAACTTTCCGCTTGTGCTCAATTTGCCATCGACTGGAGCTCCCGTAGTGCTCAACTATTCATTCGATGCCACAGGTTGCAGCGGCACCACTGAAGTACTGGGCACGGCCCCCATGCCATGTCCTCCTGCTACCATCCACGTTACCCTCGATTTGGGTGGTTTTCAGCCAGGTGCCCAAGGATTGTTCGTGGGTGGAAGCTGGCAAAATTGGAATGCCGCGATGAATCCCATGACGCAAGTGGACTCCGAAACATGGGAAATAACTCTGGGTGTTCCTGAAGGCGTGCATGAGTTCAACTTCTTTGATGGCCCCAATTTATTCAATGCTGAATACGTAATTGGTGCATGCGCTGTGAATGGCAAGCGAAGCTTTACGATTGAAGAGACCAACGCTCCTGTGTTCTACTGTTGGAGTTCTTGCGCGAGCAATTGTAGCTTGGGGAGTACCTTTTTGGCAAAAGACGAATTACAAACGTGGCCCAATCCTGTAAAACAGGGTGAAAATATTCATCTTAGAATTCCCGTACAGAGCCAACACATGACCTATAGGGTTGTGGATATGTTTGGAAAAACCGTTCAATCAGGGCAAATACCCTTGTCGGGAGAGTTTCAAATTTCCACGGCAGGATATGCAAGAGCCATGTATACATGTCTTATCATGAACAACGACGGAAGCGCCCTGCGCGGAGTAAGCCGCGTAGTGGTGCAATAGCTTGATAGCCCCTTGGGTTCGATCTCTTTAAAATCGCACCATAAAGTTCACTGCCAATTGTGTAAGCTCCAGACGCGTTTTGTAGAGGTAGCCTGAATGGTAGCTGTGCTCCACTGTGGGTTGTGCCCTACTGGCAAATGGCAGGGTAACACTTTCTACCCCCTCACCGGTGTTGAAACTGAATGATGGCGGATTGACGCTCATGTACTCGATGACAGAACCCCGGAGGTAGTCGGCAGTAAGCACAAGAAAATACTTGTCACTACCAAGCCCTTGAAAAACTTTTCCCATATCGAACCGAAGGCCTACACCCAAACCTTGCGTAAAGCTGTGGCCGCTCTGCAAGAGGTCATCTACCAGCGGCAGCGGGCATTCATCTGTATGAATTGCTCGGGGGTCCTCTATGGTAAGCCGCGTTCCCATGCGGGTAAGCCCCAGCCTGGCTTGGGCAAAGGGAACCACCGCTCCGGTCATGGGCAGTGTGTAGCGCGCCATCAATGCACCTGATTGCATGTTGTTGCTCACCGTGACTGGCGCTAGCATGTAGTCACCATTTTCGAAACGATAATCCTGGTCTGTGACCTGCCGGCCGTAGCCCCCAAAGGCAAGGTCGGCACCCAATTCAAAACCTTTGTTACCAATGGGAAAGAGCATACCCATTTGCAATGCATGGGTGTTTGAAATGGTTTGGCGCATATCGGTACCCGGATTGCCGTATTGATACCCCATATAGAATGACGATTGCTGGGCAAAAACGATTTGAACAGCACAGATAGTTACAATAAGTGAAAAGAGATGTAGTGGTGCAGCTTTCATGGCATTTGAGTTTGAATTAGGCTTTCACAAAAACCTTACCACAAGGTATTAAGAAAAGACTTTCATGGCTACATTTTTCCAAAATAAAGTTACGAATTTTGGAATTACTTCAACTTCTGACACTTGCTCTGGCACTCATGGAATCTTGGCTTGCCCTGAAACAAAAGTCTGTATTACCTTCACCTTAGGCATGTCGGAGGCGCTTATACTGCGCAAATCGCGGTTCAGGACAACGAAGTCTGCCCATTTGCCGCTTTCCAGACTACCCCTGTTTTCTTCTTCAAAACAGGCTATTGCCGCCCACAGGCTCATGCCATTTAAAGCGTGGGCAGCACCCATGGCCTCGTCAGTTTGGAAAGGCTCTGCATCAATTTGGGAATATGGGGTTCGGAAAACGGCAGCTTGAAAAGTAGCAAGCGGAGCTATGCCCTCTACGGGAAAATCAGTGCCAAGCGCTATGATGCCTAGCTGCTGCCGCAAACTTTCAAATGCGTAGGCATGATCCAACCTATGAGCACCCAAACGCTGTTCTGCCCAAGGGCCATCGCTTGTGGCATGCACAGGTTGTACAGAGGGTATAATGCCATATGTGGCAAACATGCTTCGGTCAGAAGGGCTCACCACCTGGGCGTGCTCGATGCGCCAACGGCGGTCATTCATTTCTTTCAAGTGATTGGCATAGCACTGAAGAACCAGCGCATTGGCCGAGTCGCCGATGCAATGGGTGTTGAGTTGATAACCATAATCCATGCACCGCTCGGCCCATCGGCTGAGCTCTTCCATGGGGGTAAGCAACAGGCCATTGTTGTCGGGATCGTCGCTGTAAGGCTGTTTGAGCAGCGCTCCTCGGGAACCCAAGGCCCCGTCCGCATACATTTTTACAGAACGCAATGTAAAAGCATCGGTAACCATAGGTCCTGTGGCCATGAACTGAAAGCTGTTGTCGTCAGGGCGGAGGGAAGCATATATGCGGATATCCAATAGACCTGCCTTTTGCAGACTGTCGAGAAAATGGGCTTCCTTGACCGTAATGCCGAGGTCGCTTACGGTGGTGAGGCCTGCTTCGAAGCAATCGCGCTCGGCTTCTATAAGGTGCTTCACGAGCAAGGTATCGGGCAATGTCGGCACAAACCTGGCAACGCGGTCAATGGCCCTATCAATCAGCATTCCGGTGGGCGTACCATCGCTTCGAAGCAATATTTTACCCCCGGCTACTTGGGTGCTTGCTTTGATTCCTGCTCGGCGCAATGCAGCCGAATTGGCAAGCGCAGCATGGCCATCAATGCGTGTGAGGAGGACTGGCCGCTCCGGAAATAGACTGTCGAGCGTTTCATTGGAGGGAAAGCGGGTATCCTCCCAGAGGTTTTGGTCCCACCCGCGTCCGATGATCCAGTCGCGCTCGCTTCTTTTGGCGAAAGCCACTACACGGGCCACCATATCCTGAGCACTTTGAGCGCCGTGAAGAGAAAGTTCGGCCTTGTTGCGCGCGTAACCAATGAAATGGGCATGGGCATCTATAAAGCCGGGATAGATGTACATTTTTCGCGCGTCGTACATCTGGGCCGATTTATACCGGTTGAGAATTTCGCGTTCGGCACCCAACTCAATGATGCGGCCATTGCTGATGGCCATGGCTTGGGCAGTGGGTTGATTGTCGTCAAGGGTTATGATGAGTGCATTGTGCACCACCATATCGGCGCTCTGGGTGTGCAAACAAGCTGTGAAACAGCATGCAATAGGTATTAAAGTTATCAACTTCATGCCTGCAAAGATATGCCCTTGATTGTGCTTGCACATGGCTGCCTACACAAGTAGATGTATAACAACACCTATGCCGCTGTAGCACGCGGAGCGCTCAGGCATAAGTCTGGGAAAACACACAACTTATTCGCCATAGATGGCTTCAACCAAACCTGCGTATTTCTTAAGAATTTCTTTGCGCTTGAGTTTTAAAGTTGGGGTGATTTCACCTCCCTCAATGGTGAACTCCACATCGAGCAGCTCAAATTTTTTGATTTGCTCCCATTTTCCGAAATCCGCATTTTTGAGATCAATTTCTTCCTGAAACCGGGCTATTACTTCAGCGTGTTTGATCATCTCAGTGCGCGAACCACAATTGAGCTCCTTGCGCTTGCACCACTCTTCAAGAAATGGAAATGCGGGTACAATGAGCGCAGCAGGGTGTTTTTTGTTTTCGCCAACAACCATAATTTGCTCAATAAAACGGCTCTCCTTGAACTTGTTTTCCATGAGCTGCGGAGCAATGTACTTTCCTCCTGAAGTTTTGAATATTTCCTTTTTTCGGTCTGTAATCCGAAGAAATTGGCCATCCACCAGTTCACCAATGTCGCCGGTATGAAACCAACCTTCACTGTCGATTACTTGATCGGTAAGGTCAGGGCGTTTGTAATATCCCATCATTACATTTGGTCCTTTGACGAGTATTTCGCCGTCATCCGCTATTTTAACGTGAACATCGGCGATGGGGCGTCCGGTTGTTCCGATCTTTAATCCGTTGTTTTCAAGCTGATTTACGCTGATGACAGGTGAGGTCTCGGTGAGGCCGTAGCCCTCTAGCACAGGGATTCCTGCTGCATTGAAAATGCGCGCAAGGCGTGGGTTTAGCGCGGCACTGCCGCTTGCCACAGCCTGGACATTGCCTCCGAGGGCTGCCTGCCACTTGCTGAAAATAAGCTTGCGTGCTACCTTCAATTTGAGTTCGTACCAAGGTCCATTTTGGCCGTAAGGCTCATACTGCTCACCGATTTGGACAGCCCAGAAAAAAAGGCTGCGTTTTACTCCTGTAAGCTCTGCGCCCTTGGCCACGATCTTGTCATACACTTTTTCGAGCAAGCGTGGCACGGCGGTAAACACATTGGGCTGTACATCGCGTATGTCGTCACCGATTGTTTCCATGCTTTGCGCAAAATAAAGGGAGACTCCGGTGTACATATATAGGTAAATGATCATCCGCTCATAGATATGGCACAAAGGCAAAAAGCTTACTCCCTTTGCATTGCTATCAACGGGCAAGCGCTCTTTGCTCGTGATGGCATTGCTGGCCACATTTCTGTGCGACAGCATCACTCCTTTGGGCGTTCCGGTGGTACCCGAAGTGTAAATCAGTGTGGCGAGGTCAGCGGGCTTTACATCGGCCCTAAGTTTTTCGATTGCCTCAATGTCGGGCTGATCCTCCAGTATTTTACGCCAGTGGTTTGCGCCCGCTACTTGATCAAATGTGAATATGGCCTCAAGGCTCGGCACATTGGCTTTTATATTGCTCACCTTTGAAAAAAGATCCGCATCGCTCACGAAGGCCACTTTTACTTCAGCGTCGTTGAAGATGAATGCATAATCAGCCTCACTGATGGTGGGGTAAATGGGTACATTAATCGCGCCTATTTGCAGTATAGCAATATCAGTGATGACCCACTCGGGGCGGTTGTTGGCGATGATGGCTACTTTGTCGCCTGGTTTTACCCCAAGTTTTAGCAGGCCCGCGCTAAGCGCATTGGCCGTGTCGATGGCTTGTTGCGTGCTGGTCCTTTCCCATTGACCATCAATTTTTGCCGCAAGGCAGTCCTTTTTTGGAAAATGCTCGAGTTGGTAAAAAATGAAATCAAATAGTCGGGAATTATCAGCTTGCATCATGATCGTATAGTTGGTGCGTTAGTGCATTTAAGCGGCCAATTTCGTAAAATAGTGTAAGAATAACACGTAAAAAATGTAAACGGGGCATAAAATAATGCGGATAGAAGCATTTGAACAGGCTACCGCTCTATTCGGTAAAGCACGCCAAATTGTAACGCAAAAAACTGGATAGGGCTTCTGTAGACTTCCAAATCGTGAAATTCAGTGGTGCGGAGGTAGGCCGGAGGAACCTTGTCGGCCCCTTGAATGCGGCCGTCCTGAACGTCATCAACCGCTGAGAAAGCATAACGGGTGCTGCTTCCGTAAGTGATGCCGAACTCTGTGAGCAGGAGAATCTGGTTTTTTCGAACTCGGCCGAAGAGGGCGCCAAGGTCAAGCCTGAGCCCTCCACTCAAACCTCCAAAGAATGCAGGATCCGAAAATATACCTTCTTCAACGAGGTTCAAGGGGCCCTCGCCACTCTGTGTATAAGCCGGATCACGGATTTGAACCCTCGAAACGAAAGCGCCTGCATATCCGCGCAAGGCCAAAAAAGGCTGTAGGGGTCCGGCCTCTGTAAAATCATACTGCACTACGCCTACTGCCGCGCTTAGCCGATGGTTGACAACAATGGGAGTTATAAACAGCTGTTGATCCAATTCAATTTCGATATCATCCTTGTAGCGGCTGTACCACGTTTGCATGTAGCCGATGCCCGCCGACCAATGCTGGTTGGAGAAGCGGTAGCGCATTTCGACCGCGAAACCATGGTTCGGCTCCATGACATTGCCCATTTTGCCGTAAGGCGCAAGATGCACATAAGACAATGAAGGCTCCAGACTTTGGCCATTAAGCATCGGGCTAAAGTGCGCAATATGTGCCAAAAGCAAGAAAACTGTCAAAATTGTACGACCCATTACAGCGGTAAATCAATACTCCGAAGGTAAGGATAGTATTGCATTCCTGCGGTACTAATGAGCAGTTTAGTGTGACCTGCGCACGCGCTACAAAGAATTATTGAAAGGGATAAATAATTATTTCACAGGCACAGAAAAAAGTGTATATTCATCACCTCAGACCAAATAAAAACGAACACTTAAAATCTGCATGGGAAGATCACAAGAATCTTGGAATAAACGTGAAAAAGAAAAAAAGAAAGCCAAGCGAAAGGAAGACAAAGTAAAAAAACGTGAGGTGCGCAAAGAGTCTGGATCAGACAGCTTTGAGGACATGATAGCCTATGTGGATGCATATGGCAACATCGTGGATTCACCACCCGACCCCAAAGATGCCATCGAAGTGGATGCCGATGATATTGTGATAGGCATTCCACCAAAAGAGGAAATGGAAGAAGAGATAAAAGAAGGAACTGTGAGCTTCTTCGACCACAGCAAGGGATATGGTTTCATCAAAGTGAAAGGCACCAATGAGAGCCTATTCACCCACGTAAAGTCACATATTGACGAAATCAGCGAAGGGAATCGTGTGAGTTTTGACGTAGCTCCCGGCGACAAAGGCCCAGTTGCCATCAATGTCAAAATTTTGAGATAATTCCTTCCCGGTTTCTTCCGAATACGGTATAAATGAAAAGCCAGCATGTGTGGATCAAATGGATATTTGGCACACTGCTGGCTATTGCTTTATGGGCAAGCGTGCAAGTGCTTGGCTTCGAGCAGCGCCGAAGAAGCATCCATGAGGATGTCATTGAGTTGTCCAACATCAAGTACGGTCTTTTCAATGTAGATGAATGGAAGGCCATAGCGTCCCACATCATTGCAAAAAAGATTGATGAATTTGACTTGCGGCCTGCTGAACGCATTGAAATGAAGCGCAAAATTGTTGCGCTACTCACCGAGGTGATTGCCGAACTTAAAGACCGCTTTCAACAAGAAAATAAGAAAGGTCTGATGGGCTTCATCCGCAGGGAAGGCGTAAGCTTTTTTGGGATTTTTGACCAAATGGAACGCGACATCCCAGCATTTGCCGAGCAAATGCTTCAATTTCTTGAAGACCCTCAAAACAGAAAGGACTTAAAGAACTTTCTGAACGAAAAAGTGGACCGCTATGCCGACGAAACTTTTTCAGAAACAGACTACAGTCTTTACAATGCCATATTGCTGCGGCACAGGGCTGCTGACAAGAGTGAGGCACTCGATATCACAGCTGTTGAAGCGAACAACCTAAAGATGCAGATCTTGCCTTGGACGAGGTTGATTTATGCACTTATTCTGGTTGCTATCGCTTATTTACTCGTGGGTATGCATTACTGCAAATGGACGATCAGCTTTATCATCGGTATAGGACTCTGTGGTCTATACCTGGGGGTAATGCTGCCAATGATCGAAATCGATGCCCGTATTGACCGCTTGAGTTTTGTTTTGCTCAACGAGCAGGTGGTATTCACCGACCAGGTGCTCTTCTTTAAAAGCAAGAGCATTTTAGAAGTTGTACAACTTATGGCCGAACAAGGGAAAGCAGATTTGATGGCAGTGGCTGCACTTGTACTTGTTTTCAGTGTACTTTTTCCCTTATCAAAAATGAGTGCGGGCATGGTATGGCTCCACAGCAGAAAATACCGGAAATCAAAGTTTCTGAATTTCCTTGTTTTTAAAACCGGGAAGTGGAGCATGGCCGATGTGATGGTTGTAGCTATATTCATGGCATTTATCGGATTTCAAGGCATATTGTCAGAGCAGCTCCGGCAGTTGGAAGGGCTCACGGCACATGCTGACGTACTCACCACGAATCAATCAACCCTTCAAAGTGGGTTCTATATGTTTACGGCGTTTGTGGTACTAAGTTTGTGCATATCCCAGCGCATGTCACACCGAGAAGACCCCATACCCACATAAACCGTAAACTGCCTGGGCTTATGCGTTATCAGCATTTGTATAAAAAATACTTCAAAGTACTGACGATCATATTTTTGTTGGTAATGGAGGTGATCCTGGTGAACGGGAAGCCCCTGATCGCCCAAAAAGGAAGGGAGCTCATCCGGGTTGAAGCCAGCCGACGCATGCATTTTTTTAAAGGCGACACAGAACTCAACAAGCGGGAATTGGTGTACCATATGGAGCGTTACCCCGAGGCGTACAAGGTGATGAGCAGTGCCAAAGGCCATTATGACATGGCCAATGCCTGCCTCATTGGTGGAGGGGCCTTTATTTTGATCCCAATAGCTTCATCACTGCGCGACGGGAACCCTGCATGGTGGCTCGCAGGTCTCGGCAGTGCAATGTGTTTGCTTAGTATCCCGCTGTACAGCAGCTATGAAACCAAAGCCTTAGAGGCTGTCCACCTTTGGAATGAACACATCAGCGGCAGGCGGCTGTACAGTAAAGTTCTGCTGGATGTGAAGCCGTTCTTCATGTCTGCACAAAATCAGCACAGAAGTGCGGGCCTTGCCTTTACATTGCAATTTTAAATAGTTCGTGTGCCCAGCCCTGCCAGTATGCGCCACAATTTTTATTTTAGCCCAAAAATAAGTCGATGCTGCTACGCTATTTGAACGTTCTGATGTGGGTGTTATTTACCTTTCATGCTTTTGCTCAGGTAGATCCCCCTGCTTCCGAAGAGGATGAAGACTTCGACTTTTCGGAATTCGAGCCCGCCTCTCCTCCCGCCATCAGTTTTGCCACAAATAAAGTACTGGCGCAATCGCCTACCACCCTTATTGGGCTTTTCTATGACTACCACCTCGCCCATGACCTTACTGCGGGCAATGTAACTGGTGTTGATGGCTCCAACATAAGTGACGATGTGCGCATCAATCCTGCCCAGGCGCTCATCGCAACGGCCAATATTCCTCTGATGTCGCGCAATAAAGGGCTGATTAACATGAATGTGCTCATACAACGACAGTGGTATCAGATTGAAAATTCAAACGGGCATCCCTTGTCGCAAACATTGAATCAAAATGGGTTAACGCGCTCCTCGTTTCTGTTTACTTACTTTAAACCATTGGATGACAAGCGTTTCTTTTTGTTTCAAGGCGGTTTTGAATTGAATGGAGATTACGGATTTGAATTCCAGTCCCCTGGAACACTTCGGGTGCCCGCAGCTGTGCTTTATGGATGGAAGCCAAGTGACCGCTTGATGTATGCATTTGGACTTTCGCGTACCTACCTCGGAGGACCTTTGAATTACGTGCCCATCATATATTACTTCCAGACCTTCCGCAACCAAAAGTGGGGCATTGAAGCAGTAGCTCCCGCACGCGCCTCCCTGCGCTACCGATTCAACAGCTTGTCGCTGCTAAGCTTTGGCTGGAATACCATGGGTGCCACCTACCGCTTGAACAGCTTTGGCGATTTCGCGCAGGAATTTGCAGCAAATGCAGGGGAAGGACTCAATACCAACGGACTTACCGCAGCCGATGCAGTTGAGCTGCGCCGATCAGAGGTGCGCGTTGGGTTTACATTTCAAAGGCAACTTACAGGCTTCTTCTGGCTGCAAGTAGAGGGCGGCTACAGGGTCAATTACAGCTTCGATGTAGATCAAGGGGGCGATTTCCTGAGGTTCTGGGGCGACGACAAGCCATTTTTCATAGAAAACGACTTGAGAAACACCCCATATTTCACAATCGGGATCAGCTATATGAGCCCATGAGGAAGCTCAATTCTCCTTCTTTACCAGCCTCGTCCAGGTATCCGTCCGCCCAAAGACAGCGGCACCTACATATCCGCGCACCTCGATAACATTCTCCTCTTTCAGTTCAATTTTGCAGTTGTAGGTGGTTCCATTTTTTGGGTCGTATATGGTGCCATCTTTCCAAATACCTTCCTGCTCGTCGTACACAAAATCTTTAAGCACACGGTAGCCCTTGATCGGGGTTGAGCGCAGGCTTTTGTCGGGGTTGTTTTCATCGACCCTTGGATTGCCCTTCTCATCGTTGGGCTCCTTCAGCCACACCACTTTACCGTAGAATTTATTTCCTATTTTTTCGATTTTCACATAGCTGCGTCCATCACTGGGCTGCCATACGCCTACGAGCTTATCGGCTTTGTCCCCGTCGGGATTGGCAAAAGCAAACAGGGCGAAAGAAAAAGTGAGGATGGCAATGTTGAGTAGTGTTTTCATGGTTTGGAAAATTTTAGTTCTTGTAAATCACATTGAGGGTTATCGTGCCCAGCACGTTGAGCTCGTCATCACGGTCGGCGCTCAAGTTGAGGTCAAGGACCCAGGTGGCGCCTGCATCTTTGAGAAATGGCAATACGTCGGGCTTTTCCGAAAGGCTGAGTTGCAGGGTTGCAGCATCAGTGAGGGGACTGAGTGTGCCCATTGTTTTAATGCCCTGATTGTCGCTTACCATTTGCAGAAGCAGGCTCTCGGTGGTGCTGGCGGCCTCAGGTGCCATGCGCAGTACAGCTTTGGAAATAACGACCTGCTTTAATTTATCGGGCGTGGTTCCCGCAGCAGTTGCGAGGGCTTCAGGTGTGCTGAGTGCTTTCATTTGCAGGGTGTTGCTGCCTTCAAAAAGCATCTCTTCGCTGAAGTTCACTTCTATAGCAATACCTTCATGCACAGCGTCATTGCTGCATGAAGCAAGGAGCAGGATAAAGGACATCATCAGGACATGTGGCAAGCGTTTCATTATATTTTTTCGTTTTCTAGTTTGCGCTAAAATACAACAGCAGGTGATACCAAAGCGCATGCCAGTCTTCGATTTTGTATTAATTCACGGTTCCATAACCCCAAAACCACCATTACTTTTGTTACCTTTTCGGCAAAATCAGCTAGAGCCCATGGACCTGCACCGCGCCTACCAGAACATGATGTCGCGCAAAAAACCAACTTACCCAATCAGCGAAGAACTGCTGAAATACCTGAAGCGGTATGAGCGCTTTGCTGAATTCGGATTTAGCTATTCCGACCTGTTGCGTTGGGACACCTCCTTCCCTGTTCTGGACGACAAAGGCAAGGACACTTTATGGCGCACCGTGATGTACAGCCCTACTGAGCAAGAGGAAATAAACAGGAGCCTCTTGCGCAATTATGTCAACCTTACCAGCGATCTGGAGCACAATACCATGGCCCACCTGACTGTAGACCGGGTGGACTATTGCCTTTTCGGCAATTCACATCCTTTTCGGGTCAGAGTGCGCAACTTGCTCAACGACAACCACGACTATTATTATGTAAAGCGCGCAGATGCCAGCCGTGTGTACGGTTTGGAATTGGAGGAGCTGCTTTCGCCCAACAAGGTGTTTTACCTCGCCGATGCCTCTACACTTGTAGAGCAGCATATCAGCGGCATTCCCGGCGACGTATTCCTCAAGGATTACATGGATGAGCAAAGCCACAACCTGATACGCGTGGCAAAGGAATTTGTGAAATTCAACGAACGATGTTTCGCCCGCTTGCTGGGTGATATGCGCTCCTACAATTTCGTCATCGTCATGACTCCCGATTTTGACCAAATGCAGTACCGCATTCGGGCCATTGACTTTGACCAACAATGCTATGAAGGCCGAAAAAACATTTACTTGCCGCAATTTTTTAAAGAAAACTTTGCCTTTGTAGACTACGCACTGCTGAACCTCGGGGAGAAAAGCATTGCCCAATACCAAAATGAGGAGCGCGCCCTGATGCGCAGGCGTGTAGGTGCCAACAGGTACCAGCTCCGCAGGTTGGTGCGGGCCATGCGCAAAGATGTAATCAGTGATGCCAGGCATGTAGCCACCTTGCGGGACGAGCTAGCCGAATATCATCAAGACGCCGGATTCCATGCGCTGACAAGCATGGGAGCCATCTTGTACAAGCACATCAACCTTTGCCTGGAATTGCACCTGAGTCCTATTGCTTAGCGCGAACCGCATTACCTACCGCGCATCAACACAAGCCTTACAAAAAAAGGCCGACGCGTTCGCCGACCTCTTTCTTTTTAACGTAACCGAACCTTGTTGCGAAAGGCCAGTGTTTTATTTCGATTTATTCTTTTTACGCCCTTTGTTGTCCTTAAGTTGCTTGATTTGTTCTCGGAATATAATTTGCTCCGCGGCCAGGTAAGTAGGCCTCACAACGGCTTCGCTGAGGCGTTCGCTCAGGAAGAGCGACTCAAGTTCTGGGCTCAATATCAATTCATTTTGTTGCTCGGCGTTGCTGAGCAGTTTCTTTTGTGGTTCAGTGGCCGAGGCGCCAAAGGCAACAAAGGCTACAAGTACAAGAGAGAGCAGTGTAGTTTTCATGACTAACTCATATTAACGATTCACTTATAAGACGCAAGAGCACGCTGGAAGTTACATCATTAACACTGCTTGTGATGAGAGATTCTATTGAATTATGAGCGGTGCAAACGGGGGCCTTACGGCAAAATGAATGCCAACTGTATGCCTGTTACAGGCTCTTGGACATGAGATAATCCTCGTAGGTAAAACCATTGGGAGCGGGATAGTCAACTTCAGCATCAATTACGAAGCCTCTCCCATTGTAAAAGGCTATTGCCGCAGTATTGCGGCGGTTCACGCGCAAGGTGATGCGTTCACAGCCAGCATTTTTGGCGAAAGCCATCACCTGCTCTACGGCCCAACTGCCTACTCCCTGACCCTGAAGCCTTGGGTGCACATAAATTTTATCGAGTTTGAGCGAATCGGGTGTGTGCTCAATGCCCATGTAACCGATGGCCACTTCAGGGCGGTGGATCTGTCCGTTTGGCAAATTTGCGGGAGCAGTATAAATGATGTAGAGCGTACAGCCCGGGCGGTCCATCCAGGCCTTGAGCGCATCATCATTGTACATGCCTTGGTACAGTGACTGCAGCTCCTTTTCGGAAAATAGCGGGGAGAAAGTGGGCAGCCAAATCTCTTCGGCGAGCCGGTAAAGCAAAGGGAGCTGATCAGGCTTTAGGGCTTCAAGCTTGTACATCACCAACCGAAATCTTCGAGGTCACGGCGTTCTTTTTTGGTGGGGCGGCCGGCACCCTTTTCCCGGTCGAAGCCGGGCATGAGCTTCATCATTTCGAGCTTTTGGAGCTCTTCTTCAGGGGTGATGTCCTCTAGGTAATCTGTCACGAGCTTGGCTCCCACGCGGTTTTTGAGCAGCGCCTTAACGCGGTAATGCCGCCATATGGGGTTGCGCTTTACGCGGAGCTCATCGCCGGGCTTGAGCGTTGCAGCGGGTTTTGCGAAAGCGCCGTTGAGTTGCACTTGCTCTGATTTGAGGGCCTCTGCTGCGATGGAGCGCGTTTTGTACAGGCGTACCGCCCAGAGGTATTTGTCGATGCGTGCTGTAGTTTCCACACAGCAAATTTACACAAAGCGGCGCAGGCCGCACATGCTTCAGGAAGCCCTTTGCATGCGCATGCCGATGGCGCGCAGGTATTGCAGGTCGCGGAGGTCTTGCAGTGCCTGGATGTATGCAGGAATATTGCCTTGCTTCATGAGTTGCTTCGCTTGCTCTTTGGCATTTCGGTAAGTGATTTCAAAGTTCATGGCTATGATTATTAATGTTTGACCTTAGAAAAACAAAGGGTGTGCCAAAGTGCTTTCAACTGTTCGATCTGTAACGTATATACCTGTATACCTGCATAAAAAAAACCGAAGCCCCCGCCCCGGTTTCTCTTATCTTTATACTTCTATCGCGCTTTTACACCCCTTGCAGCAAGCCGTCCACTGCCTTCATCGTAGCTTCGTAATTGGGCTCGTGGGTGATGTCGTCCACGATTTCCACGTGCTGGATGTTGTTGTGGGCGTCGAGCACGAATACCACGCGTGCGCTGAGGCCTTTGAGGGGGCCATCGGTCATGAGGGTGTTGTAGTTGGAGGCGAAGTTGCCGCGAAAATCAGAGGCCACTTCTACATTCTCGATGCCCTCAGCGGCGCAAAAGCGCTTCATGGCGAAGGGCAGGTCTTTGCTCACTACGATGCCCACCACGCCATCACGGCCGGAGAGCTGTTTGTTGAATTGGCGGGTTTCCATTTGGCATACGCCGGTATCGATGCTGGGCACGGCGATGATCACTTTCACTTTGCTGCCGTGGTCTTTAAGCGATTTCTCACTGAGGTCTTCGCGTATGTAGGTAAAGTCAGGGGCTGTATCACCTTTGGCGGGCACATTGCCGGCGAGCTTCACGGGGTTTCCTTTAAAATTGGTGCTGTTCATGGTCATAAGGTCTGTATTTTGGATTTGAGCAAAGGTAACACCTCAGGGGCATTTCGGTTGAGGTGCTGGAAGGGTTTAACAAGAGATTGCAGATGGCATTGAGCAGTGTGGAGCTATTACAGCTGTGCTGGGAAGAGCAGCAAGCGCTGAAGGAAAGGCCTCACTAATCCAATCCCAGCACTACGATGAGGCTTTCCCTGACCCGTTCAGCCAAATCCTTTGGCAGCACACCAAGCTTGCTCAGTAATCTTTGATTGTCAATGGCCCTTAGCTGGTCTATCATTACATCACTTTCCTTCTCAAGGCCTGTGCTGCCTTTTGGGATCCGTACCCTCAATATTTCGCTTTTCGGCGTTAGCTTACTCGTTATCGGGCATATGAGGGTGGATGGGTGTACGGCATTCAATACGTTTCTCTGTACCACGAGCACAGGCCGCGTTTTGCCCGTCTCTGTGCCAAAGCGCGGATTCAAGTCGGCGAGCCACACCTCTAAACGCTTATGCCCCGGCATCCTCCAATCCTTCAAATTCAGCAAGCACGCGCATGGATTCTTCTGCTACCATTTTTGATTCCTTTTCCAGCATTTCATCCAGCATTTTGCGCTTTTGCAGCTGATTGTAGTACTTCAATGCCTCATTGATGTAGCGGTTCCGAGGTTTTTTAATCCTGGCAAGCAACTCTTCCGTTTCCTTGTAGAGCATTTCGTCCAGTTTGAGTGAGAGCGTTTTCATACCCATTGAGTGTATACCAAAGGTATATGCTTTTACTGATAATTACAAAGCCTGCAACCCGGGATTAAACCCTCCGCTTATGCGTATATTATATTTTCCGGTACGATTGTTGAATACTTTTCCAAAAATCCAACCATGCCCAAAACCAAAATATACCTGCTACTTACGCTGAGTGCCTTATCCTTTAGCCTTTCCGCCCAAAAATCACTCGATAGAACTGAGCTGCTCGATGCGGTCGTTTTTGTGCTGAGCGACAGCACTTCCCTTAAACATATAGCCCGTGAGCATCCGAAGCAAATGGAAGGCTGCGAGCGCTATGCCGCTCTGCGCATCGACTTTCTTCCCGGCGACAGGCGCTTTGACCGCAATCTTACTGGGCTTGGTGATTGCCTGTACGGAGCCATTCCTTCGGTGCTGTTTTTTGAAAACATCCACGAAGTAGTTCGCCTCAAGGATTACAAGAAGAAAGGCAAGGCTTACCACCTGAAATTCTATGTAGAAAGTACCAGTAGTTCCACTTCACGCACTGTAATCACTGCCAAGGTTAAAAAGGAGCATACAGGATTCAGGATGGAGAAGCGGGTGATAGATAGCAAGGCGCGGCATAAGAACTAAAGCGCTCGTTGCGCGGCAGCATTTGCAATGTTTCGGCTCGGGTTGCACTCAAGCTACTCAGCCCTCCATCCGCTCACCCAAGGCATTCAGGTACACCTGAGCAGCATCGTCAATAAAGCCAAAGTGCTGATCATCCACCACCATCTTGCCGCGGGTTACGTGGCCCAGGAGGGTGAAGGGCACACCCAGCTCGCTGAGGGTTTCGATGAAGAGGGTTTCGCGCTCCCCGTCTAAGGTCACGATGATGCGGCTCTGGCTTTCGCCAAAAAGGAAGGCGTCCATGCGCACATCGGCATCGGCGGTGATGTCAAAGCCCAGGTGGCGGGCGATGCCCATCTCTACCAGGGTGGTAAAGAGGCCGCCATCGCTTACATCGTGGGCGGCGTTAATCAGGCCCATGTCGATGAGCTTAAGCACTGCCTGCTGAACAGCGTACTCCCGCTCCAGATCAAAGTGGGGTGCGGGGCTCAGCCTTACACCGTGTTTGCGCACCAGATACTCGCTGGAGTTGATGTCATCCTGTGATTCACCGATCATGAAAATGAGGTCGCCCTTTTCCTTAAAGTCGAGGGTCATGCGCTTCTTTTTGTCCTTCAGGATGCCGATCATCCCAATGGTGGGCGTCGGGAATACCGGGATGGTGGGCTCTCCTTCACGCACGGTTTGGTTGTAGAAGCTCACATTGCCGCCCGTTACGGGGGTGTTGAATTTGCGGCAAGCCTCGCCCATGCCTTCAATGGCCTTTACGAACTGCCAATACACCTCCGGATTGTAGGGATTGCCAAAGTTGAGGCAATTGGTGATGGCCGAGGGCGCACCGCCGCTGCACACGATGTTGCGCGCAGCTTCGGCCACGGCGATGGCTGTACCCGTTTTGGGATCGGCGTGCACGTAGCGGGCATTGCAATCCACGGTCATGGCCAGGGCGCCTTTGCGGCCTTTGAGGTTGTAAATGCCGGCATCGCTGGAGGCATTGG
>DAIOTP010000048.1:0-21117 GCA_036751905.1 Cryomorphaceae bacterium
GGAACGTTACATCATCTTCACAGCTTACAACCTCAGGCGCATCCTAACCATACTCGGCCCCGATATGCCCAAAAGCTAATCAATGGCCTTCAAAGGCCATTTTAGAGCTTTTTAAAAGGTTTTGGCGCTGGCATACACCTCAAGTTCTGGTAGATCAATGATGGGAAAAAATTCAAGATCGAGCTCTCTGCCCGAAATTTTTGGTTAGTTTTGAAGCAATGAGCAGGGGTTTACCACGCCGGGGCGTGGTGAGATCGTTGCACTAAGTTTAGGACGAACTGACGTTGTGGGCAATGTAGGAGACACACAGAAACAACCAAGAAACAGAAAATAGGAGTTGAGAACTATGAAATTCACGGCATTCATTTTTATCTTTTCTAACGTCATCGCATATGCAGTTCATGCACAAGATCACCTTCAGACAGAAGATGAGAACAACTTGTTTTGGCAACCAGATGTCAGAATTGACTATGCGCATTTTCAATCAGAAACAAATGCAGACTGTATCAAGTTCAATGAACAATATGGTTTAAAAATGTCTGCAAACATTCAACTCCAGGGCGTTGTAGATATTCCGAAAGCACATCGATCAAGAAAAATCCAAAAAAGAATGGGCGATGATAAATCATATTTGGCACCTGTTTTCTGCAAGAACTGCTCCTGTATTCTTTCTGAAGACTCACTTGAGTTAGTAGTTTACCAATTGTTATTTGACGTTGCAGAAATGTGTTCTAGAGGCGTGAGAAAAGACTTAAATGAAATCCGAAAAGAAATGAATATCAATAATGTAAATACAATGTACTTCACGACCGTTAAAAATAGATGGGATGAAAGAATGAGAGGCACTTGGGCTTCAATCTATCAAGATGTTTTGGTTCAAAAGAAAGATAGTGCATACATGGAATGGCGAAAATTGATTGATGAGCTTTTGGACGCAGTCAAAGCGTACTCAACACAACCGAATGATATAAAGAGATTAATACTCGGAGAGCCAATTGAGCAAGACTATGTGCAAGCCAGGTCAATCATCGGCGATATGAAAAGAAATGATGAAAACTGAAAAAAACACTGCCTACAATAACTTAGTATTCGTAACGCCGCCAAGCCCAGGGTCTCCCAAACTTCATGCCTTGCCTAAGTGCCCAAATCTCAACCACCCACCCGCCAGCGGAAAATGATCATCAGGGCAGTGGGGGTCGGTGAGGATGTCGATGTGGCCGTAGTTTCTGCGAAAGCCGGTATCGAGGCCCAGCTTGAGGTACTGTGCGGTGCTTTGGCCGCTCTCGTGCATAAGGCGCTGCACGTCGTGCGGGTGGCCCAGTACGCGGTCATGCGCCCCGGCGAGGTAGAGGATGGGCGGCAGCTGTTTTTGCTGTAAAGCAGCCCGGTAATCGAATCCGTCGCGGCCTACCCAATCTTTGCGGTACACCCAGCGGTTCACCTCCCGGTAAAACTGGGCGGGCTCGTTGTCGCTGCCCATGCCCATGGCCTTGGCAGGGAGGTAGCCCTTGAGTGCTGTGCCCACTTCGCCGCCGAGGGTCCACATGAGGTCGACCATGAAGAGGCGCCTGAGGCTGCGCACCGCAATGCGCCGCTTGCTGGCAAAAAACACGGCCGGCCCGAGGGCATCAAGCGGGGCGTAGCGCGCCATCCATGCCAGGAGCAATACCCCGCCCCAGCTGTGGGCCACAAGCCCTACACGCTTGCCCGGGTGTATGGTCTGGATGTGGGCCAGGTACAGGTTGAGGTCGCGCTCAATAAAATCTTGCTGGCTGTGCTCAAAGCCTTTGTGTATGCGGGGCTGGCTCATGCCCTTCCCTGCGAGGTCGGGTGCGAACACGTCGAAACCCTGCGAGGCGAGGTAAGGCGCCAACCCTTTGCCGCTGCGGCTGTGGAAGATGCGGCTGTCCTCAATGCTGCCGTGTATGAGCAGCAGGGGTTGGTCAGCGGGCTTTTCGCCAAATCGGTGTATGGCTGAATGGATGCCGTTGTAGAGGGGGATCGTTTTTGGGTCGCTGGTCACTGGTCTCTGGTTGCTGGTCTCTGGTCGCTGGTTGCTGTTTTCTGGTCTCTGGTCTCTGGAAGCTGGTCTCTAGCGACTAGCGACCAGTGACCAGCGACTATCCACAGGCCACCATACGAACGCCCTTGTCAGTCAATTCTACTGTGGCAGTAGCGGTATGGAGGTCATGTTCAAAAAACAGGATGTGCCCTTCACGGGCGGCGGCTTCGAGTACCATGGCTTTTTCCGTAAGGGTATCGAGCGGACGCACATCGTAGCCCATCACGTAGGGCAGGGGTATGTGTGTGGCGCTGGGTATGAGGTCGGCGCAGTACACAAGGGTAGTGCCCTGGTAAGCAATGTGGGGAATCATTTGGCTTTCGGTATGCCCATCGGCGAAGAAAATGCGGAACCCGGGAAAGAGTTCATCTTTGCTCCAGCGCCCTTCGCGTTGTACAAAGTGCAGCTGTCCGCTTTGCTCGATGGGCAGGATGTTTTCTTTGAGGAAACTGGCTTTTTCGCGGGGGTTGGGATCGGTGGCCCATGCCCAGTGCTCCTTGCAGCTCCAGTAGCGGGCGTTTGGGAAGGCCGGCTCATAGCGCTCTTTGGATGCATTGTAGTTGATGGCACCTCCGCAATGGTCGAAGTGCAGGTGGGTGAGCACTACATCGGTGATTTGGTCCATGCCAAAGCCCAGGGCCTCAATGCTTCCCTTGAGGCTGCTTTCGCCAAATAGGTAATAGTAGCCGAAGAATTTGTCGCTCTGCTTGTTGCCCATGCCGGTGTCGATGAGCACGAGCCTGTCACTGTACTCCACCAGCAGGCAACGCATGGCCCAGGAACACATGTTGTTGGCATCGGGGGGATTGAGCTTGTGCCAAATGCTTTTGGGCACCACGCCGTACATGGCGCCGCCGTCGAGTTTAAAATTGCCGGTTTCGATGGGGTATATGCGCATGGAGGTAGTTTTGGAGCAAAGGTAAGGGTTTGGGTGGGAGGTGGCGGTTGCTGGTCGCTAGGGGCTAGTCGCTGGTCGTTGGTCGCTAGTGGCTAGTGGCTAGTGGCTAGTCGCTGGTGGCTAGTAGCCAGGGATTACAGCGTTTTGTCATGCCGCTTCGGCGCAGATGACCTGGCCAATTTTCCAAGCAAAAAAAAGAATGGCAAGCTTCTTGGTAGATGGTTGGTACAATCCAAATATCAACACCATGCGCTTGCACCTACCTGCCCTTTCCACCGCACTTCCGCTTTCCATGCTTTTGCTCGCCGCTGCGCCGGCAGGGCAGGGGGAAAGCGGCCTGCCCGGCATTCCTGAACAGAACAATGAAGCTGCCTTTGCGCTCTACCGGCAAATAGCCATGGGCACCACCGACAACCTGTTTTTTTCACCCTTCAGCATATCCACCGCACTGTCCATGACCTATGCCGGGGCCGATGGAAGCACAGCCGACGAAATGCAAAAAGCCCTGCATTATGGCCCGAATACACCGGAGTACCACACCGCTTACGGCGATTTTTTGCGGAAGCTGGAGCAGGACGCAGCCAACCGCATAGAGCTCAACATAGCCAACCGACTGTGGTGCGACGCGGATTACGAGCTGCACGCGCCATTCATGAAGCTCAACGCTGAGGCCTACAATGCGCCCGTAGAGCAGCTCGATTTTCAAGGCAAGCACGAGGCCTCCCGCAGGCACATCAACCGCTGGGTGGAAGGCCAAACCAAAAAGCGCATCAGCAACCTCATTCCCGAGGGTGCGGTGAACGAAGACACCCGCCTGGTGCTTACCAATGCCATTTACTTCAAAGGGCAGTGGGCCACCCAGTTCAACAAAGCGCTCACACGTGAGCGCAGCTTTCATCCTTTGGCTGCCTCATCCTTTTCGCACAGCTTTATGCACATCAAGCAACATTTCGGATACAATGAGCAAGCGGCGTACAGCACCTTGAGGTTGCCCTACGAGGGTGGCATGCACAGCATGGTGCTCGTGTTGCCGCACAGCAATGCCCAATTTGCAGAAGCGGAAGCTGCCATAAACCCTGAAGCGCTGCGCAATGCCCTTCGCGCGCGCAGCCATGAAGTGCAGGTGGCCCTGCCCAAGTTTAAACTCGATATACCATTATCGCTCAAGAATCAGCTCAAGGCCATGGGCATGGAGGAGGCGTTCAGCACGGCAGCCAATTTCAGCCGCATGAGCCCCACCGCCGACCTTGCCATCAGCGAGGTGATCCACAAGGCCTTTGTTGAAATTGATGAAGAGGGCACCGAAGCGGCAGCCGCCACAGCCGTGGTGATGATGACCACCAGTTCGGCCATGCAAGAGCCACGCATGCCCAAAACTTTTATAGCCGACAGGCCCTTCTTGTTTTACATTGTCGACGACAGCACGGGTGCGGTACTCTTTATGGGCCGCATGATGCAACCGGCTACTGCCTGATGGGCAGGTGCATTGCATCACGTTTCGGCCTTCTGCCCGGGATCAGGCGGCCTTTGGGCTTCGCTCGTTTTTGCGGCGGGTTGCTCGTCCTCCATCAGGGCGGTCACCTCGCTTGGGCTGCGCACGCGTTCGTGGCGCACTGCTGGAAATTGCTTGATGTGTATGTCGCGCTGAGGAAAGGGTATTTCAATGCCGTTTTCCTCAAAAGCGGATGCAATGCTGCGCATTACCGCATCGCGCATTTCGAGCCATATGTCGAAAGTGCGCACCCAAAAAAGTACGCGAAAGTCGAGGCTGCTGTCGCCAAATTGTTGGAGAAATACCGCCCTGCGGTCCTCCAATATTCCTTTGTGCTCAAGGCTGTTGCGGAGCAGGGTCGTCACCTTGTTGATATCACTGCCATAGGCCACGCCAATGGTGAGCTCCACACGGCGGCGCATATCCGAAAGGGTCCAGTTGGTGAGCGGCTGTGAGAGCAAGTCGCCATTGGGGATGATCACCTCCGCGCCGTCCCAATTGCGTATTTTGCTGGCGCGTACCCCTATGCTCAATACCACCCCCTCAATGGCGCCAACGCTCATGCGGTCGCCGGGCTGTACGGGCCGCTCAAAGGCGAGGATGATGCCGCTCACGAGGTTGTTCACAATGCTTTGCAATCCAAAACCTATACCCACCGAAAGGGCACCCAGCACAATGGCGAGCTTGTCAAGAGGTATGCCGGAAATGGCCACCGCAATGACAAAGCCAATGGAGAAAATGCCGATTTTGATGAGCAGTGTAAATGAACCCAAGCGTTTTTCGCGCTCTTCGGCAAATTGCTGGTCCTTGATGCTCACCAGGAAAGCGATATTGCTGGCCAAGGCATAGCTGATGTACAGCACGATAAAGAAGGTGAGGATACCCCCATAGCTGAAGTTGGCATTGAGCACTTTGCGCGGACTACCCATAAAGTTGCTGATCCCATCCATCACCAGGTCGTAAGCCGAGAGGTTCTCCAGGAAGAAGTACATCCATATAAAGGCACTTACAGCGAAAAAGAATTGCAGGAGTTTGCGCTGTAGTTTTTCGAAATCGAAATAATTCGTAAGCTCATCCGACTTGTCTCGACTGCTTTCAATTTGCAGATAAACAGCTTCTTTGAGTACAATAATGAGAACGAGGAGGCTGATGGCATGGTGTAAGCTCATGGTGGAGCTCACGCTGAGCATTTTACCCAAATTGAATCGGCCTGTGGCGAGTGCCAGCAAGCCCAACAGCTGAAAACCTAAGTATACCCATGTGATGGTAGACAGATAGGAGGGCAGCCTTGTGAATCCTTGCTTGTAGCGCTTTATCACGTAGAGCGAGAGCAAGGATGCCGCAATGCACAATGCCATGAGAAACCAGCGCTCCTGCAAAGCCACCTGCCAGTACAAATTGCTCAGTGTGCTCAAGGCAAAAATTAAAAAGCTGATCAACCATACCACGTATATGTGCACCGTAATCCTGCCGGGCAACATCAAGCCAGTGACAGCGACCTGCACGAAGAGCAACAAGCTCATCAATGACGTAGGTGGGGAAGGGTACACAAACGGGGCCAGGGCCAATACCACCAGAAATGCAGCCTTAATGGGATGCTTCGGCAGGTACCATGCCCTCTCCAGGATCACATCGGCGTGTTCTTTGCGGGCTTTGATTTTGTGCAGCACCCATCGAAACCACAGATAGAGCAGCAGCACCAGCACGAGCAAAACGAAGGTAAGCAGGCCCTGATGGCCCATGTAGCGGAGCAATATGGTTTTGTTGATGTTGAGGGTGGTGAGTGCCAGCTGAGCGAGGCTCGGTCCTTCATCGGTTTCAGCGCTGCTTTCCCAGGGGTATGGGCTCTCTTTCGTGAGCAGCCGCCTTTGCAGGTCGCGCCGCTGCAGCAGCAGGCTTTCCTTGTACTCGAGGAGTTCCGTGCGGTAAGTTGAAATAATGGATTGATAGGTCGCTATTTCGAGTCGCCGGGTGTCCAGTGTTTTGTCGGCATCTTTGGCAATGGTGCGCAGTCTGAGTATGGTTTGTAACTGCTCTTCGGGCAGGTCCACCACTGCCCGCTGCGAGCGCAGCATGGGATCGGCAGTGATGCTGTCAAGGCGCAGCCTCGCCATGCCCAGCTGCATGCTGTACAAATGTAGATCAGCTCCGGTTACTTCCAGGCGTTCGTCCACCTTGGTGATGTAATTCATCAAAGCCCTGTTGTAGCTCAGGCTTATGCGTTCTTCAAGGTTGAGCGCGCCGCTTTTCAGGTTGGTGCTTATGCGTTCGGTATCATCGAGGAGTTCCGCTATTTCAAAGAGTGGTCCTTGCTTATCGATAATCCGGTTTATCTCCCTGATTTTGGCGAGATACAACTGCACATTGCGCATGGAGCGCTCCAGGGCGGGCAGCTCGGGCTGAGCCGGCTCTTCCTCTTGTTGTCTCTCGTTGGGGCCACTGCCTGCATTGCCGAATATTTGCGCGGCGTTCAGTCCTTGTGCAGCCGCATTTCCCGAAAGGGTGAGCATACAGCCCAGAGCGACGAGCACCATGCAAAGCCTACCTAGCGGGATGTGTCTTAACATGCCCGAAAAGTACAGTTTATCCGCCATCATATGGTCATTTTCCTTATGTGAAAGATTGCCAACCGGGGGGCAAGTGCGCATAGGCAAAGCTTACTGCAAGAACAATTTCAGTGTATGCTGCCGCTGCCCATCACGGATTCTGAGCAGGTACATACCGGCAGGCAGGGCCGTTTGCAAGTGAAGTACTTTTTGGCCGCTGAAATTGTTCCTGTACACCGTTTTGCCCTCAAGGCTTTCAATGCGCACGTCGGCATGCAGAGCCTGCTCGGGCAGTATTATGGTAAAGCTTCCTTCTGAGGGGTTTGGGTATAGCCTTACGGCAAATGGAGTTGCAGCATTTTCCACATTGACCGGCCCTTGAATGGTGATATCTTCATGGGCGGTGCAGCCATTGGCATCGGTGACAACTACGGTGTAGAGGCCCGCTTGCAAATCACTGTGAAAGCCGGTCGATGCAGGTACACCATTGATGGATACCTGCAGTGGAGGCTGCCCTCCCTCGGCCAGTATGAAGAGTACGCCTCCCTGCTCATCGGTGGCGTCCTGCGCAAAAAAGGTTGATAACGATGGGATCAGGTTCGGTAATGGCCACCTCGCCGGAGCTGCTGCAGCCGTTGAGGTCGGTGTATATTACGCTGTAGGTGCCGGGAGCGAGGTTGTCCAGGCTGCTGCCTGATGCGCCATGGGCCCACTCCACCTGTGCAGTACCTCCCGCTCCCAGATTGATGACCTCAATGCTGCCATCGTTGGCTTGGGCGCATCCTACTTGTTGTATGATGAACGCCAACTCAGGCAAGGGTTGTACCACTACGGCAATACTGTCCATAGCCACTACACCGTATTCATTGTACACCTGCACGGTATACGTTCCTGATTGCGATACATAGATACCCGCATCGCTAAGCCCTGAACTCCATAAGTAGCCGGTGTGGGTACCAGCGTGCAGCAGCACGCTGTCGCCCTCGCAGATTTCCGCAGCCGGGCTTGCTGTAATATACACATGGTAGCTATCGCCTTCTGTGAGGTGGTATTGGTTGCCTGCAGCCAGGTTGTAGTAGGTATCGGTGTGTCCGCTGGTGTAGGTTACCGACACAGAGTCGGCCAGGGTGGCGCTGCCCAAACCAAAAATGTGGTGCTGTGAGTTTTGCGAAAGGTAGTTTTCACCGCAATGGGTGTACTGCGTGTATACGAGGCCATTGGCATATACCCGTATCCATGAACCGATGCCGTAGCTGTTGCTGGCCGTACCATGCAAGGTGAGTTTGATATAATTGTTGGCAGCACCTTCGTGCAGATACAGTTCCATATTGATTGGGATGCGGTTCACCACTGCAAGGTCGTAATAGCCATCGTTGTTGATGTCACCCCTTGCCACACTGAATGACTGGGCGTTGTTGCCACCGCCGAAGTTCATGTTGGCATTGTTGAATGCACTGCCACTGCCCTGGTTGCGGAAAGCATAATTGCCTACTTGCTGTACCAGTGGGCTTGGGTTGCCTGTAGTAACGTACAGGTCCTGCCAGCCGTCATTGTCCATGTCAAACCACGTAGCGCCCCAGGTCCAGTGGGGTATTTGGACCTGGTATGCAGCAGCCTGCTCGCTGAAGGTGCCATCGCCATTGTTTATGAGCAGCTTCGGCAGTTTAGTTCCTGCCCCGGTATTGGTGAGGTAAATGTCGAGGTCGCCATCGTTGTCGAAATCTGCGATGCTGGCCGTCATGGGGTCCTGACCTGCAAATGCCACACCTGCGGCTGCGGCCACATTGCTGAAGGTGCCATCTCCGTTGTTGTGATACAGGGAGTTGGCGTACAGGCGGTCATTGATCACCAACAAATCGGGCCATCCATCCATGTCATAATCAAACCACACACTTTGGAAGGAGAGGGCAATGCCATCGTTCACTCCCGCCTCAAAACTCACGTCGGTAAAGGTGCCATCGCCATTGTTGTGGTACAAGCGGTTTTCGCTTTGCCCGGGTTCGGGCCCGGCTGCAAAGGTATATACGCACACATACAAATCGAGGAAGCCGTCGCGGTCGTAATCGCCAAAGGAGGCGCCGTAGAAAAGCTCATTTCCCAGCCACAGCCCGGCTTCGACCGAAACATCTGTGAAGTTAAAATTGCCATCATTTTGCAAAAGCATGTGCCTTCCATTGTTGATGGTCAAGAACAGATCAAGGTCGCCATCGTTATCGTAATCAACCCAGAGCAGGCATTTGCCCTCAGCATTGGCAAAAACCAGTGATGGGAGCTGCACAAAGCCGCTGCCCGTGTTCAGGAAGAACCGGCAGCTGTCGTTGGTCATGGCAATGCTCAGGTCGTCGAGGCCGTCGTTGTTGAAGTCATAAAAACTCACCCCACTGCCGAAATTGATGCTCCCGGGAATGGCTGTTACGCCAAATTCACTGGCCACATTGGTATAGGTCTGGGCCTGTAATGTACCAGATTCCAAGAGGTTGATAATGTATGCGCCCAGCAGGGCCACACATGCGGCCATTGCTTTGCCAGAGGGCCTACGGAGATGCTGGTACTGGCGCACTTGCGGGGTGGTTGTATATCAATCCACAACGAGTATGCGTGCACTGCCCGTAAACGCTGGGGAGCTCAGCTGAAGCTGATACACGCCCTGGGCCAATTCACGCGGAGTAAACTGATGGGTTCCCGCATACAAATGCGGTACAAAAACTTCGTACACCTTTTTGCCATCCATGGCGAAAAGACCTATGCGTACCTGCTGCAAATCAACTGGATTTTGCAAACGCAGCGCCTCGCCATTTTTCATAGGGTTGGGATATACATTCAATGGAAATAGGGCGTTTGACCCACCGGCACTGAGTGGCTCAAGTTCGATGCTTAATAACCCCGGAGCCACATTGGGCAGCACCTCGTTGCCAGCGAGGTCGAAAGCGCTCTCAACACGCAAGTCTACAGCAGTTTCCACGAGGGCCTGTGGTGCTTCAATGTCATACACCGCTTGGTATCCGTAGGCATTCTGCCATGCCGATGAAACCGCATTAAAATTGAATATTTCACTCAGGTCTTCCGTTGCTTCGAAGTTGAGCGCAGGCGCCAGTCCTTGGTTCATTGGTTCGTTGAACAAGAGTAAAATGGATAGCGTTCCCTCACCGAGTTGTCCTTCGCCAATGGTGTAGGTACTTGCAAAGATGGCCGATATTTCAGGATTTTTGGTGTCAATATCAAGCCAGAACTGTTCTGTGAAGGCTTGTTGGTTGTTGCCGGCGAGGTCGGAACCAAAGGATATCTGAAGGGCAATGTTGTCCATTTCTACGTTTTGATCGCTGAGGTTAAAAGCGGCCTTGAATGTAGTTTCAGAAAGCCAATTGCTCTGAAAGGGGTTGTAACTGATATTTGGGCCAATGTTGGGTGCGCCGGTCAGCTGCAGCAGAGGCAACTGGGCCACATTCATCGCTTCGTCGAATTGTACCTCTACCTCGAGCAAGCCGGCGGCCACATCGGCATCGGCAATGAGCAGATTTGTTGGATTGATGTTGCTCACAAGGGGTCTCCGGGTATCAATCCCCAACATATCGGGGTACTGAATTTGGGCAGGTTCATTGCCGCTGAGGTCGCGGAATCCTTGGAGCTCAATAGGAATGTTGAATACCTCTATTTCGCTTGGATTCTGGTTGTACACTCCGGTGTAGGTAAAGGGGTCAACCCAGCCAGTAGCAAGCCCATTGGGGCTGAGTAGGTTGGGTGGTATCACTCCGTCACCTACCCCGATGCTTCCCACATTGGTATCCATGGCTTTATCGAACGTTAAGGTAAAGCTCAATGCATTGGCTCCGGCACTTGCTATGTTGATCATCGGTGTATTGCTGATCACTTCCAATGCAAGCGGGTTGCGGGTGTCGATGTCAAATGACACTATATTGTTTACAGGCAATAGGTTATTGCCCACCAGGTCCTCGACCCCGTTGACCGCAATGGCCACGCCGCTGATTTCTTCATTGGTATCCGAGAGTTGAAAGTGAGCTTCAAACGTGGTTGCAGAGATCCAGGTGCTTGCTGCCGCATTGAAGCTCAGCACGCCATCCAGCGCTGTCTGTGCTTCAAAATCTATAGCGGGTTGAATTTCCTCGTTACAAGCCTCTGTAAATTGCAAAGTAATGATGAGCCCTTCGCCGGCCGCATAGCTGTCATTGAGCAGGGTATTGTTGACATTGGCCTGTACGAGCGCGGGTCGCTTGGTATCAAGTCGGAAAGGCCTGCTGCGCAAAAATACGTTCTGTGATTCGCCGCTCTGATCCACCGCATTGGCAATGCGCATCATGATGTTTGGCATTTCAATGTTGCTTTGCTCCACCTGATAGGTAATCCGGTAGGACTGCGCATCAATCCAGCCCACATTGGTCACCGTAAGTGCTGATTGCAGCAAGGGGTCGTTCACGAGGAAGGAAATTGCCGGAGCTACAGCCACGTTCATCGGTCGGTCGTAAAGTACAGTGGCGGTAAAGGTGCTTCCAATGTCCTCAATTCCAACCTTTGTTTTGCTCATTTCAAGGGAGGCTACAATGGGCCTGTCGGTGGTGAAGATGGTATTGGCCTTTTGAAATACCTTAGGTCCCAATTCCATACCGATCAACCGGCCGGGGATATCATCAGCGGGAGGGTGTATGCCACCCCAAATGCGGGAGAGGCTGCATTGGTCGGAGGCATCCATGTAGGTAGCCCACTGCAGGTACACATCTTCGGTTGGCCCTATCTCGAATTCAAGGAATTCATCTTTTGGGGCGTGGAAGTTGCTCATGCCCCCCGGGAAGAAGGGCGAGCCCGTCATCAGCGTAAGTACTTCAGCCGCTGTACGCGAAAATGTAGAGTGACCTGAAATGTATCCTGCAAATGGCGGCGTTACGAAAGTAGGTCTTTGGTATGGCCACCATTCTTCGCCAAGTATCCACCCCACACCGGCGTAGTCACTATGCGGATTTTCAATATAATCGGGACCTTTCCAAGTGTAGAGTTTTGTTTTGTGCAGGTGTTCATCGTTCTCACCGGCAAGCGGATCACCGGGGAGTACCTGCTCTACAAGTCCCGGGATGAGCGGCATGCCCGCCGGGTGGTAATTGGCAGCATCCGGATTTGAACATTGCCCTTTTTCGCACATGTAGCGAATGGCCGATACAGGCCTTACATAATCGTAATACCCTTTGATGCCCCAAGCTGTAATTGCGGCGTCGTGCATGGCACCACCTATGGACAAATAGGCTTTCGCATCGTATTCCAATGCATCGAGTTCGGGTCCCTGTCCATTCCACTTGTTTTCCCAAAGTTCATGGTGTCTTATCTCGTTGTAAATGTGAAACCAATGGCCTGGTGGGGTATAGCTGTTGGGCCCATCAGCCCAAAATTCGGCGACCACGCGCCCATAGTCGGAGCGCTTTATGACTTGCGTGGCATAGGGTTCGCCGGTTACGGGGTTGAGGCTGTGGCCGGCATCAAGCGTACCTCCATTGTACAAATCGTAGAAGAGGGGGTGCTCATCAAAGGTTTCGGGATACCACTGTATGTTGCCGATGCTGTTGGGGGACGCATCAATAAGGGTGGGGTCATTGGGGTCGAGGTGGCTTTGCCAGAGGCTCACAAGGCAAAAGCCCCATTTCCAAATTGCTTCGAGCCCTGCGTTGTCGGTGGTGTCGAGCATGGGAGGAGCACCCGGGTCCATGTATATGTTCCACAAGTGCCCATCGCGTTCTTTAACAGTTTTGTCGGCAGCGGTCATGCTAAAGGGCAGCACATTGCCCCATTCGGGAGTGAGGTGGGGGGGATCACTCACCAAATTGCCGCTTTGGTCTATGGCTACTGAGAGTGATATGGCCTGCCAGCGGTTGGGATCAAGGATGCCATTGGTTCCGGCTTGTTCGGGAAGTATGTTGGGATTGAGGGGTTGGTAAAATTGATTGGCAAAATTGGCTGACTCGTTGGAGCCATCGGTAAATCCGAAAGTGATGATCTGCTGCGCAATGTAATTGCCCAGCTCAGGAGCACCGCCGTTGAGGTAATCGGTCGAGGTATTCAGGATATCAAGCCCAAGCGCGTTCATGCGCTGGTTGAGGTCCTGTAGCGTGAGAAAACCACCTGGCGAATTTTGAAAACGATGCCTTACAAGGCGGTATACCGCAAAGCTGATAGCGGCCTCCCGGGCTGCGCGGAGCTCTTCGGGGTCGTCGGGTATCTGCACTCCATGGAAGGTGCTGGTATAGTTGCCAAGGGTGCGCCCAAGCAAGTAGGGCTCAGCGGCCTGATCGTATGCCGCCCATGCGTCATATATGGCCATTGAGGTGTGGAAGAGGTTGCGGGCGTGTACTGTAGGCCGGGCAAAATCACGGCTGATGGCCTTTAGGCACGCTTCATTCCAATACTGGGCTACCGTACCATCATAGCCAGTGGGTTGTGCATGGCTTTCACTTAACGTCAGTGTAGAGAGCAGCAATCCTGTTGAGGATACAACTGCAATGGATCGAAATAATGATCTCATAAACAATAGGGTAGAGTTAATTCAAATTGTTTGTGTTGGTTCGTTTGTATCTTGCAGGATGAACAACAATGTTAACAAATATTTGCATACGAAGCAAGGGGAGCAAGAAACGGGCAAGGCCTGATTCGAGTCATGTATATTTGTGCCTTATTGGCCAGCCTGGCCCAACAACCGCAGGCGTTGGCTTAAGTACTTTGGCATGTAGGACAAGTATATGAATCTGCAAGTTCAGATATTTGGGGAATGACAATGTGCCGTGGCGTGGAGGGCTGCACATATGGTTCATGGTTGGGTGCAGGGCGCTCCTCTTGTTGGGGGCTCCAATGATTCACGCTTTGATTTAAACTTTCACGTCGATTCATGGTCTTAGCTTACCGTACGATAATTTGCGCAATGCAAAAAAAATGCTCAACGCCCATCATGCTTGCCTTTGTGCTGTTCAGCGCATTTGCCGCAAAGGCGCAAAATGCTGTGGTGAATGGACGTGTACTTGATGCAGAGGGCCAAACTTTGCCAGGTGCTGCCGCAAAAGCTGTGAATACTGCCGATAGCCTGGTGTGGTATGGCGCAGTGACTGACAATGAAGGTTATTTTGCTGTAGAGGTCGTACTTGGTGGAGAGTATGCTTTGGTTGTGAGCTACTTGGGATATAAGGATTTTGTCAAAAAAATAGAGCTCGCTGCCGGTGATCAAGTAGCCCTCGGGGATATAACCATGATACGCGATGCCCAAACCCTCAGGCAACTGGAAGTGGAGGACCGCGCCGAGCGGGTTACCCTCCAAGGCGACACTGCCATATACAACGCGGATGCTTTCAAGGTAAACCGCGATGCCGACACCGGAAAACTGCTCGAAAAAATGCCTGGGGTAACCACCGATGGCGGCGGTGTGAGCGTACAGGGTGAAAGGGTGCAAAGGGTATTGGTTGATGGCAAGGAATTTTTCGGTAACGACCCCAAAGTAGCCCTCAATACCATACCTGCCGAGATTGTAGACCGCATACAGGTGTATGATCAATTGAGTGAGCAATCGCAATTTACGGGTTTTAATGACGGCAATACCATCAAAACCATCAACATCATTACCAAACCGGGCAAAAGTCAGGGCGAGTTCGGTAAAGTGTTTGCCGGAGCAGGCACGGATGGCCGCTATCTGGCTGGGGGCAACATCAACATGTTCGATGGCGATCGGCGTTTGTCTATACTTGGACTGGCCAACAACGTGAACCAAGTCAACTTCGCCACTGAAGATATTGCGGGCGCCATAGGCTCCACCACCGATGCCATCAACAATCCCCGCCGTTGGCGCCGCTCCTCAGGCGCGGGCACTGGCAATGCCGATGATTTTCTGGTGCCGCCCCAAAATGGAATCAATGAAGCCACAGCACTCGGGTTCAACTTTAGCAACAACTATGGAGAAAAACTCAAGATCAATGCGAGTTACCTCTTCAATAACACCCAAAATATCAACGACAATACCTTGAGCCGTACATTTTTGCAAGGCGGCAGTGAAGGTCAGGTATACCGCGAGTCGGCCATAGAGCGCAGCCGCAATACCAACCAACGCTTCAACCTGAGGGCTGAGTATGATTTTGATAAGCGCAACTCCATTCTGGTACGCCCCAGCCTGAGCATGCAGGATTTCGATGGCAGCAGCATTCAGCAATTCAATACCGCTGTAGGCGACTCGCTGCTCAATGCCGGCACAAACCGAAATACGGATCGATTCAAAGCCTTAAGCTTTAGCAATGAGGTGCTTTACAAGCATAAATTTGAGAAGCAAGGCCGCACCTTTAGCCTTTCGCTTCAAAACAGCCTGAACAACACCGATGGCCGCAATACCTTGCTCAATCAACGCGATGTGGGTGATGCCAGCGAAAACGCTGAGGACTGGGAAGCAAGCCGCGACCTGAACAATGAGCGCCACATCGTCAATTTTTCTTACACCCAGCCCATCAATGACAAGGTGAATCTCGAGCTGGGCTACGAACCACGGTGGGAACGCAGCCTGAGCGATTGGGATACCCGCACCCCCGACGCCAGCAATGATTATGTGTTGGTAGACAGTGTGCTGAGCAATAATTTTCAAAGCACCTTCATCACGCACAATGTGCGCAGCCGTATCCGGCTCAATGCTGGAAAGGGCAGTTTTGGCGTGCTGGGCCTCAACTTTGAGTATGTGGAGAACGACAATGAGCAGCGTTTTCCTGCGGAATTTAGCAACCAGCGCACTTACCGCAACCTGTTGCCATTCGCGCTGTTCCGCAAAACTTTTCAGAACAAGGCAAGCCTGTTTATGCTGTACCGCGCTTCAGCCAATTTGCCAGGAATCACACAACTCAATACGGTGATTGACAACAGCAATCCTTTTCAAGTCAATGTGGGTAACTTCGATCTGGAGCAGGGTTTTGGGCACCGCTTTTTTACCCGCTATAACTTCACCAACGCTGAGAAAGGCACCAACTTTTTCGTCTTCGCAACAGCGTCCACAGAGCTCAACCGCATCAGCAATGCCACTTTTCTGGTGCAGCAGGACACCATGCTCGGCAACGGATTTGTGCTGCCCGCTGGTGGGCAGATTACGCGCCCAGTAAACCTGGATGGTTTCTACAATGTGCGCATCTTCTCTAACTATGGCTTCCCATTGGACGTACTCAAAAGCAACCTCAATGTGAACGCCACGATCAACCACAACAGCATTCCGGGACAGATCAATGGGGTAGACAATACCGTTGACAACACCAGCCTGAGCACCGGATTTCTGCTTGGATCAAACATCAGCGAGAAGATTGATTTCAAGGTAGGCATGGACGCCGGCCTTAACTGGGCGCTGAACGATATCGATCCTTCACAAAATTTCGACTTTCAAACCTACCGCTTCAATGTGGGTGGTGTATTCAGTCCTCTTGGGCGCTGGGTGCTCAGCACCGATTGGAATTACAATATTTTTCGCGGCCTCGGCGCCCTTGACCAGGAATTCTTGCTCTGGAACGCGGGCCTGGGCTACCGCTTCCTCAAGGATGAATCGCTGGAGTTGAGGCTTACGGGCTACGACTTGCTTGCTCAAAACAACAGTGTGACGAGGAACATTACTGCAACTTTCGTTGAAGACGTAGAAACAGCAGTGCTTCAGCGCTATGTGATGGTATCATTGAGTTACCGCATCCGCAATTTCAAAGGGGCCACACCACCTCCTGCCCAAGAGGGGACAGGCCGGCGTATGGGCCTGCAATAAATCTGATTTATCTTTTACCGGGGTGTTTGTAAGGCACTTCTTTGTCGAGTGCCAGTGCCTCTTGCAGGCTCATATGGATCGCTTCCAGAGGCAAGTTTTCTGCGCTTTCGCAAAAAATACCTGCAACCTGCTTGCGTCCATTTGCCGAAAGGAGGCCGTGGTCATTGCTCAATGCTATGCCGCGAAGGAAGCACAATTCTACGCCGCCTTTTTTGAGAGGATTCAGGTAGCATATCCAGGACCTGGCATAGTAGAATGGCAGGCCAAAGCGTTTGCGCAATTCCATTTGCGGAAGCGAAGAAATCAGCCCGTGAAGTACAATGATTGTCTGGGCCTCAGTGCTGTGCAGGTGCTCCGTAAACGCGACAATTTCATCATGGATTTTCATAAAAATACGCTTGACGTAAAAATATACAATTGTTTGTATTTAAAGGCATCGCTGGAGGCGGAAAGCGCGTGTGCTTAAATTTCAAAAAAAGCCTAAAATGACTTTTGTCATTCTTTTTTACATGAATGCTTTCTTAACTTCGTCACAACTTGGGGATAACACATACACTTGGTAGGTGCACCCACTTAACTGCAAATACAACATTTATGGAAAAGACCATAGAGCCTGTGAACTTCAGCGCAAGCCCGGAATTGATTCGGCAAATAGAAGAGATTTTTGACAAATTGGTGAAGTACAATGACCGCATTGTCAATGCTGATATTTATATGAAAGACCTTAATCAAACTCCGCAAGGATATAAGAAAGTGGATGTTCGGGTATTCCTGCCTGGTCGTGATATTTTTGTGGAGCAGGAAGCGGATAGCTTTGTATCGGCAGCGCAGCAGGCTTTTGACCGGTTGAAGCTTATGCTCAAGAAGGAAAAGGAAAAAGCAGGACGTTGATCAGGGCCCGGTACGCTTTGAGGTGATACTACATCAAAGCGTCTGAGTCATTTTCGCGCCGCAATATGCTTCATCACCAAGGGCCGCTTTGCGGCCCTTCGCTTTTGGAAATTGAGCATCTGGCAAGGCCATGTAAAATATAAAGCCCGTCGTTTGATCGACGGGCTTTCACGTTTATAGCAAACCCAAGCCAGCAATCAATGTTGCCTGATCAACTTTAGTGTTTCCAGTCGGTCATTGATGCGTGCTTGAATGAAGTACATTCCACCGGGCAAGTCATTGCCATTGATTTGAAACGGGTAACTGCCGGCAACCATGTGGATTTCACTCTGAATAAGCTGAATTCGCTTTCCAAGCACATCATTCAGGGTTATTTCCACATCTGTGTCCTGCTCGAGATCAAGGACAAGGGTAGAATTGGCTCTGAAGGGATTGGGGAATACTGCCAACTTGAAGGAAGTTTCAACAGGGGATACATACTCTTCTTCGTCATCTTCATGGTAGTAAGCAGCATCGCCCGCAGGTGGATCACTGGCTGTGCAGTTTTCAAGGTAGGCTGTAAATGTGCTTCCTGCCTTCGCCCAAAAACCGGTGCCAAGGGTTACTGAATTGCTGGCGCGGAAGTGCCCTTCAGAATTGTTTTGCATAATGAATTCATTGCTGGCGCTGGCATAGGTCACTGTGCTGGTGCCCACAAATGATACAAATTCTCGGGTGTTCCAGCTGTACGAGCCACTGAATGTTGGATTGGCCGATGTCGTTTCATAATTTCGGATGGTGTTTCTCGAAAGGTTGAGGCGATCCGTGTTTCGTGCATTGGAGGTACCGCGTCGGCGTGTTAGACCGCCGCATGACCAATCTACCAGATTAGCCGAAAAGATGTTTTGTCGTGAACATGGGTTTGTGCCACAAGCATCCTGGTAGGCCATCACTGTTCTGAAGCAGCCTGAAGTGTTGCCATAGCCTGCATACGGTGAGCTGCCAGCTTGCTCAGACTGATTGACTGCGTGTGTGCATAAAGCATTGTGGGCCAGTTCATGCTGGAAGGTAAATGCATTGAAATTATCGATACCCGTTACTGAGAATTGGCGGTCATAGCTGAGTGTCAAATATGCCAAACCCCCACCTCCAGTAGTAATCAGTGCGCACTGGTCAGCCCTCCATAAGGATCTTAGGCTGTGGACTTCATTCATATAACCCCCGCATGGGCTGAATATGGGTACGTTGACAGTTTCAGTAGATCGAAACCTGCACAGGTGGTCATCAAGGGTGGCGCCAGCTTCCACATAATCGGTTTGGTACATCACTGCCAGCTCTATTTGCATCAAGGCGCCGCTGTTGTTGTAACCGGTGTTGGCCATGTTTACTTCGTTCAATATATCGAGCAAAATATTGGCCCTGGCCAACCTTGCAGCATTGGTGAAGGCTACCAACACCCTGATTTTGCAATCACCTGTAGCCTTGCCGTCCTCACCGCTCGCGCGATTCTGAATGATATCCGGATCTGTGAAGGTTTTGCGCACATCGGGTTGCTCAGGCATTTGAATCCGATCCTTGTCGTCGGTGGCCTTACAGGTCTCTTCCTGGTCCAAGTCCATAGTGGCAAGCACATGTACGCCACCACCAAGTGGATGTATGGAAAAGAGCATATCATCAACGCCGATATTTGCTACCATCATTTCAGCGTCATAGGCGATGTTCACCTGTCCATAATCGAGGTCATACATATCACCTACCCATGACCTGGCTGAGCCATAATCACTGCCATCCCTGCGTTTGTCCACCCAATAGGATTGGTTGTAGACGGGTATCAGGAATGATTCACTTTGCAATACACTGAGATTGACGTCGATGAATTCTATATCGACCACTGTAGGCATATCGACAATGGTGCGCAGGTATCCTTGCTGTTCTTCATTGAGTTGAGGGGCAACCGTTGTTTGAAATAGACGTTGCGCCTGCATTTGTGAAGTCAGCAGCATCGATACCCCAAGCAACAGTAAGGCCATCCTTGCTGTTATGCCAAGGCCCATGGGGCTTTGGGCAATTTTTTTCTGCTTTGAGTAATACATGATTTCTGTGCTTTAGATTTGAATCACGGATTACTTGCGGTCTTGTTTTAGCGCATTGATTTCGTTGCGCAATTCCTGGATCATGCTCTGTTGATCCTTGATCATTTTGTTTTGCTCGAGCAAGTAAAGGGTTAGTTCCTCTACTTTTTCGACTGTGAGTCTTTGCATTTCACCCAATTCGATTCCTTCAGCCGTATGCACATCATGTGCACTGGGCAATCCGGGCAGGTGCTTGTGTGTGCTGATAAAACCGCTGAGTTCATCAAGTGGCATGAGGCCATACCCATCGGCAAACACATAATCGGGCCAGCTGGAGGCGAGTTGCACCTTGACCTCTTCGCATATGGCTTTTCCGCGCACAGCGAGGCGGTATCCGGTTACTGGCGTGGTTCGGTTTACAAGTATGGAGTTATCGACATAGAGGCTGCGTGCTGGAGCGTGATCATTGGCCGTTCCAATGTTTACACCTTCATTTGCTGAAACAAGCAGTCGTGTAGCGCCATTGACCTGCACCCTGAGGGCGCCCTCGTTGGCAAGGGAGTTGATGTGCAAGCGGTGCGAGGGATTGGAGGTTCGGATGCCTACCATTCCGTCATTGTTTACGCGAATGCGTTCTACACTGCCGCCTGTTCTGATCGCAAGGCTTCCTACCGCGTCAATGCTCAGGTTGTCGCCTGAAGTGCCTATTTTACCGCGGTTTACAAATCCTTTGGAGAAACCAATGGCTGATTCATTGGTTTGAAATGTACTGGCTCCTCCAGGGTTTTCAAGGAGCAACAAATTGCCTACGGGTGAACCAACGATACCAATGGAGCTTGGCACACCTGCAATGGTTGCGCTCGAAGTGCTTGCGGTGATTGCCGAGTTGCTCAGCACGGAACCTGTCCATCGGGGTACACTGCCCGAATTAAGACTTGCAGAAATTTTAGGGTCAGTTTCAGAACTGATGTACCCTGCTGTGGCGTGGTTGCCCCAGCCAAAGGCTTGGTTCCACTACGTGGAGCTGCCTCCAAGCGCATTGACGGTGCTGGAGAAGACGGTGGCACCAGTGGTTGCATTGATCTCCATCACTTTTGCGCCACTCACGCTGCGAATTTCGATGTCGGTCGGACCGAAGAATATACCTGAATTGGGAGCACTGGCTGAGCGCACAGCCCAATTTCCGGCAGCTACCCTCAAGCTGTTGGCAGGGTCGAATTGCAGGTCGCTGCGGAAACGCCCGTTGGCGGCATCTACCGCGAGAATTGGTGCTGCCGCCGAATTCCTGAATTCGTATTGCAAGGCAGTTGAATTGAAGTAGAGCCCATAGTTGGGATTGGTAGCAGCCCGGAAAGCGTAGCTGTTGTTGGCTACCAAATAATCAGATCCTGCCAGAAACTGAAGGTTGGTCGCCGTGCGCCCA
>DAIOTP010000049.1:0-20925 GCA_036751905.1 Cryomorphaceae bacterium
GTAATGCCCTGCAATAAGCACACCTCCTTTTGCCGAAAGGCATCCTGTATGCCCTCTACGCAGCGCTGCTGGGCGGTGCTGAGCTCAAGGCGGGCACTGGGGTCGCGGGCAGTGTGGGGTATACGGTCCACCTCTTGCTCGTAGAGCTCAAAAATGCCTTTATCGGCAATTTGCTTCACAATGCTGGAGCTGCAATTGGCGTGCTTTTGCAAAATGCTGCGCTTCACTTCGCGTGGACTGTCACTGTATCGCGCACTCAACTGCACAAAATGCATGAGTACATCAAGCTGTCGTGCTGCGCGTTCGAGCCTGGCAAATGCACTTTTGAGCCCTTCCTCGTCATTGCAACCGGGGCTCAGGCGTACATAGGTTTCAATTTTCGGACGGTAACGCTCCTTAAGGTCTTCCATAACAAGCACTACACCAGCTTCGAGCAGTTTTTTCAACACCGGTTGCACAGTTTTGATCCCGAGAAACTCGGCCACTTCATCGGGGGTCATCACTTCACGCAGGGCAAGGACTTCGATGAGCGCGCGCTCCCGGTCAGACCAGTTGCCGAGATCGCCGTCAAAGGCGGGATTGATGATGTACTGACTCTCGCTGCTCAAGCGCAAGCCCACTGGCAATGCAGCCAGCAAAACCTCACCCTGATGGCACATGTAATAGGTGGACATCCACTCCCAAAATTGGAGTTGGTGCTTGGTAACCACAGGATAGTCATCGAGCAAAGTGTCGATGTAGCGCGCAGTATACCCCTGCGGAGGCTGCTTGTGTATAGATGCAGCGATGCCGGTCATGAGCTTTTTGCCGAAAGGCACCACAACACGCATTCCCACCTGAAGATAAGCCTCCATGTTGGTGGGGAGGCGGTAGGTAAAGGTATTGGGAAGGGCCAGGGGCAGCAGTACTTCTGTAAAATAGGTATCCACGCTGCGAAGGTAACATGCTGTGATGGCTTATGGCTTGAAAACTGATCAACACCGGAGCAACATCATAGTGCCCGCAGCGGTCGTGAAGGCTGCGCATACGCCTGGAAAATTCCTCATGGCCCAACTTTTGTAAGTGGTGATAAAAAGCTAGTGATGAACTTTTGGACTTTGAATCTATTCGCTATTGCTCAGCTTACTGCAGTGCACTGCAGCGCAGCACAAAGCCATTTTGATTGTACCACACAAAACCATGACACGCTCTACCACAAGTACATCAATGGAGCTGTATCTGTGGCAGTTGGCCCATGGCAGGAGGGCAGGCGCGGCTTCACCTTTTACGACCTGTATGGCATACCCACCTACTTCATGGAGGAAATACAAGGAGAAGATTCGACTTACATTGCTTTGCAGTTTTTCCAAAACGGAGCGGTAAGTGAAGCCCTTGTTCCGGCTCACGGAGACGTAAATTCTTCGAAGTGCACAATCCGCATTACATTCAGCAGCACCAATTCGCCCGAACACCGCTTTGATCTTTGCAAAGATGATGCAGGCAATGATCAAGTTGATGCCGAAAGATACTTCTGGCATCGGAATGAAAAGAGGTGGGCACAACAGGAAGTCATCATGTGCTTTCCTCCGAGATAAGTCACTGTATATCATATTTAAAAAATTATTTGAAACTGACAAAAATCAGCTTTTTGGCGCAGACCGTGAGCTACATTTATCGTGTGAATTATGATCGGCTGGATACTCATCGGCGTGCTGACCGTAATGCTTGTTTACCTCTTGCTTGCGCCATTCAGTGCGCGCATTGACAGCAGAAAAGAAGCGACTACGGTAAGGCTGTTTCACCTCGGCAGCGGCCGGGTGTGCTACAGAGATGACAGCATTTGGCTTGACCTGCGCGTGCTTGGCTTGCGGTTTAGCTGAGATGCGATAGCCATTGCGGCAAGAGCAGCTTTCCGAAACAAATCCGAGCAGGACAATGGGCAGGAGCACATTGTTGAGGGATCTGGAAAAGGCATTGTTTCCAAAGCGGGCCCGCGGCGAGGCAAACGCTACAAGCCTCAGGTATCCATGCGAAGTATGTGGGCCGTATTGCGCAGCTTTCAAATCAGGGAGTTCACGCTGCTGCTCGACATGGGATCACCCGAACGCAATGGCCTTTTTTACCCGCTGGCCTGGTGGGTTGGCAGGTGGAGTGGGCGTGATATAGCAATTACCTTTCAGGGCGAGGAAGTTCTTGTGCTGGAAGTACAAAACTCACTTGGGCGCATGCTCTGGGCATTTTTGCGCGGCAAGTGAAAACCAGAAAAAACAAATTTTTAATCCTTAACTCTTCAAATTATGGACACACATGTGGAAGATCTCGTTGGCAAAGTCACCGAGTTTCTCAAATCAGAAGCAAAGACCGATACCATCATCGGCACACAGTTTACCTTGGGCGAATTCACTTGCGTACCCGTCATGTCCATTGGCATGGGCTTCGGAGCCGCTGGTGGTGAAGGCAAAGGCGACGCTCCTAAGCAAGGCAAAGGCGAAGGCCATGGCACAGGCGCGGGAGCTGGTATGGGCATAGGCCCTGTTGGCTTTCTCGTAACCCGCGGTGATCAGATTCAATTCATCCCGGCCGCCAATGCCAAGGGCTTCAGCGCCGTGATTGAAAAAATTCCTGGCCTTGTGGACAAGTTTATGGACATGAAAGCCAAAGAGAATTAAGTCGCCCAAAGGCAGCACATAGGATCATTGGGCCGTGTAGGGGCGCAAACGCGCCTCTACTGGCCCAATGCCATTTTCAATGCAGCATGCGCATCGACCACAGCCGGATTGCGCACAACCTTCTTCAGCGGGAGGCTTTTGCCATCTTCAAAATACACAGGTGCGTCAGCGTGGCTTTGGGCACTTTTGATCAGGATGTCTTTCACTTCTTTGGCGGAGAGTGCAGGATTCACGCCTCGTATGAGGGCCGCCACTCCCGCTACGACAGGGGCTGCCATACTGGTGCCACTTTGCTCAACAACGCCACCACCAGGCTCAAGGCTGAGTATATCAACGCCCGGGGCCAGGATATCTACCTTCCTCTTGCCGTAGTTTGAAAATTCGGCAAGCAAGCCTTCTTCGGGGTTTTGGTTGATCGCTCCTACTGTAATCCAATTGTTGAGTGATTTCCTTTTGCCCATTGTGCCATCAGGGTAATTGGGCTCTTTGTCATTGTTGCTAAAATCATTGCCAGCGGCATGCACAAGGAGCACATCTTTTTCCAATGCGTACAGGGCCGCTGCTTTTACAAGCGCTTTGTCCGGACTTAATTCCTTTCCAAAACTCATGTTGATCACCTTGGCACCGGCATCAACGGCATAGCGTATTGCAGCTGCAATGTCCTCATCACGCTCATCGCCATCAGGTACGGCCCTTACGGGAATGATGATGGCATTGGGAGCAATGCCATCTACACCCATGCCATTGCCGCGGATGGCGGCAATGATGCCAGCCACATGGGTGCCGTGATCCGGATTGGCGGCATCCACCAGGTTGTTGCCATAGCCCTTCCCGATCTGGGTGTTTACAAGATGGCGCGGATCATATTCTAGATTGTAGTGATAGTTCAGTGCTGAATCAAAGTAGGTGCTTCCTTCCTCAATCATGCGGCGTACTCCCTGAAGCTCGGCCATCACCAAGAATTCGAATACCTGGCGTTCGTCGTCATCTTGAGTTTGATGCTCCATGATTTGCTGCATGGTCAGATCTGTACTGCCTGTACGCTCCTTTGCAAAAGCCAAGGCGCCACTGTACAAGGCGGTGATTTGACTAAACTGCGCGAATTCATCTTCCAAATCTGAGGTAAGCTCATCATAACGCTGCTGCAAATTCTGGTATTCCCGGTATGCCTTTTTGTCGGCCCCGCGCAGTGATGAAGGATCAACATCATCAAAACGAGTCTTCAAATTGCGCAGCTGCCGGGTAACTTCCAAATTTTCCTGTTTGATGACTTCCCCTTGGGCATTGCCAAGGAAATTCCATCCATGGATGTCGTCGATGAAGCCATTTTTGTCATTGTCAATGCCATCATTGGCCACTTCGCCAGGATTGATCCAAATGCGTCCTTCGAAATCGGGGTGCTTGATGTCCACACCATCATCAATTACTGCCACGAGGACAGGGCGCAAGATCACATCGCCTTTGATCAATGTTAGTGCCTTGTTGACTGATGCTCCCGGAATGCCATCCTCAGATGGACTCAGGTTGTACCAGTCGCCACGTTGTGCACCGGCAGTAAAAGTGATAGAGAGCAGCACAACCGCAGCTGCGCAACGCAAAAATGAACTGAGATTTGTAAAATTCATGGGTTCTAAACGCGGTCGTGACCGTCTTGTTGCCAGTTTGTGTGGTATTGAGCGGTTGCGAATTTGCGAAAAAGAAACTGCATGACGCAAGCCAATTTGCTGTAAAACCATACCTTTCTGCCTAAGAATATCCAGGCAATATCCATAAATACTTTCGAAAATGAGCACATCCAAAACCCTTTACATCCATCGCCATGCGAAGTCGAGTTGGGACCACAGCGGTCTAAGCGATTTTGACCGTCCGCTGAATTCACGTGGTCAACGTGATATGCCTCTGATGGCCGATCGGTTTGTACAACGCGGTGAAAGTGTGGATATTCTTCTGAGCAGCCCGGCCAACCGGGCCATAAGCACAGCCCATATTATGGCCAAGGCTTTGGGCTATCCATTGTCGAAAATTTTGGAGGTCAGAGGTTTGTATTTACCTTCCATCAACGCCATTCTGACTGCTGTTGGCCAAATTGATCAGGCATACAGGTCGGCAATGATATTCGGGCACAATCCGGGCTTTACCGACATCATACACTACCTATGCGGCGAGGGGCCAGACAATTTGCCAACCTCTGGAATAGCACGTATTGATTTTCAATTCGATGATTGGCGGCTTTTGAGTGCGCAAACTGGAAACCTGGTGTACGTTGATTTTCCCAAAAATGAAGACGAGCATGGTGTTTAGCGTACTTCAATGCGCACGTCTACCGCTTCCGTCTCAGCAATTTTAGGAACTGCCACATGGTAGGTCACCGTGGGACTCACCACTTCATCGGTTAGCGTGAACAATACCCTCAATTCATACCTTCGGGTGGGGCAAGCCCTGTTGTACGTATAGCTGACCGATTGAAATCCACGGTTGAGAACGGTGCGGCCAATAATCAAATCAACCGATGCATAATCCAACTCCGGCCTACAAAATCCGGTAACCTCATCATCGAATTGCTCTTGGCTGCTGATGAGTGTAAAATCGTTTTCAAGGGCAACGCCCATGTCAAAGGCTGTATTGCTGCAACCAAACAATGTTTCAAAATTGTTGGCTTCAATGGGGCCTCTATCACAGGCATCGTCATCATTGCAGCCTGACAGCAACAGCGCCATGGACAGCAAGAAGAAAATCGTGTGCAAGCTATATGTAAAGCGGAACTCCATGGAAGTCAACAAATGGTTGGGCCGCGTCTGCGGCGCGGCCCAACATGCTATTGAATCAAGTTGATTTAAATAACTCCGTCCACAATTCCGTAGGCGACACTCTCCTGGGCGTTCATCCAGTAATCGCGGTTGAAGTCTTTCATTATTTTTTCAAAGGTTTGGCCACAGTTTTCGGCAAGAATACGGGCACCAAGTTCCTTGGTTTTTAAAATTTCAGTTGCCTGAATTTCAATGTCACTGCTTTGTCCGCGGGCTCCTCCACTGGGTTGGTGGATCATGACCTTGGCATGCGGGTAAATAAAACGTCGACCTTTTTCGCCGGCGGAGAGCAAAATACTCCCCATGCTCGCTGCAAGCCCAAGGCAAACGGTAGATACTGGACTGCTCATGGCCTTGATGGTATCATAAATAGCGAAGCCAGAAGTGACGTATCCACCAGGACTGTTGATTACAAATGTGATCTCCTTGCCGGGATCCATGGCTTCGAGGAGCATGAGGCGGTCCACCACGTGGCGTGCACTTTTGTCGTCGACTTGACCCCAAAGAAACACCTTGCGGTCCTTCAGGTATTGTTCTTCAATTCTTTTGCCGAAGCTGGCATCTTTCTTTTCTTTTTCGTCGCTCATTTTTTGCGGTTTCGTTTTTGTTCAAGGTAGTTTTGTAACAGTATGGTTGCGGCCACGCGGTCTATGGTTCCTTCTTTGTTGCGCCGTTGACTCTTTCGTGCACCCGCTTCAATCATAGACTGCAGGGCCATGCTGGAGCTGTACATTTCATTGATTCGTTCCACTTCAATACTCGGATAAGCTTTTGCAAACTTAGCAATGAAAGCGGAGATTTCACTTTCTATATCAGAGAGCTCTCCGCTTGCCCTTACCGGCAAACCCACAAGGAGGGTGCTCACGTCATTGGCTGAAAAGTAACGCCCGAGATAGCCCATAAGTTCAGGCGTGGATACGGTAGCCAGCGCGGATGCAATGATTTGCAAATCGTCTGTTTCGGCAATGCCGCAACGCTTGGCTCCGTAGTCTATGGCGAGTAATTTAGGCACAGACAAAGGTAGAAATCATGGGAGAATTGTACTTTAGAGCCCGAGGAAATCACCTGAGAAAAACAAATACCATGATGAGAAACTTTTTACGTACCGCTTTCGCGGCCTTGGTCGCCCTGTTTTTTGCCGGAAAGGCTGCTTACGCACAGAATGAATATTTGGTGAGCACTGAATTCATTGAAAGTGTCTCGGAAGGCTTACTTGGGGTACCTTTCGTGTTCAGCGCAGTAAATGCTATTGATTATTATAAGATTACATACAACACGGTCGATGTACATGGTGAGCCTACCATTGCCTCGGGTGCTGTAGGCATTCCAAAATCAGACAACTGTGATGTGCATGGTATGATCATGTATTGTCATGGCACGGTATTGCGCAAGCAAGATGTGCCTTCGGCCAACAACATGGAATCCCAAGCCCCTAAAGTATTTGCGGGTCAGGGCTACATATCTTGCGCACCCGATTACCTGGGCCTTGGTGTCAATCCAGGCCTACATCCTTATGTGCATGCCCAATCACAGGCCACTGCCTCGGTCGATATGTACTTTGCCACCAAAGAGTTTATAGAAAGTATGGGTGACATACACCACAATGGTGAACTTTTCATCACTGGATATTCACAAGGCGGCCATGCCAGCATGGCCACCATCAAATATGCCCAAGACAATGGCCTTTTGGAAGAAATGGGCATCAAAGCCGGTGCCCCGTGCAGCGGGCCTTACAACATGTCAGGTTCGCAGGCTGAAGTGCTGCTGAGTGGTGAGCCTTACACCAATCCTGGTTATGTGGTTTATTTGCTGAAAAGCTATGAACTTGCCTATGGTACCATTTACAACGAGCTCAGCGACATCATCCAAAGTCCTTACCACGAGATTGTGCTGCCCTACTTTGATGGCATGCAAAACGAATACGACATGAGCGTGGTAAACGACTTGCTGCCCCAATCGCTGCCCGACTTACTTGTAGACACCGTACTTGCCAACATGGCCTCCAATGACAACCACCCCATTTGGAAAGCCCTAAGAGACAATGACAATTACGACTGGGCTCCCCAAATACCCATGCGGTTGTACTACTGCAACGGTGATGAGCAAGTGCCTTTTGAAAACAGCGTTGTTGCAAGAGACAGCATGCTGGCCAAAGGCGCCACGGATGTACAAGCCATAAGCCTCTCAGCTACTGCTACCCATGTGCTATGCATTGTACCAGCCCTGATTGCTGCGCGCAATTATTTCAACAGTGTGGCCAGTCCATGCGGAACGGTGGCCTCCACGGCCTTTGAATCCAAGCCTGGCAAGCTACTGGCATGGCCTAACCCCGCTCAAACTGAGCTGCGCTTTAGTTTGCCTGAGACAGGAGGAACATTGCTTATGTATGACCTTTACGGCAAATTGGTACAGCAACAACTGGTGCAGAGCAACCAGCTCACAATAGATGTGAGTACATTGGCCAGCGGGGCGTATATCGCAGTATACCAAGGAAACTCTGGGCGACTCGTAAGCAAAGTAGTGATAGAGTAAACCTGAATGAAGTCTTTTCAAAGACCTCCATGTGTCACGCTGTCTTCGCTTAGCACGCAAAATTTTTAAAAAATATTGAATGAAAACTATCCTAATCACAGGCGGCACAGGCTACATCGGAGCATGGATTAGCCAGATGCTGCTTGAGCGCGGTTACAAGGTAAGGCTCGCCGTGCGCAACAAGAGCAAGACAAGCAAATACAAAACGCTCATCAATTTTGCGGAAAGCAACAAAGGCAAACTCGAACTTTGGGAAGCTGACCTGCTGAAGCAAGGGAGCTACCACGCCGCTGCCGAAGGTGCCGACGCGATCCTGCACGTGGCGTCGCCTTTCACCTTGCGGTTCAAAAATGCGCAAAAAGAACTCATCGAACCTGCCGTAAATGGAACGCGCAATGTACTTGAAGCGGCCAATGCCAGCCGCAGCGTCAAGAAAGTAGTACTCACCAGCTCCGTAGCCGCAGTGCATGGAGATGGTATTGATATGAAGGAACAAGGGCTGAGTGAGTTCAATGAATCACATTGGAACACCAGCAGCTCACCCACCCACCAACCCTACTCCTACTCCAAGGTAGCCGCTGAACGGGAAGCATGGAAAATACACAAGGCTCAAAAGCGATGGAAACTTGTGGTGATCAATCCTTCATTTGTATTAGGGCCAGCCCTTGATACGGGATCCGATTCTGAAAGCCTCAACTTTATGAAAGACATGCTCGGAGGCAAATTCGCCATGGGTGCTCCTGACCTGCACTTTGGATTTGTAGATGTACGCGATGTAGCAAAAGCCCACATCCTTGCTTTGGAAAATGACAAAGCCGAAGGACGACACATCCTTGCCGAGCGTTGTGACAGCTTTCTGAATATTGCCAACCTTTTGAGGCAACGTTATGGCGAGCGCTTTAAACTTCCAAAAAAGGCAGCGCCCAAATGGCTGCTTTACCTGCTTGGATGGACCATGGGTGTCACGGCGAAGTTCGTAAAGCGCAATGTGGGGTACCCCATAAAGCTCAACACCGACAAAAGCAGGAACTCACTTGGATTGGATTACAGGCCATTGGAGCAAACGCTTGAGGACATGGTAGCACAAATGAAGGTTTAGAACCAACATTTAAACCATTATTGGGCTTGAATCGCCGTAATGAGTACAGTATTGAACACATCATCGACCGTGCAACCCCTGCTCAGGTCATTCACGGGTTTGTTCAGTCCTTGTAGCATAGGTCCTATCGCTATAGCTCCGGTTTCTCGTTGCACGGCCTTGTAGGTGTTGTTGCCCGTATTCAAATCGGGAAATATCAATACACTTGCGCGCCCTGCCACCTGCGAGTTGGGCATTTTCTGAAGTCCTGTGAGTGGATCTACTGCCGCATCATATTGTATGGGGCCTTCCACTAGCAAGTCAGGGCGCTTGGCCCTTACAAGGTTTGTAGCTTCACGCACGGTTTCTACGTCGGTCCCGCTGCCCGATGATCCACTTGAATAGCTGAGCATGGCTACCCTGGGCTCTATTCCAAAGCGCTGGGCCGAATCAGCACTGCTTATGGCTATTTCAGAGAGTTGTTCAGCATTGGGATTGATGTTGATGGCACAATCACCAAAGATGGTGACCCTGTCGGGCAGGCACATGAAAAATATGGAAGATACCAATGAAGTACCTGGTTTGGTTTTTATAAATTGCAAGGCAGGCCTGATGGTATGCGCTGTGGTGTGTATGGCACCCGATACCATGCCATCCGCATGGCCCTTGTACACCATCATGGTGCCAAAGTAGGCTACATCGGTCATAAGGTCGCGCGCTACTTCAATAGGAGTGTTTTTTCCTTTGCGCAATTCGGCGAAGGTCTCCACATAAGCATCGTAATTCGTTGATTCGAGTGGATGCTCGATATGGCAGTTTTGCTCATTGAGTGCCAGGCCCAGGCGCGCGATGGAAGCCATGATTTCTGACTTTTTCCCGAGAAGGGTAATTTCCACAATATCCTGTTGCACCAGCCTGTCGGCCGCGATGAGTATGCGGTCATCATTGCCTTCAGGCAGCACAATATGCTTTTTGCTGCGGCGTGCCCAGCTCACAAGCTGGTATTGAAACATGCGTGGAGTGGTACCCGATGGCTTGAAATCGGCAATGTGTCGACCCAGTTCATCCTTGTTCACATAATCACGAAATGCCTGAATGGCACATTGGATTTTTTGGGGGTTGGCAGCCGAAATTTTGGGGCGCAAACTGGCTACAGCGTTGGCCGTCTGAAAACTTGGACTATCTACAGCCAGTATGGGTACGGTGGCATCAAGGCCTTCAATGAGGCGATTTACTGAGGCAGGAAGTTTTAAGCCTCCAGTAAGCACAACACCAGCCACTTTGGGATAGTTCTTGGAGAGATGCGCCTGGAGGACTGCCATGACAATGTCGCTGCGGTCGCCTGGGGTGAGCACCAGTGTATTGGGCTTCAGGTGTTCGAGAAAATTACCAATTTGCATGGCGCCAAAAATGAAATGGTCAGCGCGGTTCACAAGCAGGGTGTTATTGCTTTCGCCAAAAAGGAGGGCCGCCGAGAGGTGTTCCTTTACATCGGCCATGGTAGGGCTGCTGAGCTCAGGTATGCCCGGGATAACTGCAAGCAGAATATCTTTAAGAGACAAATGTGCCAGTGCTTCGTGAACAGCTTCTATTTGCTCATCGTGGACCTTGTTGGCTAGCACAGCGAGGACCTTGACCTTGCGTCCTTGAAAGCTTTTTACGGCCATTACTGCTGCATTTGTGAGCTCAGCAACAGTTTTTCCCTCACCGGAAACAACAATGATCACAGGAGCGCCCAAATTCTTGGCTACGGCCACATTGGCATCAAATTCAAAAGCCACCCCGGCGCCGAGGAAGTCGCTGCCCTCTATGATGGTAAAATCATACTCAGCCTCACGGGCCTTGTAAGAAGCAATAATGGTATCGATCACCTCATCTTGCTTTCCATTCTCTACCAATAAGTTGGCTTGTTCTCGGGTGTAGGCATAGCAATCTTCATAGCGCAAAGGCAATTTGAAATAATCAATGACCGCCTCTATGTGGGGATCCCGCTTCACATCGGGGCTGTGGTTAATTATGGGCTTAAAATAGCCAATGCCTGCAGTTTTGGCTGCGAGCATGTCTACCATACCCAAAGCAACCACCGATTTGCCACTGTAGGGTTCGGCAGTGGCAATAAATACTTTCTTATGTGTGTTCATGCTGGGTGTGGCCTTTTTTCTCTCGCGCTGCGAAGGTAATTGCTTTCGGGATTTCCATGAGTTAACAAACTGAAATGCTTTCGGCCATGATTCCATGGCAAATCGGCATCCAGCCCTGACCTTGTGCATGATACCAATTGTAGATTTGCGAAAGCACTTGTTTGGAAATTCTACCAGGCATGAAAATTGTTTGAAAATACCTGTCTTAACACCGTGATGTGTTAAACTCGTGTGCCGTGGCTCATGGATACCTTTTGTAAGGGCTATTTTGCACAAAATATTGAGCGTTGCCATGCCCTTGCACCCCATTGATTGGTTCATCATAGCTGCTTTTCTCCTCATCAGCCTTCTGGTAGGCCTTTTTTTCAGAAAAAGAGCCACCAAGAGTATGGAAAACTTCTTTCTTGGAGGCCGCAACATGCCTTGGCTGATCGCAGGTATCAGCATGGTAGCCACAACTTTTGCTGCCGATACCCCACTGGCCGTTACAGAGCTCGTCGGTGCCCATGGCATTTCGGGCAACTGGCTTTGGTGGAGCTTTCTGGCTGGTGGTATGCTCACCACTTTCTTTTTTGCCAAACTATGGCGGCGCTCAGGCGTACTCACCGAGATAGAACTTATAGAATTGCGCTATGGAGGTAAACCGGCGGCCTTCTTGAGGGGATTTAAGGCGATATATCTCGGACTGCTCATGAATGTACTCATCATAGGCTGGGTGAATGTGGCCATGCTCACCATCCTTCTGGAACTTTTTGCCCTGCCCGTAGCAGTGAACTACGCTATCCTCTCGGGTCTTATGCTCATGGCAGCGGCATATACTGCCCTTTCGGGGATATGGGGCGTGGCCGTGACCGATGTGCTTCAGTTTTGCCTTGCTATGATAGGCACCATTATTCTTGCGGTGCTGGTGCTCAACAGCCCTCAGGTGGGCGGAGTGGCTGGCCTCAAAATGGCCCTTCCGGAAAGCACCTTCCACTTTCTTCCCTCCATAGGCAGTGGCAACAATGCTGGCAATTTTGCAGAAACGCTCAGTATCAGCATGGGTGCATTTTTTGCCTACATGGGCGTGCAGTGGTGGAGCTCATGGTATCCTGGCCAAGAGCCTGGTGGAGGTGGTTACGTGGCGCAGCGCATGATGAGCACACGAAGTGAGAAGGGCGCAGTGTACGCGACCCTTCTCTTTCAGGTGGCGCATTATTGCCTGCGGCCCTGGCCATGGATCATCGTGGCACTCTGTGCTTTGGTACTGTATCCGCAACTCGAAGGTGCCGAAGTGCGGGTAGGATATGTACGTGCCATCAATGATTTTTTGCCGACTGGCTTAAAAGGTATGCTGCTCGCTGCATTTCTGGCCGCATATTTGAGCACCATCAGCACCCAGCTCAACTGGGGGGCCGGTTATATTGTAAACGACGTGCTCAAGCGATTCACCATGAAAGGGCGCAGCGAGCGGAGCTATGTATGGTCTTCCCAAGTTATTACCCTCCTATTGATGGCAGCCGGTCTGGGCGTTACTGCGTTTATGGGAAGCATCAGCGGGGTGTGGCAGTTTGTAATGGAATGTGGTGCCGGATTGGGCATGGTGCTCATACTGAGGTGGTATTGGTGGCGCATCAATGCATGGAGTGAAATTACCGCAACGCTGGCTCCTTTCATTGGCTATACCACCTCCCATTTCATATTGGAATTGGAATTTCCGAATAGCTTTTTTTTCACGGTGCTGTTTACCACGGTATGCTGGTTGGCTGCCACATACCTCACCAAGCCAGAGAAGCGCGAAGTACTTGATCATTTTTGCGAAAGGGTACAGCCCGACGGAGCATGGAACTATCCAGGTAGTGAAATGAAAGAGAACCGAAGCAGCTTGGCAGCCATGACACTGTGCTGGCTTTCGGGCGTAGGTTTTGTATACGGTTTGTTGTTCCTTTCCGGCAAAATCATCTTCGCCGAGTGGACCGAAGCTGCCTGGAGCTTGCTGGTGGTGTTGGTAAGTGCTTATTTTTTGAAACTAGGACTCAGGCAAAGCAGTATATGGAACTAAGCTTTCAAAGCCCTGCAAGGAATTTTTCCTACTTTCATGGTCTATAAAGCGATGCAAAAAATATGATTACGATGACGCGCAACTTATTACCTCTTGTTGTAGGCCTGCTGGCAGCGGCATGGCTGAGTTCCTGCGGAGAGCAGGGCCTGCGAAGCAGCGATGATACAAGCAGTGTGGAGCTGGATAGCAACAAGACTACGCTCATAGGGGTGTCGGGCAAAATGTTCAGCATCCCCTCGCCTGTGCAAACAGCCCTGCTCATTCGCAACGCTGATGTGGCCTACAATGGAGCTGCTTTGCACGATCCGAGCAAAGCCGATACGTATCAAACCCGCGCAGCACAAGCCATGAACCTTGGGGTATACGGCACTACCATGGCCTATGCCTCGCTTTATGACGACGGACAACTCGCCTTGCGCAATTACAAAGCCGTAGACAAACTAGCCAACAACTTGGGCATCATCGGCGCCATCGATGCCAACCTGGTAAAAAGGCTTGCCGCCAATGTGAGCAACGCCGATTCGCTCCTTGTACTAAGCGGGCAATTTTATCGGGCTGCCGATGAGTACCTAAAAGAAAATGAACGTTTTGATATAGCCTCCTATGTGCTGCTTGGTGGTTGGGCAGAGGCCTCTTATCTCACATCGCTCGCGGCAAGTGAAGGTGTAGAAGCTTCGATACAACGCTTGGCGGAGCAAAAGGAATCAGTGAAAACGCTGCTTGATGTGCTCAACTCAACCGCCGAAGATTCTTTCAAAAAATCAGAAGCTTTTCAAACCTTAGCAAAAATCAATACCGCTTACAGTCAGGTGAGTCGCACGTACACCTATGCAGCGCCTGAAGTAATTCCCGAACAAAAAACAACCCGCATCCATAGCCAAAGTACATATACCATGAGTGCCGAAGTCCAAAAAGAGATCACTGAATTGTTGAATGTACTTCGCAACGCTATACTTCAATAACATGAAAAGAATTGCCATCCTTCTCATTATGACGGTTGTGCTGACTCTCAGCACCCTCATATCATATGCCCAATGTGATACCACGGCTTACTATGCCAATCGCTACATGAGTGAGAATTTTATACCCGATGGGCAGTCATACCGCGCTCTGGTTTTCGATGACCAAATAGCCGAATTCTACACCACCTTTTACGGCGGTGCCCGTTACCGCATCGTGGGCTTTAGCGGAATGGACAAAGAACAGCTCCACTTTAGTCTCTATGACGAACAAGACAACGTACTGTTTGCCAATATAGATCACAGCAATGCACCCTACTGGGATTTCGAATTTAGCCACACCATGTCAGGCAGAATAGAAGCCAAGCTTGATCCATTGAAACAAAGTTCCGGATGTATCGTAGTATTGATTGGATTCGAGAGATAGCCATCAGAAACCCAAGAATTTAAAAGGCGTCTCGAATACGAGACGTTTTTTTTTATCCCCCCTGAACGAACATGAGCGAACGGATTCTAAATGCGCTTATCCAACTCTTTGCCATCATTGCAAGGGTGGATACATCACAAAAAGAAGAAACTGACGGCCAGCAAATTGTTGAGTCCTTTCTGCGCGAGCGCCTGCCAAATAAACTTGTAAAAGAATATTTAGGGCGCTTTGAAGAGTACCTCGAAGTGTACCAAAAGATATCGGAGGTAAAAGATGGGAAGCGCAAGCGTACTGCTGTGAACTCGGTGAAAGTGCTGCGCATTTGCACGCAAATAAATGAAGAGCTTACCCAGCGTCAAAAAACCATTGTACTCATCCGTCTGCTCGAATTTGTTTACACACATGATGTGGTAAACGAGAGCGAAGATGACTTTATTCAAACGGTGGCTTCGACCTTCAACTTTGACATGTCGGAATTTGAGCTTGCCAAATACTTTGTACAAGAGGATGAAACCGAGCTACTCATGTCGCCGAATGTCATGTACATCACGGAAAAAACTGATTCGAGTGCCATTTTTGGGAAGCATCTGGTTTCGGTGGGCATGGAAGGATACATCCGGGTGTTGCGCCTGCCAAGTGTAAACTTGCATTTCATCAAATACATGGGGAGCGCTTCGGGTTACAACATCAGTGGGCAACCCATCGTCAATGACCGCTTTTACGTACTCAACCAGGGCGCCGCGATACGCGGGCCAAAAATACGGCCGGTATACTACAGTGATATCATAGGCACCTTTTTGACTGACGACAGCCAGCCAAAGATCACCTTCCGCGCCACAGGAGTTGAATACAAGTTTAAGCAAGGCAACATCGGTTTGAATGATGTAAACCTAAAGGCAGAATCAGGGCACCTTGTTGGTATTATGGGCGCCAGCGGTTGTGGAAAATCGACACTCCTGAATGTGCTCAATGGCAACCTCAGCCCGAACAAAGGCACGGTATCGCTCAATGGTTTCGATATACATCGGGAAGCAAAAAAAATTGATGGGTTGATAGGATATGTAGCGCAGGATGACCTCCTGATCGAAGAGCTCACCGTATTCCAGAACCTGTTTTACAATGCCAAACTATGCTTTGGCAAAAAAGTAGATGAAGAAATATCACTGCTTGTGGATGATATGCTCATATCACTTGGACTTGCTGAAACCCGCGATTTGCGCGTTGGCAACCCTCTGGACAAAACCATAAGCGGTGGGCAGCGCAAGCGGCTCAACATAGCCCTTGAATTGATCCGCGAACCGGCAGTACTTTTTCTTGACGAACCCACTTCGGGACTCTCCTCCAGAGACAGTGAAAACATTATGGACTTGCTCAAGGAATTGAGCTTAAAGGGCAAACTCATTTTCGTGGTGATACACCAGCCCAGTGCTGAGATTTTTAAAATGTTCGACCGCCTGTACCTGCTCGACAATGGTGGTTATCCCATATTCGATGGCAACCCTGTGGACAGTGTAATATACTTCCGACAGTGTGTGAACTTTGTAAACAGTGAAGAGGCTGAGTGCAACAGCTGCGGAAACATCAAGACAGAAGAAATATTTAACATAATAGAAGCCAAGGTTGTAGATGAATTTGGCAACCTCACGCAAGAGCGTAAGATTCAACCGAAAGAGTGGAACAGGCTTTACCGTGAAAACCTTGAAAATTACGATAAATACGAAGAAGAGCTACAGCCCTTGCCCGAAAGCCCATTTAAGCTGCCCGGCAAAATCAAGCAGTATGCTGTATTTGTGACCCGCGACCTCCGATCCAAAATCACAAATCGTCAGTATGTGCTCATCAACCTACTGGAAGCACCTGCATTGGCAATGATTCTGGCCTTTTTTATGCGTTTCTTCAATCCATCCGGCACAGCCGAAGGGTATATTTTTCGTGAAAATGAAAATGTACCCGTATACATTTTCATTTCTGTCATTGTAGCATTGTTCATTGGCCTCACTGTGAGCTCTGAAGAGATAATCCGTGACAAAAAAATACGCAGCCGCGAAGCCTTTCTGAACTTAAGCCGTAGCAGCTATCTTTGGAGTAAGATCAGCATCCTGTTTACGATCTCCGCCCTTCAAATGCTCCTTTTCGTATGGATAGGCAATTCTATACTCGAAATTAAGGGCATGACACTGCCTTACTGGGGTATACTTTTCTCGGCTTGCGCTTTCGCAAATGTGCTTGGCTTGAACATCTCTGCAAGCTTTAACTCCGCTAAAGTCATTTACATCCTCATTCCAATTGTAATCATTCCACAACTGCTGTTCAGTGGCATCATTGTAAAATTCGACAGGCTCAATCCAATATTTGCCTCGCAGAGCGGAGTGCCATGGATAGGCAATATCATGGCGAGTCGCTGGGCATATGAGGCTTTGGCAGTGACCCAATACAAGTGGAATGACTATGAAAAGGAATTCTTCGAGCTGGAGCGGCGCAAAAAATACGCCAACTGGAAGAAGGACTATTGGCTCACAACCCTGAAAAACAAGACCACACAGGCAGGCAGACTGCTCAATGATGAGGCCGGATATGTCGAGCTTGAGCGTGAATTGACCGTATTGCGCAATGAAATAGGCAAAGAGAACCGCTTCCTCAGCAATTTACAATTCGCTCAACTCAATGACTTGCATCCGGACAGGGTTAATCCAGAATTATTGGAATCGCTAAAAGAGCACCTCAGCGCACTTACAGAGCATTACAAACGCGTGTATCTCAAAGCAGATGCGGAAAAAGAAAATGCAATTTTCGCCATGACACGCACCTCAGAGCAAAGTGAAGCCTATCAAACGCTGTTCAATAATCACAAAAACGACCAGCTTGAAATATTTGCCACCAACCGCAATGACCTCAACCATATCACTGAATTCAATGGTGAGCTGATACAAAAGAAGGACCTTGTTTACTTATTGCCTTACAACAGTGGTTTTTTCAGCAGCCACTTCTATGCCCCTGCCAAGCAACTCTTTGGAAGATTCATGGATACCTTTTTTGCCAACTTACTTGTATTGTGGGGCATGACTACACTCCTGGTGTTGGCACTTTTCTTTAACATTTTCCCCTTCTTTATAAAGGTTCTCGAGAACTCCTTTGCATCTGCCCCTGGTGGTTCAGGAATGGCTTCATTCGGAGGCTTGCGCCGTATATTCAAGTGGTAAACGTTAAAGCGCCCTTCGCTCCACCATTTCAAAAGGAATGTCAATGATAGCGTCGTAGTCTTCACCAGCTTCAAGCATATCCTCGTCATCCTCTTCGTAATGCCACTTGACGGTGATCGCCTTCCCCGATTTCTTTATCGCTTCCAATTTTTTGAAAACATCAAGGATACACTTTGAGCTGCTGGTATTGAAATATTCGAGCTGCACATTCACTACAGTTTCTTCAGCTGGTTCAATCGCATATTGGTCAAGCCAATCAATGACTGGCTTGTAGAAGTCTATCGAGTTCTCTGGAATGCTGCGTCCGTGAATGAGCAGCAAGCCCGATTGCTTATCGAATTCGATATGAGGGGTCTTTGGTGAACCTTCTATTTTGATGTTGTCCATAAGGATATATTAGTCTTGTTTTACTTGCACATTCAGGCTAAAGAAGCTGCTGCCATTGTCGAAAGGTATGAATCCAAAATCGAGTTTCTCACCACTTTTTCGCGCTATATCAATGATGCCGAGTCCTCCACCTCCTTTGTCGGAGAGCTTTCCATCGGCAAGTACATTCTTGTATAGCTGTTTGACATCCTCCGCATCCATGCTGTTTATCTCTTCCAACCGACTTTTGAGGGCATCTACGTTGTCATTCAGAATATAATTGCCCGTGATAATCGAATATCCGGTCAAATTCTTGGCGATCATCACGATAATGGAAGGCTGCTCATGTCCATCGATCGTGAGGGGTGGACGCTCGATATGATGGTAAAGATTTTGGAGGCATTCCACCATAATGTTGAACATCCGCTTTTTCACTTTGGGGCTTTCGCCAAATCGATCTAACTTATTTTCAATAAGTTGCAATATTGAAGTCAATAGATCTGTGGACATATCGCCTTTGAAGGAGAGCATAATATTTTTGCGCTCCATGGAATCATACATGTCGAAAATTTCTTGAATCTGCGTCAAGGCTCAGTATTTGTCCAAATGTAGAAAATACAAGCTCCACAACTGAAGTTTTTGGCTACGAATCTTTCAATACAGCGGTGTTAATTAACATCGGTGCAAGTTTTATCTACCTTTGCGGACTCATTTTCTCCGAAGAAAAAAAGGTATCTGCTTCCAAATGTGGTTTAAAGACTGGTTTAATAGCCCCTACTACCATCAGCTGTATCGACACAGAGATGATCAAGAAGCTTCCTTCTTTATCCAGCAATTGTTCAAATATTTTAAACCGAACAAGAGCGATTGGATCATGGATTTGGCATGCGGAAAAGGCCGGCATAGCATAACAATGAATCAACTTGGTTACAAGGTTGAAGGGCTTGATATTTCGCCGATGAATATCCAGGCTGCGCAATCATTTGAAAATGTCAATTTAAAATTCACAGTACACGACATGCGCGATCCATTTAGAGAAAGCTACTTTGGATTGATTTTGAACCTTTTCACCAGCTTTGGATACTTCGATACGAATGCTGAAAACATGCAAGTACTTGACGCATGCCATTTCAATCTAAAGCCCAAAGGACGCCTGCTCATTGATTACTTTAATGTGCATTATCTGGAAGCGCACCTCGTGGAGAGGGATGAACTTCATGTAGATGACGTTGATTTTCGAATTACAAGAAAGCTCGATGGAGTATTTGTCACAAAGAAAATAGAAGTGCTGGATGGCGGAGAAAGCCACATTTTTGAGGAAAGGGTTATGGCATTTGATAAACAGCATTTATGCGGTATGCTCACGCAGGCCGGCTTTGAAATTCTTGAGATTTTTGGCAACCATCATCTTGAGCAGTTTCACGAAAAGCGCTCTGAACGTTTAATTATTGCTGCACGCAAAATCCAATGAACCATCTCGATTTATTCATACTGGTAGGTGCGGTCGTCCTTGGAGGCGGAGTAGGAATTTTTTTGCAGGGCAAAATCACTATGGACGTCAAGGTGTTGCTGGCATTTAGCGGCGCATATCTGTTTGCTTTGGCAATTTTGCACCTCATGCCTGAAATATACCACCTGCTTGGAGAGAAGGCGGGATTGTATATTCTACTTGGCTTCATCTTGCAGATTGCACTGGATTATTTTTCTAAGGGCATCGAGCATGGCCATATCCACCACATCGACAAATCACGCGTCTCCTTCCCGGTTGGAATATATGTCAGCCTCCTGCTTCACTCGCTTATTGAGGGACTGCCCCTTGCCGGTGACGAAATGATGGAAGTGCTTCATCATTCTCACGGGCACGGGCATGGTGGTGACCACAACCATAACCATACCCAAGCCCTGCTCATCGGTATTGCTGTGCATAAAATTCCAGAAGCCCTTGCCTTGGCGGCACTACTTTTCCACCATTATGGCACCAAATTAAAGGCTGCTTTGTGGCTTATACCCTATGCATTGGCAACACCTATGGGCATGTGGGTAGGGAAAGCAGCCATGAAAAATGCCGGTGCCACTGCCGCTGAGGTGTATGGCATCCTTTTGTCCATAGCGGTGGGTATTTTTATTCACGTGAGTACCACCATTATTTTTGAAGCAGATGAGCACCATCGCTTCAACGTACGCAAAACCATCGCAATACTCTTGGGATTGGCACTGGTGTGGCTCTCAACAGCCATTTAAATGACGGGGCTTATAACAGCATAGAGTTTTGTTATTGAAATAACAATATGCCAGCAATGCACATGGCGTATCTTTGCAGCACGAAAACAAAACCAAAAAATTATGTCAGTATTAGTAGGTAAAAAAGCCCCTCATTTTGAAGCCACTGCGGTGATCAATGGAGAGGAGATGGAGGAAAAATTTTCTCTAGACCAATACATTGGAAATAAGTATGTGCTTCTTTTCTTTTATCCCAAAGATTTTACATTTGTGTGCCCAACAGAACTGCATGCTTTCCAAGCGAGAATTGCGGACTTTAAAGAGCGCGATGTAGAACTTGTAGCAGTATCAACCGATACTGAACAATCGCACTGGGGATGGCTGCAATTGAGCAAAGAAAATGGTGGAATACAGGGGATTACATATCCTTTGGTAGCTGATACCAACAAAACCATTTCACACAATTATGACGTTCTCACCGGAGAGTATTTTTACGATGAAGAGGG
>DAIOTP010000050.1:0-16863 GCA_036751905.1 Cryomorphaceae bacterium
TAGCACACCTCCGTAATAGAGTATGCGTTCGGTGGTGGTGGTTTTCCCGGCATCAATGTGCGCTGCGATACCAATGTTGCGTGTATAATGAAGATCTCTTTTGGCCATTGTTGTAATGTGAGGCGGTGCTGTATATTTTTAGAACCTAAAATGTGAAAAGGCGCGGTTGGCCTCTGCCATTCGGTGTGTATCTTCTTTTTTCTTAAAGGCGGCGCCTTCTTCGCGGGCTGCTGCCAAAACTTCATTGGCCAACCGTTGACTCATGGTTTTTTCATTGCGCTTGCGGGCATAACCAATAAGCCATTGCATGGCCATAGCCATTTTCCGGTTTTCGCGAACAGGCTGAGGAATCTGAAAGGTTGCTCCACCCACACGGCGGCTGCGTACTTCTACAGCAGGCGTTACATTGGTAAGGGCTCTCTTCCAAACGTCGAGTCCAGCTTCCTCCGACTTTCCATCTACAATTTCAATGGCGTCGTAAAAAATTTGGTAAGAGAGGTTTTTCTTACCTTGGAGCATCATGTTGTTCACAAACTTGGTAACCAGTACCTCATTGAATTTGGGATCGGGCAGGATGATGCGCTTCTTTGCGGTCTTTCTTCTCATGACGCTGTATTATTTCTTTTTCTTGGCCGGAGCTGCTGCCTGGCCTGGTTTTGGACGTTTGGTGCCATATTTAGATCTCCGTTGGGTACGTCCACCCACACCTGCAGTATCGAGCGCACCGCGAACGATGTGGTAACGTACTCCTGGAAGGTCCTTAACCCTTCCTCCACGCACCAGCACAATGCTGTGCTCTTGGAGGTTATGTCCTTCTCCGCCAATGTAAGCATTCACCTCTTTGCCATTGGTGAGTCGTACACGCGCCACTTTGCGCATTGCAGAGTTCGGTTTCTTTGGTGTAGTGGTGTACACGCGTACACATACGCCCCTTCGCTGAGGGCAAGATGCTAATGCAGCCGACTTGCTTACTTTAGGTTTTGTAACCCGGCCTTTGCGCACTAATTGCGATATAGTTGGCATAATCTAAATTTGCTCTTTATCAGTTTGTAAGCGCCGCTTTTACGCAACACTTGCCCAAAATGGGGGTGCAAATGTACGAGAATTAATGATAAAACCAACAGGGCATTCTAATTATTTTCACGGTTTAGCGGTTACAAAATGTAGGTATCCGGTGCTTTTCCGAGATTTCATGCCCAGCAGAAAACTGCCCAAGGGGAATTCGATGGTTCAAATATTTCCCTGATCCCTTATTTCCGAGGCGGCGCAGCAAGTGAGCCCATTCCGAAAGGTGGTTTTTCACAACAATTCCATTCGTCATTGTCCATACGGGGTACATTCTCCACACTTTGGGCAATTGCTTGCCGAAGAAACGATTCGGCCATTCAAAAGTCTCTTTCGATTGACAATATGCAAGCATCAGAGATTAAATGAGTTGAAATTTGGGACCATGATTTATTCGCCGTGTAGCAGAGCTTCATGCCATGCGGATTCAAATTTGCCTTGGCTTTGCGAAGGCGGAATTCACCGCCAACCATTTTACAAAAATATAGCATGAAAAACAGAAATTTATTCACCCTGGGGTTGTTTGGTATCCTCACGGTGTTCACAACCGCTTGTTCTGATGATGACGACAGCACGGCAGTTGGTCCACGTCTCGACGTTACCGAAGTCAATTCAAACTCAGATGGTGGTGACATTACCATTACCCAAGGATCAACAGTGGCATTTGAGTGGGATGCCCGACGTGGCGAAACCAACCTTTCCACCTTCAGTGTATCAGTAAATGGAGCCAATGCGGTAAGTCCACTGCCTCAAACCAATGAAGGTTATGACCTTCCTTACTCAATTTCCAATTCAGAGAATGGACTCTATGTAGACGGTATAATGTTCGCTGGTTCTGGCAGCAACGTAGGTACCACAACCTATACCTTTACGGTGACAGATGGCATAGGACAGACCGCATCACAAACATTCAATGTAAATGTAATCGCTGCTTCTACTGAGCTTTCAGCTGCCCAAGACTTTACTTGGACCAGGGTAGCCGGAGCTGATGGTGTTGGTTTGGCTGCATTTGGCTTAAAGTGGACAAACAACTCGAGCACAAATGCCATTGTAGCCGTTGACGATCAAACATTAATGTACTCCTTGCCTGAATCAGCATGGACCGACATCACCACGAAAGAAGAGTTGTCTTCAGCCATTGCCAATGGTACTTCCATCACGCAGTACACCAATGTATCGGTTACCCAAAGCGGTACCTACAATGATGTGCTGGGGGTAGTTTACAACGAAACAGAGTACCTCATCAATGTGCAACAGGGTACCGTAAGTTCAACTTCAGCTGGCACCACGGTCAACATACTCGGACAGTACAAGCAATAATGTGCATTGCGCACCTCCTGCAATATAGGGACGCGCACTACCGCTCTCTCGCGAAGAAACCCGTCTTGCATTTATGTGGGATTGGCTTCTTCGCGTTTTTGCTTTCGCGAAAAATGGAAACAATCAGAGCAGAACTGCAAGAGCGGGCAAGCAGGTCTGTGTAAGGCCATCTCAAATCCATAGGGTGTAAATGAAAAATCAATGCCTGCCCCGACGAGAAATTGTAATTTTGCGAGGATGAATTACCTCAACGAACTCAACGAGGCCCAGCGAGCGGCAGTGAAATGTATAGAGGGTCCGAGCATGGTTATTGCAGGGGCCGGATCGGGCAAAACCCGCGTATTGACTTACCGAATAGCCCACCTCATACAACAAGGTGTTGATCCATTCAACATACTTTCCCTTACGTTTACGAACAAGGCTGCGCGTGAAATGAAAGAACGCATCGGTCACCTCATTGGCAGTGCCGAGGCGCGCAATTTATGGATGGGTACTTTCCACAGTATTTTTGCGCGAATACTCCGGGTAGAATCAGAGAAGCTCAACTACCCTTCGAATTTCACCATTTATGATACCGCCGATAGCAAGAACCTGATCAAGACCATCCTCAAGGAAAAAGGGTTGGATGATAAGATATACAAGCCATCGAACGTGCTGAGCCGCATTTCATCGGCTAAGAACAACCTCATATCGGCCAAGGCATATGCCCAACATCCCGAAATAACCGCCGATGATGAAAGCAGCGGAAAGCCAAAAATGGCAGAGATATATATGGAATACAACATGCGCCTGTTTAAATCATCGGCCATGGACTTCGATGACCTCTTGTACAAAACCAATGTGCTGCTGCGTGATTTTCCAGAAACCCTCCACAAGTACCAGCATAAGTTCAAGTACATCATGGTCGACGAGTATCAGGATACCAACTTTAGCCAGTACCTCATTGTAAAGAAGCTTGCTGCCCTCAATGAAAATTTGTGCGTGGTGGGCGACGATGCGCAAAGTATATATGGCTTTAGGGGTGCCAACATACAGAATATCCTCAATTTCCGAAAGGATTATCCTGACTACCAGCTTTTCAAGCTGGAGCAGAATTACCGCAGCACCAAGAATATAGTGGCTGCTGCCAACAGCATCATCGCCAACAACCGCGACCAGATAAAAAAGGAAGTGTGGACGGACAATGTGGAAGGGGATTTAATAAAGGTATCTCGGTCGCTGAGCGACAATGATGAGGGGCTCTTTGTCGCTAACGATATATTCCAAACACAGGCCAATACCAGCGAGAGCTACAAGTCGTTCGCCATATTGTACCGCACCAATTCCCAAAGCCGCTCCATGGAGGAAGGCCTGCGCAAATTGAACATACCCTACCGCATTTTCGGAGGCTTGTCATTTTATCAGCGCAAGGAGGTAAAGGACATCCTTGCTTACTTCCGATTAGCGGCCAACCCAAATGACGAAGAAGCATTCAAGCGCGTGATCAATTATCCGGCCCGTGGTATTGGCAAAACCACCCTTGAAAAAATGTCGGTTGCCGCTGACGTGTCGAAGGTGAGCCTGTGGGAATTGTGCACTGTGCAGCTGCCAGGGCTCGATGTAAACTCCGGAACCAAGAAGAAGCTCGACGACTTTGCCACCATGATCAAGAGCTTTCGTGCCGACATGGAAAAACTCGATGCTGCAAGTATGGCCGAACACATTGCCAAATCAACCGGCCTTTTGCGCGAGCTTTATGCTGATAAAAGCCCGGAGGGATTGAGCCGCTACGAAAATGTGCAGGAATTGCTCGGAGGTATACGCGAATTTACGGAAAACGAGACCAACCGACAGGAAGGCGAAAAACCAAAGCTGGCAGACTTCCTTGTGGACGTAGCCCTGCTCACCGACGCCGATCAGCAGGACGACGACGACAACAAGGTGAACCTCATGACCATTCATTCCAGCAAGGGCTTGGAGTTTCCTTATGTGTACATTGTAGGACTTGAGGAAAATCTATTTCCCTCGCAAATGGCACTTGGTGAGCGCAGTGAATTGGAGGAAGAGCGACGCCTTTTCTATGTGGCACTCACGCGTGCTGAGCGCCGCGCTGTGTTGAGCTACGCCATGAGCCGATACCGGTATGGGCAGCTCAACCACTGCGAGCCCAGTCGTTTTATTGAGGAAGTGGCTCAGGAGTATCTCGATTTGCCGGAAGGCAAAATCAACAAGCCCTGGGACGAGCGGGGCGATACATTTGAAGATGCCCCATGGGGAAGCTCGTTCAGCAATCCGTTCGCCAACCGCTATGCAGCGCGCCCAAAGTCGGCCAATCCCAGCCCGCAGCACACCCCAACACCCCAAGCCGCCCCTACGGGCGCTGGTGGCAAGCAGCTCAAGAGGGTTTCACAAGCCTCCGCCATACCCGCTCCATCCGGGGGCCTGTCAGGGCAAATTGTAGTGGGGATGCAAGTGGAACACGAAAAATTTGGAAAGGGCAAAGTGCTCACAATCGAGGGAGCAGTGCCCAATGAGAAGGCTACGGTATTTTTCCCATCCGTTGGTCAGAAACAACTCCTTCTGAAATATGCCAAATTGCGAATCTTGTCCTGAAGAGGCTCCATCCTTCGAGATTGTGTACTTTTGGCCTGTAAGTAGGTTTTGCAACCATGCAAGAGCCTTCTTTATCAATACGAATAGCTAACAATGAAGATATCTTACAACAGTGCCAGACCTGATTTGGTGCTCCCTGAATACGGACGCAGCATCCACAACATGGTCGACCATTCGCTCACCATAGAGGACCGCGAACAGCGCAACCGCTGTGTGCGCGCCATCATCGCCACCATGGGCAATCTATTCCCCATGCTGCGCGATACCGACGATTTTAAGCACAAGCTTTGGGACCACGTGCACATCATGTCAAATTTTCAACTCGATGTGGATTCGCCTTATCCCAAGCCTGAGCCCTCCACCTTCCAAACCAAGCCCAAGCAAATGTCCTATTCCCAAAGCGATATCCGTTTTGGCCATTACGGCAAATTGGTGGAGCGAATGGTGCAAGATGCTTGCCTTGAAGAAGATGCCGAAAAGCAGAAGCAAATGGCCATTGGCATCGCCAACATCATGAAGCGATTTTACATCGTATGGGCCGAAAACAGTGCAAAAGATGAGGGTATTGCCAACGATTTAAAAATATTGTCGAAAGGAAAATTGATATTGGACAATCCGGAGGAGCAGCTTGCCAGTACCGGCCGCATCATGCAGCAGCTGGGCGCCAGCGCGCACCCTTCGCAGAATGTAGCTCCTCAGCGGGCCAGGAAAAACACCAGACCGAAGAAAAAAATTCGCAAAAAGCGCAATTAAAATCATTCATGGGATCATTTGAAATAATTGGCGGCAAACGCCTCAAGGGTGAATTGGTGCCGCAAGGCGCCAAAAACGAAGTATTACAAATACTCTGTGCAGTGCTTTTGACTCCCGAACGGGTGGAAATCAATAACGTTCCAAACATCGTCGATGTAAACAAGCTCATCGATTTGCTCGGCGACCTTGGCGTGGAGGTTGAAAAATTGGGCCCGGAACGGTATGCCTTTACGGCAAAAGAGGTGGACATTGAGTACCTGCACAGCGATCAGTTCAAGAAAAAGGGCGGCAGTTTGCGTGGTTCGGTCATGATTGTAGGCCCACTGCTGGCACGCTTTGGCAAAGGCTACATTCCTAAACCCGGCGGTGATAAAATTGGCCGCCGCCGATTGGATACCCACTTTATAGGATTCCAAAAACTTGGTGCTGAGTTTACATTCGATCCAGGTGATCACTTCTACAAAGTAGAGGCAAAAAACCTAAAAGGCCTCTACATGCACCTTGATGAGCCTTCAGTAACCGGAACTGCCAATATCATTATGGCAGCGGTGATGGCCGAAGGCAAAACCACCATTTACAATGCCGCCTGCGAGCCTTATTTGCAGCAGCTCTGTAAAATGCTCAACAGCATGGGCGCCAAAATAAAAGGTGCCGGCTCTAACCTTGTAGAAATTGAAGGGGTAAAATACCTCGGAGGTTGTACCCACACCGTACTCCCTGATATGATTGAAGTAGGCAGCTTTATCGGGCTTGCTGCAATGACCCAAAGCGAAATTACCATCAAGAATGTGAACTACCCCATGCTTGGCATCATTCCGGAAACATTCCGTAGGCTCGGCATTCAAATGGAGTTGCGAGGAGATGATATCTATATTCCTTCACAAGATCGGTACGAAATTGAAAGTTACATTGATGGCTCTATCATGACGATCAGTGATCATCCTTGGCCAGGTTTTACTCCTGATTTGCTGAGCATTGTACTCGTTGTGGCCACACAAGCCAAGGGGTCGGTCTTGATACACCAAAAGATGTTTGAAAGCCGTCTGTTTTTTGTCGATAAGCTCATTGATATGGGCGCGCAAATCATATTGTGCGACCCGCACCGCGCCACCGTAATCGGACTTGACCGTCAGGTGGCTTTGCGGGGTATCTCCATGACCTCACCCGATATCAGGGCAGGGGTATCACTGCTCATTGCAGCAATGAGTGCCGAAGGCAAGAGCACCATCCACAACATAGAACAAATTGACCGGGGCTATCAGCACATTGACGAACGTTTGAACCGAATAGGTGCAGATATCCGTAGAATTGCATAATTTGGTATTGTATTTGTTCATTGAATGACATTATTATCAACAGCCATGAAAACTTTTCGGTATTTATCCATAGCCATCCTCTCCACCATGCTTTGCGCTTTTGTGTGCATTGATGTGATCGACCATGAGGGAGTGAAACCACATTTTGGCAAGGAGCAAAATGAGAATGTAGGGTTAAACGTAGGAGATGTAGCTCCGGAATTGTCATTTGCCAGCCCGGATGGCAAAGTGCTCAAGCTGTCATCATTGAGAGGCAAAGTAGTTTTGATCGACTTCTGGGCAAGCTGGTGCGGACCCTGTCGCAGGGAGAATCCCAATGTGGTAAATGCCTATGAGAAGTACAGCAAAGCCAAATTCAAAAATGCAAAGGGCTTTGAAATATACAGTGTAAGCCTCGATAAAAGCAAAGATGCGTGGTTAAAAGCCATTGAACAAGACAAGCTGGCCTGGAAGTACCACGTAAGTGACCTCGGCGGCTGGCAAAGTGAATCAGCGAGCATATATGGCGTGCGCAGTATTCCGTACAGCGTACTTATTGATGCCGATGGTAAAATCATAGCCAAGAATTTGCGCGGCACAAGTTTGCATTTGGCCCTCGATGATCTGGTGAAAGGGCTCTGACACCCATATGGCTTCCGCCCTCCGCGAATTTGCCTAAATTTGCCCCCATTGCAAACCAGGCATGGGCTTTATTGATCGTTGGCATCAACGTATATTGATTTCGAAAGTATGGCGTAAGGCTACCTTTGTATCGCGCAAAATTGTTTTGCCCGGCTTTGAGGGCCTGAATCTGTATCAGGTTTTGGGCTTCTTCTTCGAAGGCCTTAAGCAAGGCCGCATTACCACCAGGGCTGCGGCTATTTCCTTTAAGGTGATGCTGGCCATTCCGCCATTTTTGATCATTTTGCTCAGTATAATCCCATTTATCCCCATTGAGAATTTTCAGGAAAACCTTATGCACAACATCTCCCTGGTGTTGCCTCATGATGCCTTTGAATTGATGGAGCATACGTTGGATGACTTGATCAACCGAAAGCAGCAAACGCTGATCAGCCTCTCCTTTTTGCTCCTGCTCTTTTACAGTTCCAACGCCATCGCAGCAATATTGGATGGTTTTAGCCACAGCTATCACGACACGCGTGACCACGGTTTGGTGATGCAATACGTTCTTTCATTCGGTTTGATGGTGGTTTTGAGCTTGCTCGTGGTTGTGGGAGTAGGGCTCATTGCCTTCAGCGGCCCAGTATTGAGTCACTTAAGGCGTATAGAACTTATTGACAACAGTTTTACTGTTTTCATCATCGAGGTGCTCAAGTGGATCATCGTGGTTCTATTGTTTCAAACGGGCATTTCCTTGTTATACAGAGCAGGTACCAAAGGGAAATGGAGTGCTTTCAATGCAGGTGCCACATTTGCAACGGTGGGCCTGATTATTGTGTCGAGTTTGTTTGCGTGGTTTGTGAATAGTTTTGGCAGCTACAACAAGTTGTATGGTTCAGTAGGCTCGATTCTGGTCGTTATGTTGTGGTTTTACTTTAACAATATCGTGTTGCTGGTAGGATTTGAAATCAATACGAGCATACAGCAAGCCAAAGGCAAGAACATACAATTGCTCGTGCCCGAAGAAGTGCTGGATAAGTCGGATCCTGTAAATGCAGTGTGATGCCAAAGCACAGCCCGTCAAAATGGCACATTAACCGGCGTGGCGCGTTAATTGTGAAGAAACAAATAAGAAAAGTGAAAACTTAGTTATGAGCAAGGATAAAGAAGATCAATTGACAGAAAAAGAAGTTGTTGTGAATCAAAATGAGAATGATCCTTCTTCTCAGGAAGGTGAAGACACATCCGCAGAACACATGCATAATCTGGATGCTGAACGGTCCGATAACTCAGATTCCCTGACTATTTTACAGGAAAAGTGTGACAGCCTTAATGATAAATATCTTCGGCTTTACAGCGAATTTGAAAACTTCAGAAGGCGTACAGCGAAGGAAAAGCTTGAGCTAAGCGCAACGGTAACATCCGAATTGCTCCGCACATTTCTCCCCATTATGGACGATTTTGACAGGGCCATTGCCGGCAATGAACACGACAATGATCTGGACAGCATCAAGGAAGGCTTCAAGCTCATACATCAGAAATTTTTGCACCTGCTTGAGCAGAAGGGAGTAAAACCCATGAATGCGATGGAGCAAGTTTTTGATACTGAATTTCATGAAGCGATAACCAATATACCTGCTCCCGATCCATCCTTGGTCGGAAAAGTGGTGGATGTAGCCGAAAAAGGGTATTACTACAAAGACAATGTACTTCGCTATGCCAAAGTGGTGGTAGGACAATAAAGAAGCGCAATATAAAGCATGGCAAAACGAGATTACTACGAAATACTTGGTGTGCAGCGAAATGCTGATGCCGGAGAGCTCAAAAAAGCTTACCGCAAAATGGCCATCAAGTATCATCCCGACAAAAATCCAGACGATTCCTCGGCCGAGCAAAAGTTCAAAGAAGCCGCTGAGGCCTATGAGGTGCTCAGCGATCCTGACAAAAAGGCGCGCTATGACCGCTTTGGGCACGAAGGCGTGCGTGGAGCTGGAGGATTTAACAGTGCTGAAGATATCTTCTCTCAATTCGGCGACATCTTTGGAAGTGCCTTCAGTGGTGGATTCGGCAATTTTGGAGGGGGTTTTGGCGGCGGCAGGCAGCGGGTATTTAAAGGTACCAACCTACGGATCAAGGTGAAACTTGAACTCCATGAAATTCTCAATGGGGTCAACAAAAAGATAAAAGTCAATAAACTCGTTCAAGCCGAAGGTGTAACCTACACCACCTGTAGCACTTGCCGCGGCACGGGACAGGTCACGCGTATTGCCAATACCATACTTGGCCAAATGCAAACAACCTCGGCATGCCCTACGTGTTCGGGTATTGGCAAAGTGATTGATAAACGTCCCGCCGGCAGTGATGAGCACGGACTTGTGCGCAAGGAAGAAGTAATTTCAATCGACATTCCAGCAGGAGTAGAGGACGGTATGCAGCTCAATGTACGTGGCAAAGGCAATGCAGCCCCGGCAGGAGGAGTTCCCGGCGACCTGCTCGTAGTCATCGAGGAAGTAGAACATCACGAACTCAAGCGCAATGGACAAAACTTACACTATGATCTCTATGTGAGTTTTGTAGATGCAGTCCTTGGAGGAAATGCCGAGGTGCCTCTCGTAGAAGGTAAAGCCAAAATCACCATTGAGCCGGGTACGCAGAGTGGAAAGTTGGTGCGGTTGAGGGGAAAAGGATTGCCCCATGTCGAATCATACGGAAAAGGTGATTTGCTCATCAACATCAACATTTGGACTCCTCAACAACTGAACAAAGAAGAGCGCGATATCATGGAAAAGCTCAGGGAAAGCGCCAATTTACAGCCACACGCCAACCACACTGAAAAGAGCTTTTTTCAAAAAGTGAAAGAGATGTTTGAGTGAGTTCGTATCCCTTTAACGGATATTGGAAACTTTGTCGGCAGTTGCCTTGTTCTAAATGTGCAACTTTGCAATGCCCGATGCAGGACCTATGACTTTAGATGAATTTATCAGGATTGCAGTGCAAGAGGACATTGGCGATGGCGACCATACTTCCATGGCTTGCGTCCCTGAACAGGTTATGGGCAGGGCCAAAATTCTTATCAAAGAAGCAGGGGTACTCGCGGGGACCGAGATAGCACAGCAGATTATTTATTACATCGATTCTTCGCTCAGGGTTGAGGTGCTCACAACAGATGGTACGGTCGTGGCACCTGGTGATGTAGTGATGACCGTGCACGGCAAGGCCCGCAGCATTTTAAAAGCAGAGCGCCTCGTTCTCAATTGCATGCAGCGCATGAGTGGCATCGCTACACTCACACGCAAGGCGGCTGAGCAGATAGAGGGCTTTCACACCAAAGTGCTTGATACGAGAAAAACCACTCCGGGCATTCGCTTTCTCGAAAAAATGGCGGTAAAGATAGGGGGCGGGGTAAACCACAGGTTCGGCTTGTACGACATGATGATGATCAAGGACAACCACATTGATTATGCCGGTGGAATCAGGCAAGCCATAGAGGCTGCCAATGACTACCGCCAAAGCAACCACTTGCCCATCAAGCTGGAAATTGAGGCCCGCAATCTCAATGAGTTGAATGAAATTCTTGCTGTTGGTGGTATTGACCGAATCATGCTTGATAATTTTTCATTTGAGGACCTGAAGCTTGCCGTACAACGCATTGATGGCCTTTACGAAACCGAGGCGAGCGGCGGCATTACCATCGAAACTGCGCGGCAATATGCAGCCTGCGGGGTTGATTTTCTCTCCATGGGCGCCCTCACGCACAGTGCGGCGAGCTTGGACATCAGCCTAAAGGCATACTGAGCAAGTACCCACCTTCACTGAAGGGCACTAAAATTTGTAACGCACCTGCACCTTCACTTCTGTGCGGGTATTGCCATCAATTTCTTCAAGTCCGGTACCAACCAATTGCCTGTCGGTATAATAGAACTGAGCCCAGCGCACCCAAAGGTCGAAATTTCGGTTGATATCATACTTGGCCAGAAGGTAAGTACGGCTTCCCCGACCACTGTACGCCGGAATGGAGAAAAAATAGAGCACATCATTTTCAAAGGCGTAAATGCGGGAGTCAAAATTATCCGTCTGAAACAATGCATACCTGCCTGTCAGCGTGACCGGCACCGATGAAAATGTGTAGGAAAGGTCCTGAAATACCACAAAACCCCTTGATACCTCTTCGTTTCCGCGTTGAAACTCCATGTACTCAAACCTCGAACCGAGCCGCAGGTTGTTGGTAATCCTTTGCACGTAATTCAGCCTGTAGTTGCGGCGTAAGTTGGGCACGAGAAAACGTATGGTTTCCACCTCTTCCCGGGTATTTATTTGCCGAAGTCGTTCGCGGTAGCGAAAGTATACGTTGGTGCGGCTGTTGGGATTGTAATCGATTTGTCCAAAAATGTCATATCCTGTGGAAGGGCCATCGGTTTGGAAACGCAGCCATGGAAAGCGAAATTGGTCTACAAAAGCATTGACAATCCATTTGCCGAAAGGCCTAAACTCGACCCCCATGTACACACCGGCTTCATTTTCAACCTGACTGCCCTCACCAAATGCTACCGCAGCTATTGGCTGAAAATCAGGGGCGTAATATCGTTGGGTGATGTTGACCGACAAGCGGGGATTCATGTTGATGTTCAATCCATTTATTGTTGCCATACCTCCATTCATGCTCCTGGCCGTTTCACCATACGCGAAGAAATTACGAACACGCCAGGCGTAGTCCACGCCTATGGTCGAATTTCGGTTGCCATCAAATCGGAAGATGGTGTATTCCCGGGCCGCCGGGTTGAGATTGGCATCAATGTCCATGTATACACCCGTTACACCCACGTGAAAATTGTTCTTGGTGAAGTCAATGTTGCCTCCAAAGTGCCTCTGGAAAATAGCCCTTCGGTTTTGGATTTCGCGCGGGGTGCGGTGTAGCCCACTTTCCTGAAATGCGCTTACGAGTGTTGCCGATTCGAAATCAGCAAGGCTGTCGTTCTGCGTTTGTTGCACCACTGTGGCGTCAATTCCTTTGCCTGAATAAAAAGCAGTGACCTTCAGGTGCCCTGTTTGTAAGGTAGTGGCAGCACCCCGCAAAAACAAGTTTTCGTTGATCGAAGTATAGGGCCTCAGCCCGCCTCCGAGGTTGGCAGTGCTCGTGGCAAATGCATCTTTACGGTTAAAAGCCAAACCCGACCAGAAGGTAAGGCCTTGACCAAATTGGGCCTGATAATCGCCTAAAGCGAGATTCTTTACAACGCCGAAATCTTTCAAAAATATATGTGCCGAATTGAAGTCAAATCCATTGGGATTGCTTCCGCGAAAAAACTCCTCCCCGGCATCCTTTTCGCCTGTATAGCCGAAGCTTATGCGGTCACTATAGCGGTATCGGTAACGAAAGAATAACCTGTCAGGTGAACCCAAATAGCGCCTGTTTGGATTTGCAAGCAATTCCTCCTCATCAATAGGGGAGTAGCCGAGCTGTTCTTCCAGTACGCGCTGCCAGCGTATCACGATTTCGTGCTTGCCGTAGCTGCTGAGCTTTTGAAAAGTGAGCTTTTCGCGCTCTTTGTCGGGAAGTACCGTTACAAATGGAGAGATAAGTTCTGCAAGTTCGGTGGTCCAACCATTGATGCGTGGCAACTCGTAGACCGAGAACAAGGGACCATATTCCTTGCGGTAATCAATAAACTGGCCTATTTGAAAATTGGTCAGCAAGGCAAGGGTGAAAAGCTCATCTACATCAGCGGTGTTCAGATTGAGCGGAAAATCAAGGTAAATGGAGAGCTGCTCAAAGAGCGTATTGAAGTCCAGGTTCTCGTTTTCGGCTGCTTCAGCAATTTGCTCAATGCGCTGTTCGAGCAGGGAAGCGCGCATGGCTGGATCACTGCGGTCACGCTGTCCATATACCGACCAGCTCAGGCAAGTCAACAATGCAATGAGTGCGATGATTCTCATCTCGCTTGAGGCAAATAAGTTAAACTCACTTGGGGAGTGTATCCCAGCAGGCTGTGGTAGGTGCCTGCCAGGTCGAACCTGAAATTGCTGAATTCAAATCCCAATCCAAAACTGAACATTTGCGGAGTTGTGGAAGTGCCCAGGCGCAGGTAGAGTATGTCAATGGGGTGGTATTCCACTCCGGCCCTGAAAGAGGGTTTTTGCTCAATGTCTTTTTCTACCTCAATGGCAGCCATTACATCATCACTTATCTGATAAGCAGCACCCAGGCGAAGTACGGTGGGCAGGCGTTCATCGTTAAAGTCATTGAGTCGTGCCCGGGTGGGATTGTAGAGGTGACTGCTCACCGTTACATTTTTGGAAGCTTTGATTTGCACTCCGAATTCGGCTGTCACATTGCTCGTGCGGCCATAATTTTCGGCGGTAATCCGTGTAGAGTGGTAATTGAGCCTCACGCCGGCACTGAAGTTTCGCGCAAGCTTCATGGCATATGCGGCCCCAACTTTGTCCTCCTGGTATACGGAAAATCCAAAACCACTGTAGCCGAGTGATACCACTCCATTTTCTCCCAGAGGCATTGCAGCGGCGAAACCTTGAAAGCTCATTCCTTTTACAAGGAAGCGATTTTCATAAAATGCCCCTGCTGTAAAGCCATCGATGTAGGCAAGACCAGCCTGATTGTGGTAAAAACTCCAAATATCTGTAAAGCCCAGGGCGGCATTTCCCATGCCGGCGGCACGCGCACCAGCGGGGTCATTTTCATTGCTGGCCAGCGCTATACACGGAATCATTAGCGCGATAAGTAGAAGTGGTTTCAATGATCAGTATTTGCCGCAAAGTACAAAGCTTTCGGAAAATAGTGTATGAAGTGAAAGTTAAATTCCAGATATCGCCTCAATGTGACACCATTGTTCTTCCGGATAATTCTCTTTCGGGTCGTATCTTCGGACCCACATTGTGTCAAAAATTGCAAATGGAGCACGGCCTATATAGTTCTGCTCCTTGCTTTAGGACTTAAAATCCTGGACGCTAACCATTGTTTAAAGTAAAGTAGAACAGATGAAGAAGCCAGATTGGAAAAATGCCAAAATTTATGAGGATATTACTTACCGCAAATGCTGCGGGGTGGCGCGCATCGCTTTTAACCGTCCCGAGGTGCGCAATGCCTTCCGGCCCAAAACGGTTGCGGAGCTCTATGATGCATTTCTTGATGCAAGGGAGGACACCTCAATAGGGGTTGTGCTCCTCAGCGGGGAGGGGCCTTCGCCAAAGGATGGAGTATACGCTTTCTGCAGTGGTGGCGACCAGCGGGCCCGTGGTCATCAGGGATATGTGGACGAGAGTGGCATGCCCCGGCTCAATATTCTTGAGGTGCAGCGTCTTATGCGCTTTATGCCCAAGGTGGTCATTGCTGTGGTACCCGGCTGGGCCGTAGGCGGTGGGCATAGCCTTCATGTGGTTGCCGATATGACCCTCGCGAGCAAGGAGCACGCCATATTCAAACAAACCGATGCCGACGTAACAAGCTTTGATGGAGGTTATGGCTCAGCCTATTTGGCAAAAATGGTGGGCCAAAAACGCGCCCGCGAAATTTTCTTTCTCGGAAGGAATTATTCTGCCCAGGAAGCCTTTGATATGGGTATGGTGAACGCCGTAGTTCCCCACAGCGAGCTGGAAGACACAGCCTTTCAATGGGCACAGGAAATACTGGCCAAATCGCCTACTTCTATTAAGATGTTGAAATTTGCCTTTAACCTTACCGACGATGGTATGGTTGGGCAGCAGGTTTTTGCCGGTGAGGCCACCCGACTTGCCTACATGACGGAAGAGGCCAAGGAGGGAAGAAATGCATTTCTCGAAAAGCGCAAACCCGACTTTAGCCATATCAAATGGATACCGTAAAGCAATTTAAAGCCTGAAGCCAAGGGTAAGGCTCACTACGCCAAAGGTGTTGTTGAGTTCTTGTACAAATCCGGCGCTGCTCACCCTGTAGGGCTCATTGAGGTTGCCATGGATATAGGTCAAGTCAAGGTTCCATGCTGCCTGGCGGTAACCCACGCCTCCACTGAGTTGAAGTCTTGATGGCCTGCCTGCAATACTTGCTTCGTTGATCGGAATTTCATTGGTAAAAAAGGCTGCTCCTCCACGGGCCATAAGGGCTTTGGTCATCCGGAATTCTATACCGCCCCTCAGTACGTGCTGACCCCGAAATTCAGCCCGAACTATGTCGTTGACATCCTGGCAAAAAGCGCAAGTCGAACGGCGGTCAGGTGAACGCATCTCCGCACCAGGAAAGTTGACATACTCATATTGGGCACTTAAAATGGCTTTGCCTTGGATTACTCCGGCTACACCGGCAGTATATCGCCATGGGGTGCGGACTCTGTAATTCAAAAAATCATCGGGTGAAGTTTCTTGAAGTACTTCGTCAGGGTTGCGCAATGTGTTGGTGATGCTGGCGCGATAGCGGTCCTGTAATCTTAAGCTCGTGGGCGTTTGGATAGAACCACCCACGCGCAAGCCATTTTCAAAACGGTATATGAAACCGGCGCTCACATTCACACCAAAACCCTCTACGATGAGATCATCACGGTAACGGTAGCGCACCAAATCGGTAGCAGCAGGTATGGTAGGGCTTTCGGTTATTTCATTGCGCACTTCATAGTAACTCGATACAATTCCAAATTTTCCACCGATGAACAAGCGGTCGTCATAATTGCCACCTACGCTGATGGCGAATTCATTCATTCTGCCCGACCTTGTTACTGTTTGGCTTTGGTTCATGTCGCCCGACTGAACGATTCCTACATAGTTGGTTTGGTTGGGGTCACCGTTGAGTTGATCGATAACAAATGTATCGAAAGCCAGCCCGGCACCAAAATTTCCCAATGCGCTGGGCAATGCGCCTGTGGCCTCAGTAAGGAAGCTCTGCATGAGCGAGCGGTCTAGCGGCACCGTTCCTTGGACTCTCAATTCATCGTTGAAGGTGTTCAATCTATTCACTGTAAATCCAACGTTGACACTTCGCCAAAAAGGATTCTGGGTAGGACTCACCAAAACCAAGCCGGCATTGCCAACGGCAAATCCATTGGTGAATCCCGTGCTCGCACTGCCATTGAGCTCGGTGCGTATGGTCTTGGTTTCAATAGATGGGGTAAAGCTCAATTCAGTAAAGCGAAACACACCTATGGACGCCGGGTTCACATGAATGGCTGACATATCGCCGCCCAGCGCAGTGAATGCTCCTCCCATGGCGCCGAAGCGCGCTGTGCCGGGAGGAACA
>DAIOTP010000050.1:16873-20868 GCA_036751905.1 Cryomorphaceae bacterium
AGGTTGGTGTATCGTTGGACATCAGCCTCGCTTTGAGCCGTGACTGTCCCTGCAATACATAGCAAACCAGCTATGATCGTGAACTTTTCCATCAAAAAGAATTTACCTATTCAATAATTCCTAGCGGCGGCTACCTCCCGAACTGCGCGAAGGTGAAGAACCACCCATGCTTCTGCTCGGGCTAGAGCTTGGACTGCTCATACGGCTCGGACTTGGGCTACTCATGCGGCTTGGGCTGCTCATGCTTGGCGAAGAGCGCATCGAAGGAGATGAGGAGCGGTTCATGCTGTTCGATGGCTGCGCGATACTCCTGCTTGGTTGCGCACTGCGTGGTGCTGCAGAGTTGCCGCGCATAGGTTGTGCGGTAGAACGGCCCATGTTGTTGGGAGTGCTGCCACTGCTTCGGGCATTGTTCAGCTGTTGTTGCCTTCCATAAGGTGTCACCGCACCAGGTGCGCTTTGCCTTGGAGCTGTGCCATATTGTCTAACGCCGCTTGTAGGGCGTTGGGTGTTTGTGTTGGCAGGACGTGCTGTACTCACACCTCTGTTGCTTGAGGCAGGACGTGTTGTGGAACTTCCTGCGCGGTTGGTGCTATTGGCTGGGCGGAGTGCATCCCTATTGCGGCTACCATCAGCAGAAGTTCCTCGCACATTGGAGCGGGTCCTGTCTGAGGCCTGTACATCGCGGCTTCCTGTGCGGTTGCCTGGTGCCAATCCATCAGCTTTGTTTCTATCACTCGCGCCGGAATTGCGGTTATTGTCGGGGTATACTACACCTCCGCGTTGGCTGCGGCCACCCGTATTGGCACTGCCGCGGTTGCCTGAGCTCCAGTTCCGGCCTCCGCCATCACCTACCCACCCGGGGCCTCCTCCCCAACCGGGACCCATCCAGGGGTTCATCCAGGGGTTCATCCAGGGATTCATCCAAGGGTTCATCCATGGATTACCCCAGGCCATTCCCATTCCCATGCCACCCATCATAAATGGTGAGCGCATGCAGAAAGGGTCCCAGAAAGGATCACACCACATCCACGGACTCATGCCCATGCCCCAGCGTGGGCCCATCATCATAGGTGAGCCGAATGACATGCCAAAACCCATCATAGGGCCCATGCCCCAGCCGCCCATACCCATGCCCATGCCCATTCCCATGTGCATGTTCATGCGGGGATGGCCCATCATGTTCATGTTGCTGTTGCCAAAAGTGCCTGCATTCGGATCTACCCGGTTTACATCGGCATACTCTGCATTATAATAGTCATCTTGAAAAGATTCTTCTTCCCTAAGTGGTTCTACATCTTCCCATTCGGTATTGCCATAATACAATGACTCCGCCTTGCTGTTGAATTGCCTCGGCGCATTGGATTGCTGGCCAGCGCTCGCCTTTGATCCTGCACCTGGACCAAACGCTGCAGCTGTAGCGCTGCGGCTTCCAGTGAAATACAGATCGTCATGCTCCTCTAGCGAGAGCAAATCTTGGTTGGACGAGCAAGATGCAAATATTGCTATCGAGAGGCCTGCCAGTAAATATATTCTTACGTTTTTCATGACTTCATCGTTTTATACAGTTCTACAAAGCTAAAGATAAAAAAGTTTATCGGGTTCCTGCACTTTAGCTTTCTTTGTCGTTGAAATATCAACGCTTAACAATTAACAATAATTATTCCAAAATAGAGCATGAGTAGCAAATTAACAACCCGTAACACAAATTACTCCAATTGGTACAATGAACTTGTGGGCAAAGCTGATTTGGCGGAGCACTCGGAGGTGCGCGGTTGCATGGTAATCAAACCCCATGGCTATGCCATTTGGGAAAAAATGCAACGTGCCCTCGACGATATGTTCAAGGCCACAGGCCACCAAAATGCCTATTTTCCATTGTTCATCCCAAAGTCATATTTCTCCAAAGAAGCCAGCCATGTGGAAGGCTTCGCAAAAGAATGTGCCGTTGTAACGCATTACCGCCTGAAAAACGATCCAAACACGGGTGAAATTGTGGTGGATGAAGATGCCAAGCTCGAAGAAGAACTGATCGTGCGTCCTACATCCGAAACCATCATCTGGAATACGTACAAAGGCTGGATACAAAGCTACCGCGACCTTCCGCTTCTTATCAACCAATGGGCCAATGTGGTGCGTTGGGAAATGCGCACGCGCCTCTTTTTGCGCACCTCTGAATTTCTCTGGCAGGAAGGCCATACCGCGCACAGCACCATGCAGGAGGCCATTGCTGAGGCTGAGCAAATGCTGAAAGTGTACGCCACCTTTGCCGAGGAGTGGCTTGCCATTCCTGTCATCAGGGGGGTGAAGTCCGCATCTGAGCGATTTGCAGGCGCATTAGAAACCTATTGCATCGAAGCGCTGATGCAAGACGGAAAGGCACTGCAGGCCGGCACTTCGCACTTTCTTGGGCAAAATTTCGCGAAAGCTTTCGATGTGAAATTTGTGACCAAAGAAGGCAAAGAGGAATACGTATGGGCCACTTCATGGGGGGTAAGCACCCGCCTTATGGGTGCACTCATCATGACCCACAGCGATGACAATGGCTTGGTGCTTCCGCCAAAATTGGCGCCCATTCAGGTTGTTGTAGTTCCCATTTACAGAGAAGAGGCACAGCTCGAAGCCATTTGCCGAAAGGTGGAGCCCCTCATTGCAGCCCTCAAGGCCAAGGGAATTTCCGTAAAGCTGGATGATGACGACAAACGCAAACCGGGTTGGAAATTTGCAGAATATGAAATGAAGGGCGTGCCCGTCCGCATCGCCATGGGGCCGCGCGATTTGGAAAACAATACAGTGGAAATAGCCCGCCGGGATACCCTCGACAAAGGAATGATCAACTTTGATGAGGCAGAGGCGCATGTGGAGCAGCTGCTCCTGGACATTCAGCAGAATCTTTACGACAAGGCACTGGCTTTTCGCCAAAAAAATACCCGCGAAGCCGATACCTGGGACGAGTTTGTAGGCATCCTTGAAAATGATGGAGGATTTATCAGTGCCCACTGGGACGGTACCCCCGAAACTGAAGAATACATCAAGCAGAAAACCAAAGCCACCATCCGCTGCATTCCCCTTGACGGGAAAATGGAAGAGGGCAATTGCATCCTCACAGGCAAGCCCTCACAGCGCAGGGTGCTGTTTGCGAAAGCATACTGATCATGGCCAAAAAGAAGCAGAAATCCGATCAGGAAAAAGCCCGGTCATATGATGAGCTTCGTGCTTTTGTGCTGAAACGTTCGGCGCTAAAGCGCGATGTGTTTGAGCTCTCGAAGGTAGAATTCGCAAAGCTGAAGCAACAGCTTGAGGCCATGGTCGACAAATTGCATGAGGAGGTACACAAAGTAGATCCAAGACTTGAAGTGCGTTTTCAGGACCGAAATGATTTTGAGTGCGCAGTGGTTATAGCGGGCGATTACCTGCTCTTTCATTTGCACACCAACATATTCAGACTCGATGAAGAGGAAGCATCTGGCGCCAACAAAACTTACCTGAAACAGAATACTGACCGTGCGTATTGCGCAACAATTCTGGTATACAATTTTCTCGCCGACAGTTTCAGGTTTGAGCGGCCCAACGATGCGGGCTACCTTGCGGCGCGCATTTTTATCAACTTCGAAAAACACATTGCCGCAGAGGGCATCAACCTCATTGGTTCACGATATGCTGCGTTTTCTAAAGAGCCACTCAGCGAAAATTCCTTGGGTGAATTGCTCCAAACCATTATTTATGAAGCGCTCAATTTTGAACTGCTTGCACCGGAATATGGGTCCATCGCCGAGCTGCGACTCACCGATGCCATCAGAACCAGTGGTTTAAGTGGGCAGCGAACGAGCAAGCGGCTTGGGTTCAGATTCTCTTCAGATACAGAAGAGGGCCCTTTTTGAAATTTTTTGTGCGATATAATGCGGTAAAAGAAAAAAGCCAGTATATTTGCAACCCGAAATCGGAAAATGGCCCGTTCGTCTAGGGGTTAGGACGCCAGGTTTTCATCCTGGTAG
>DAIOTP010000051.1:0-20820 GCA_036751905.1 Cryomorphaceae bacterium
GTATGCGGCGCTGCTTTTTACAAATTCGGTATGCAGGGTCGACATGGCTCAGGATTTTATACGCCTGTCGAGCCAGGCGCCGAGCAGTGTATTGAATGTTTCCGGGTGTTCCATCATGGGGGCGTGACCACATTTGTCAATCCAAAATAGCTCGGCATCAGGCAGTTCTTGTTGAAATTCTTCAGCTACTTCGGGAGGTGTGATGGTGTCATTGCGGCCCCATATGAGGCATACCGGGAGCTTGTAATTGGGCAGGTCAGCACGCATGTTGTTGCGAATAGCCGATTTGGCCAATGCCAGAACTTTGATCAACTTGCTGCGGTCCTGTACGAGGTTGTATGTTTCCTGCACGAGCTCGTCGGTCACCATGGCCGGATCATAAAAGGTCACGGCGATTTTTTTCCGGATGTAGTCCTTGTCCTCCCTTCTGGGAAATGAGCCACCAAATGCGTTTTCATAAAGACCAGAACTTCCGGTAAGTATAAGGCATTTTGCAAGATCGGGCCGCTGCTTGAGTGTAACCAAGGCTACATGGCCGCCCAAAGAGTTGCCGAGCAATATGATGTTGTCAAATTGCATTTGCGTTACAAATTCAATGATCCACTGTGACAGAGAGGAAACCCCTGTCTTGATCAATGGCAGCTCATACAGCGGCATCATAGGCACCACAACACGGTAGTGTTTCGAAAAGTGTTCTATCACTCCCTTGAAATTGCTCATGGCCCCGAAAAGACCGTGAAGCACAAGTATCACTGGTCCTTCACCTTCATCAATATAGCTGTATTCGCCGGCCTTTTTGATTTCAATTTCCATAATCTGGTTTGGTTTCAAAGATAGATTTTTTGTGTACTCAGCCACAAATATCGGGTTGCTTATCAATAATACTTTCCAGATCAATATCTTCCATATTCCTTGCTGTCCATTTTTGCATGATGCCAGCGCGCGTTTGGAAGCCGATACCGGGATGATTGTTGGGCGAAAGATAGTTCCTAAAAATGAAAACTTTTCAACAAAGTGGGAAAAAATGGTAAGGAGTGGGAGAAAGTGGTAAATCTTTTCTACTTTAGCCATGGATAAAATAGCCCAAAACGGCGGTATGCTCAATTTGCTTGGAGAATATGATTGTAAGTGTGATGCGAAGGCGCGGGTGATGTTTCCTGCGGGTTTGCGGAAGCAATTGCAAGAGGTTTTGCACGAAGGATTCGTGCTCAACCGCGATATGTTCACCAAGTGCCTTGTGCTTTATCCCATGAAGCAATGGACAGATGTGTCGGCCGAAGTGGGAAAGCTAAACCGGTTTGTTGCCAAGAATGTGCAGTTTATCCGAAAGTTCAACAACGGTGCTACACATGTGGAGCTCGATGCTGCCGGGCGTTTGCTTTTGCCTCCTGCTTTGGCTTCATATGCTGGAATTGATAAGGATGTAAAGATTACCGGCATCGGCGACCGTATTGAAATATGGGCCAAAGGTGCTTACGAAACGATGATGGGTGAGGATTTGGACATGGCTTCTCTGGCCGAAGAGGTGATGGGAGGCCTGAAATCCGATGCTGACCATGGAGCGTGAGGCCTACCATGTTCCTGTAATGCTACGGGAGTGCGTGGATGCACTGATTGCTGATACAAACGGCATCTATGTGGATGCCACCTTTGGCGGGGGAGGACACACCCGCGAAGTTCTTTCCAAACTGGGTGACAAGGCGCAATTGATCGCATTCGATCAGGATGCCGATGCCGTGCAAAACCACCCTGACGACAGGCGTTTTACCTTGGTTCAGGCCAATTTTAGCATGCTCAAAAACCACCTGCGCTTTATGGGCATCAATGCGGTAGACGGTATTTTGGCTGATCTGGGTGTGTCAAGCCATCAACTCGATACGCCTCAGCGCGGCTTTTCCATACGCTATGAAGCGCCCCTTGATATGCGCATGGGCAAGGCAGCCAAAACAACAGCCCGCGATGTACTCAAAACTTACTCAGAGGAGCAACTGCAGAGGGTGTTTCGGGAGTACGGCGAGCTGAGAGAGTGGAAGGCTTTGGCCGCAGCCATTGTGGCGCAACGTGAGCAAGAGCCCATCCGCACCACGCAGCAGCTCATACAAGTAGCCGAGCCTACATGCTATGATCCCAAGCGCAACCGATTCATGTCGAAGCTATTTCAGGCATTGCGTATCGAGGTGAATGCCGAAATGGATGCCCTTCAGGCGCTTTTGCAGCAAAGTGCTGAGGTCATAAAGCCTGGCGGCAAATTGGTGGTCATGTCATACCACTCCCTCGAAGACCGGCTTGTGAAGCATTACATGCGCAGCGGAACTTTTGATGGTGAAGTGAGAAAAGACTTTTTCGGAAACCCGCTCAGGCCATTCAAACCTTTGGCGGGAATGCCCATAGTGCCCAGTGATGATGAAATAAAAACAAATACAAGAGCGCGGAGTGCAAAACTGCGCATTGCTATACGAAATGAACAAGGTGAAAAAAGATAAAAAGACCGCATCTGGCACAGGCGGTTTTGCGCGGGGAGTCAACAGGCTGCTCAGTGGCAGTTATCTTACACGAGAGTTTGTGCAAGCCAATTTGCCATTTATATTCTTCCTTGTCTTTATGATGCTCAGCTACATTGCCTATGGTTACTGGGCTGAGAACAATGTAAAAACGCTCGTGCAGGCCGAAACCGAACTTCGGGAACTCAAAGCGCAGCACATGGCCACGGAAGCCCAGCTCGAGAAGATCAAACAGCAATCGCAGGTTGCAGAGCGCATGCTGGAATTGGGCTTGCGCGAAAGTACCGCGCCGCCTATCGTTATTCGTTCATCATCCAATACTTCTTCAGCCCAATAAGCCCATGGATGAACGCGCCAAAATAACAAACAAGGCTTACGCGGTTTTCCTTGGCCTCTGCTTATTTGCTTTGGCCATCATTGGCAAAATATTCGTAATTCAGTTCATCGACGGCAGCCGTTGGGAACAAAAAGTGGCCAGCCTCACCACCGACTTGCGGGAAATTACCCCTACACGGGGCAACATATATGCCGCCAATGGCCACCTGCTTGCCACTTCCATTCCGCTGTATGAGCTCCGCATGGATATGCGCGCCGACGCCCTGAGTCGCGAGGTGTTTTACAGCCATCTCGATTCGCTTTCAAAGGATCTGCACCTGCTTTTCAAAGACCGCAGCCCAAGTGAGTACCGTACGAATTTGGTGCATGCTTATGAAAAAGGCCAGCGTTACCACCTCGTAAAGGGAGGTGTGGAGTATGACCAGGTGCAAAAGGCCAAAAACCTGCCCTTATGGCGCAAAGGAAGGTATGCAAGCGGATTGATTATTGAAAAACACACCGCACGCCGCAGGCCTTACGGCGATTTGGCTTCGCGTACGGTGGGATACACGCGCGATGATGTAGCTCCCGTGGGACTGGAAGGGGCATACAACACTGACCTGCGCGGCAGGGAAGGCAAGCGCTATGAAAAAAGACTGGCAGGCGGAGTATGGATGCCTGTGAAAAGCACCAACGAGGTGGAGCCCATCGATGGATGCGATGTGGTTACTGCTTTGGATGTCAATATTCAGGATGTGGCAACAAATGCATTGCTCAAGCAGCTCAAGAAGCACCGTGCAAGGCATGGATGCGTGGTGCTCATGGAGGTGAAAACAGGTTATATTGTGGCCATTGCCAACCTGAGCATGGGGCCCGACAGCACCTACCGCGAACGTTACAATTTTGCCATTGGCGAGGCTACCGAGCCCGGATCAACCTTCAAATTGCCAGCCCTCATGGCCGCTATGGAGGATGGCAAACTGCGCCTCACCGACTCAGTCGACACCAAGAACGGCAAGCAGCGCTTTTATGACCGTACCATGCGCGACAGCAACGACAAAGGCTATGGCAAAGTAGATGTGCTTACGGCTTTCCAAAAATCCTCGAATGTAGGGGTGTCAGTACTTATCAATGACAGCTACAAGGACAAGCCCCGCCAGTTCGTGGATCGCTTGCACAAAATGGGATTGGGCAGGCCGCTTGATCTCGAAATTGCCGGCGAAGGCATTCCGAAAATCAAAGATCCCGGTGACCCATCATGGAGCGGGGTGAGCCTGCCATGGATGAGCATTGGTTATGAAACCCTCTTGACCCCCTTGCAAATCCTCACCTTTTACAATGCCGTGGCCAATGATGGTGTTATGGTAAAGCCGCTTTTCGCGAAAGAAGTGCTGCGCAACGGAAGGGTAATGCGCCAAATCGAGCCCCAGATCATCAACAAGAGCATAGCCAGCCGCGAAACGATACAGATGGCCAAAACCATGCTCGAAAGTGTGGTCAGCGAAGAAGGCACAGCCAACAACCTGCGCTTTGGCGCCTACCGCATTGCCGGAAAAACTGGAACGGCACAAATTGCCAACGACAAGTATGGCTACAAGTATGAGCAATCCGTGAGCTACCAGGCCAGCTTCGTAGGTTACTTCCCAGCCGAAAAGCCCGAGTACAGCTGCATTGTGGTGGTAAACGGACCGGGCAATGATGTGTACTACGGCAATCAGGTAGCAGGGCCGGTATTCAAGGAGGTGGCCGACAAGGTATTTGCGCAGCGCTTTGATTTGCATCGTGATATTGAACATCCTTCAACCTTGGCTGCCTACCACGTGCCCGCCTCCCGATCTGGATATGCCCAGGACCTCAAAACCGTATTTACCACTTTCGAAGTGCCCCTTCAAGACCTGAGTGACAGCGCGGCATGGGTGAGCACACGCACCCAAACCGATGAGGTATTGCTTGAAAAGCGAAGTATTTACAAGGGCAAGGTGCCCAATGTACTCGGCATGGGCCTCCGCGATGGCCTTTACCTGCTCGAAGATGCCGGCCTTAAGGTAAAAGTACACGGTATCGGCACCATCAAGAGCCAAAGCCTGCCTCCAGGTGCCGACGCGGGCGCCGGACGAACAATAACCATTGAACTCAGCTAAGCATCCATGAAGCTCCTCAAGGACATACTCTATCAGGCACGCATACAGCAAGTAGTAGGCAGTACCAATATGGCCATTGAATCCGTGCAGCTTGATTCGCGCAAGGCAGTGCCCTTCTCGCTCTTTGTAGCAGTGCGGGGCACCCATATGGATGGGCACCAGTTTATACACAGTGCCATTGCACAAGGTGCTGTGGCCGTAGTGTGTGAAGAGCTTCCGCAAAATGTGCCAGCCGAAGTCACCCTCGTACGCGTGGCCGATGCGCGCGAAGCACTGGCCCACATCGCATGCAATTTCTATGAGCACCCGAGCAAGCAAATCAAGCTGGTAGGCATCACCGGTACCAATGGCAAAACCACCTGCGCCACCCTGCTTTACCGCCTGCACAAGCTGTTGGGAGTCAAAGCGGGATTGCTTTCCACCGTGGAGAACCGCATTCACAACGAGGTGCTCGTGGCCACCCATACCACGCCCGATGCACTGGGCCTCAATGCACTATTAAGGCGCATGGTGGATGCCGGGTGCAGCCACTGCTTTATGGAGGTAAGTTCGCATGCACTGCACCAGCACCGCGTTACAGGCATCCAATTTTCCGGAGCGGTTTTTACAAACCTCACGCACGATCACCTCGACTACCACGGTACCTTCGACAATTATATCGCAGCCAAGAAAATACTGTTCGATCAGCTGCCCAAGGGCGCTTTTGCCCTGGTGAACCTCGATGACCGCCACGGCGAAACCATGCTTCAAAATTGCAAAGCCGGCATACAGCGAAGCTTTGCGCTCAAAAGCATGGCCGACTACAGGGCACGCATCATCGAGAACCATTTTGAAGGCATGCAATTGGCACTCGACGGAGCCGATTTCTACACACACATCATTGGGCGCTTCAATGCCTACAACCTGCTTGCAGTGTACGCAGCAGCCATGCTGCTCGGTGGCAATAAATTGGACGTGCTTACCGCACTGAGCGAAATTAAACCTGTGGAGGGCAGGTTCCAGCACCTGCGCAGCGCTGAGGGCGTTACCGCCATTGTAGACTATGCCCACACCCCCGATGCCCTTCGCAATGTGCTCAAAACCATCGAAGAAGTGCGCACCCGCAACGAAGAAGTAATTACTGTGGTGGGTTGTGGCGGCGACCGCGACAAAACCAAAAGACCCGAAATGGCGCGCATCGCCTGCAAGTACAGCGACCGTGTAATTCTTACCAGCGACAATCCACGCAGTGAAGACCCCGAAGCCATCATTGCCGATATGCGCCGTGGTGTGGAGCCGCATGAGTACCGCAAGGTCAATGCCATTGTAAACCGCAGCGAAGCCATACGCATGGCATGCGGCATAGCCCAAAGTGGCGACATCGTGCTTGTGGCAGGCAAGGGCCATGAGAAGTACCAGGAAATCAAAGGTGAACGCTTTCCATTCGACGATTTTGCACTTGTTCAGGAATCATTTAAACCACTCAATACCTGATGCTGTACCACCTCTTCCAATACATTGACAGCGTATACGATATTCCCGGAGCCGGGGTATTCCAGTACATTTCGTTCAGGGCGGCAATGGCGGTGCTCACAAGCCTGCTCATTTCCCTCGTATTTGGCGGAAAGCTCATAGCATTGCTTCACCGCAAGCAAGTGGGTGAAACGGTGCGCGACCTCGGTCTTGCCGGGCAAAAGGAGAAGCAAGGAACACCCACCATGGGTGGACTCATTATTATAGCAGCCATACTGATCCCCACCTTGCTGTTTTGCGAATTGAACAATATCTACATACGCATCATGATATTCACCACCGTATTTTTAGGTGGTATAGGGTTTCTGGACGATTACATCAAAGTATTCAGGAAGAACAAGAAAGGCCTTCATGGCAAATTTAAGGTGGTGGGGCAGGTAGGTGTTGGGCTGATCGTTGGCATTGCACTGTTTTTTCATCCCGACGTGGTTATAAAGCAAAAGGTGCAAAACCGGGCTGAAATGACTGCCATGGATCAAGCCAACAGCGATCAGCAGCCTGATGGCTCCGTGTGGGTGGAGCGCAAGAGCATGAAAACCACCATACCATTTATCAAGAACAATGAGTTCGACTATGCATGGCTGCTCTCGGCCTTCATCGACCGCAAAATGGCGCGCAAATGGGCGTGGCTACTCTTTATTCCTGTGGTCATCTTTGTGGTAACCGCGGTAAGCAATGGAGCCAACATTACCGATGGCTTGGACGGACTCGCCACCGGAAGTTCCGCCATTATTGGGGTGGTACTCGCCATTTTCGCCTTTGTATCGGGCAACTTTATTTTCGCTGACTACCTCAACATCATGTATATACCCGATTCGGGTGAGCTCACGGTGTTTATCAGTGCCTTTGTGGGGGCTTGTATTGGCTTTTTGTGGTACAATTCCTATCCCGCCCAGGTCTTCATGGGCGATACCGGCAGCCTTGCATTGGGTGGTATCATTGCAGTGTTCGCCTTATCCATTCGCAAGGAGCTGCTCATCCCACTTTTCTGTGGCATTTTTCTCATTGAGAACATCTCGGTGATGATGCAGGTGAGTTACTTCAAGTACACCAAGAAAAAATACGGAGAAGGCAGGCGCATATTCCTCATGTCGCCTTTGCACCACCATTACCAAAAGCAAGGCTACCACGAATCGAAGATTGTGTCAAGGTTTTGGATTGCAGGTATTTTGCTCGCAGTACTGTCTATTGTAACCCTCAAATTGCGCTGATATTTTGAAGAAACTCCTCATACTTGGTGGCGGCGAAAGCGGAACAGGTGCAGCCCTTCTTGGCAAGCGCCTCGGCTGGGACGTGCTCCTGAGCGATGGCGGTACGCTTCGCAATTCGTACCGTGCTGTACTCGAGCAGGCAGGCATACGGTATGAGGAGGGCGGGCACACCGAGGCTTCAACTTTCACGCCCGATCTGGTTGTAAAAAGTCCCGGGATCCCTTCATCAGCAACCGTTGTGGCCGGCTTTCGCCAAAATGGTGTGGAGCTCATCAGCGAAATCGAATTTGCCGCAAGGCATACCAAGGGAAAGATTATAGCCATCACAGGCACCAATGGCAAAACCACCACGACCTTGCTTACCCACCACATTTTTGCGAAAGCAGGGCTTGATGTGGCATTAGGGGGCAACGTGGGCAAGAGCTTCGCAGGCCTCCTCGCCGAGCGTGATTATGATTATTGGGTGCTCGAAGTGAGTAGCTTTCAGCTCGATGATGTGGCACAATTTAAACCCGATGTGGCCATACTCCTCAACATCACACCCGACCACCTGGACCGCTATGGCTACAGTGTGGAAGCCTACGCTGCTGCAAAAATGAACATAACCCGCAACCAGCTGGCGGCGCAGCATTTCATTTATTGCAGTGATGATCCGCTGACCCTTGATGCCATGCAACGCCACAAGGTGGCGGCTACGCTTCACCCAATATCTATCCACCAAGAGGTGGAAAATGGCGCATATCTCTCAAACGAACATATTTATATAAACCTTCACAATACATCATTCCACATGTCCATCCACGATTTAGCTCTTCAAGGCAAGCACAACGCCTACAATTCCATGGCAGCCGGTGTGGCAAGCCGTCTTTTTGAAATCCGAAAGGAAATAGTGCGCGAAAGTCTCAGCGACTTTCAGAACATTGAGCACAGACTCGAGTTTGTGGCTGAAATCCACGGCATCAAGTTTGTCAATGACTCTAAAGCCACCAACGTAAACTCCACCTGGTATGCGCTGGAGAGCATCGATACGCCTGTGGTATGGATAGTGGGTGGAGTGGACAAAGGCAATGACTACAGCCTCCTCGAACCGCTTGTGCGCGAAAAGGTCAAGGCGATGATATGCCTGGGTACTGACAACGAGAAGCTGATCAGCTATTTCGGAAATATAGTACCCATGTACGCAGAAGCGCGATCGGCGCGCGACGCCGTAAACCTCGCGTATCAGGCAGGGAATAAGGGCGATACTGTTATTCTTTCGCCTGCCTGTGCCAGCTTTGATCTATTCGACAACTACGAAGACCGCGGACATCAGTTCAAGATGTCGGTGCGCTCGCTGTAGAGCAGGCAACGGCGCGCTACTCCCTCAAACTCCTATCTCCCTAAAACTGAAATCCATGTCACAACCCCTTTACAACAAGCTGATCCAGGACCGCCAAGACGCGCTGCTCGACCGCCGCAGGCTGGATATGGATGCCCAAACCCCTTTCTCCCTTGAGTCAGCTGGATATTTGAAAGGGGTGCATGTAATCAATGATTCCGCTGCCACCAACACCAAGCGCCTTGCTGATTCACTTGCCGCCTGCACCGTACCTGTGGTACTTTTGGTAGAGGCCAATCAATTTACCAGCGACTTCTCCCCCCTGTGCGCGCTACTTGCCGAAAAAGCCAGGGTGGTGGTGGCCACTGGCTCACGCAGCGGCGAGATTCACCAAGCCATTTGGCCTGGACTTGGCTTTTTTCTCTCTGCCCATTCCTGGGAAGAGGCCATTGACCTCTGCCTCATTTCGGCGAAAGCCAATGATACCATTCTGTTTTCGCCGGGTAGCCGGGCCGACGAACCTTTCGCCAATTTCAAAGAGCGCGGTGCATATTTTAACCGACTTATCGACATAAAACGCAATGCCAAAACCAATACGCCATGACCGATACGCGAAGCTACACCATCCACAAAAGCAAGAAGAGTCTTGCTGACAGGTTTATGACCGCACGTGAAAGTCTGCGCCGCAGCCTGGAAGATACCGCCTACCGGTTGGAAATTGTTCGGGAGCACAGAGGCATACAATTCCTTAATGATGCACGCTCATCCGATTTGCTCTCCACCCGCGATAGCTTAAAGTGCCTTCAACGGCCTGTGATATGGATTGCCGCCACCACCCCCCATGAGCGCGATTACGCATTGATTGAAAAGTATGTGAAGTATAAAATCAAAGCCATTGTGGTATACGGAAGCAATGGTGACGACATGCGCCGGAAGTTGGACGCCTTGGTCGATTTCTTTGGCTGGGGTAAAACCCTGGCCGAAGCTGTTGGCATCGCCAACAGTTGTGCTTGTGAAGGTGATGTGGTCATCTACTCACCCAGCTGCGCTCCTACGGACGAGTACCGCAATTTCGTGGACAGAGGTTCTGCTTATGCTCATTTTATAAACATGTTGAAATGATAGTGCTGTGAAAGAATTTATTGCTACATACCTCCGGGGCGACCGGGTCATTTGGATGGTGTGCCTTGTACTGGGCCTGCTGTCAATTTTGGCGGTATACTCCAGCATTTCATCGCTGGCTTACAAGTACACGGATGGCAATACCTTTCACTACCTCTTGAAGCATGGCATGATGCTCGGCACTGGTTTCGCCATCATGTACCTGGTGCATAAGGTGAATTACCGCTACTTTGCCCGCTTGTCGCAAATCATGATCTGGGTATCGGCGGCACTGCTTGTACTTACCCTTCTGCTTGGGGTTAATCTCAACGATGCCAGCCGGTGGCTGCGCATCCCCATCATCAATCAGAATTTCCAAACCTCTGACCTTGCTAAGATTGTCCTCATAGCGTACCTCTCGCGTATGCTGGTGGTGAAGCGTGAGGTTATTGCAAGCTTTAAGGAAGGTTTTGTGCCATTGATGATTCCCATCGTGTTGATTTGTGGCCTTATACTTCCAGCCAACTTTAGCACGGCAGCTTTGCTCTTCATTGTGAGCTTTGTGATGCTCTTTATAGGAGGAGTACCCATCAAGCACCTCGCCGGTGTGGGTGCTGTGGCAATAGCAGGCTTCGGGCTGCTCTTGCTTGTATCCACGTCGGTGCCGGGGCTGTTGCCACGCCTGGAAACTTGGAAAGGCCGCATCACCAGCTTCGAATCCGGAGAGAGCGCAGCCAATTACCAGATCGAGCACGCCATGATGGCCATCAAGTCGGGTGGAGTACTGCCCTCAGGCCCAGGCTCTGGCGATTCAAGAAACTACTTGCCGCACCCCTATTCCGATATGATCTATGCCTTTATCATCGAAGAGTATGGAAGCCTTGTTGGGGGTTGCGGAGTGCTGCTCCTTTACCTCATCTTTATGTACCGCGGGCTGAAGGTGGCGCGGCAATGCCAAAGGCCCTTTGGAACCTATCTGGTGCTGGGATTGAGTCTGCTTATTGGATTTCAAGCGTTTATTAACATGGGCGTGGCGGTGAATTTATTGCCTACTACGGGTCAGCCGCTGCCCCTTGTGAGCATGGGGGGTACTTCCATTTGGTTTACCTGCCTCGCCATTGGCATCATACTGAGCGTAAGCCGCAGCGTAACCGAGGGGGAAAAGGCTTTACCCGCTGGCCCACATTCAAAAACCAAAGCACGCAAGCCTTATGCAGTCGCCTAGAGTAATCATAAGTGGTGGAGGTACAGGAGGCCATGTGTTTCCGGCCATTGCTATTGCCGATGCCATCAAGCGGATGCATCCCGATGCACAGCTGCTTTTTGTAGGTGCACAGGGCAGGCTTGAAATGGAGCGCGTGCCAAAGGCGGGTTATAAAATCGAAGGCTTGTGGATCAGTGGTTTTCAGCGAAGTTTGTCGCCGCGCAACCTCATGTTTCCCGTAAAGTTGGCCACGAGCCTGCTCAAAGCCCGGCGCATTTTGAAAAGCTTTGGCCCTCAAGTAGCCGTGGGTGTGGGTGGCTATGCCTCGGGCCCACTGCTGCGTGTGGCTGCCGCGGCAGGTATACCCACCTTGATTCAAGAGCAAAATTCCTTTCCGGGAGTAACCAACCGTTTGCTCGCCAGCAAAGTGCATAAAGTATGCGTGGCTTATGAGGGCATGGAGCGCTGGTTCCCCGAAAACAAGATCGTGCTTACGGGCAATCCTGTGCGCGAAGCAGTCATCGATATTGCCGGTAAGCGCGATGAGGCGGCAGCATATTTTGGACTCGATGGCAGCAAGCCCACCTTACTCGTCATTGGCGGCAGTCTGGGTGCACGCACCATCAACCAAAGCATAGAGGCTGCGCTCGCTCATTTTGCGGAAGCGGGATATCAGTTAATTTGGCAATCAGGGAAGGCCTATGATGAAAGCGCACAGGCAGCTGTGGCAAGAGCCAAGCATGGAGGCATCAAGCAGATGGCCTTTATTGAGCGGATGGACCTTGCCTATGCCATCGCCGATGCTGTGGTGTCAAGGGCCGGTGCTATATCGGTTTCGGAGTTGAGCCTTACGGCAAAACCGACCATCTTCGTTCCGTCACCGAATGTAGCCGAGGACCACCAAACCAAGAATGCCATGGCCCTCGTGCAAAAAGAAGCTGCCCTCCTTGTGCGCGATGCCGATGCAGCCGAGCAGCTTTGGCCGCAAATACAGCAACTCATGCACGACGAAAGCCTACGTGTGCGGTTATCAAACAATATTGGCCTCATGGCCTATCCAAGGGCAGCCGAGATTATAGCCAATGAAGTGCTCGCCCTGGCCTCAAAATATACAAAAGGATGAATCTGGATCGGCTACATAACATTTACTTCGTTGGTATAGGCGGTATTGGTATGAGTGCCTTGGCGCGATACTTCAAGGCCAAAGGACTGCGCGTGGCGGGTTATGACAAAGTGCGCACTGCGCTTTGCCAAACTTTGGAAGCCGAGGGCATTGAAATCGCATACGATGCCTCGGCCCAATCCATCCCCGAGTGGTTCCTCCATGCGCCGCTCGATCAAAGCATGGTGGTCTACACTCCCGCGGTACCCACTTCGCATGAGGGTTTGAATTACTTGCAAGCCAATGGCTGGGAAGTGATCAAACGCGCTGAAATGCTGGGAAAGCTCACCGAGGACAAGTACTGCATCGCGGTGGCGGGTACCCATGGCAAAACATCCACCTCAGCACTGCTTGCCCATTTGCTCAGCCATGGCGGCGTGCCTTGCACGGCATTTCTCGGCGGCATTGCCACCAATTACAACAGCAATGTGATCATCGCGCCCCAGAGCGAGGTGGTGGTGGTGGAAGCCGATGAGTATGACCGAAGTTTCTTGCAGCTGTCGCCCAATGTGGCAATAGTGACTTCCGTAGAAGCGGATCACCTCGACATTTATGGCACTGGAGAGCGCCTCCGCACTGCATTTGAAGACTTTGTGCGTCAGCTCCCCGATGATGGCAAGCTTTTTTGCCGAAAAGGGCTGAGTTTCGATTGCGATGTTGAAACCTACAGCTACGGCATTGACCCGGACGCCGATATAGCCGCTGCGAAAGTGCGCGTTGACAACGGCTATTATGTTTTCGAGATATCCGATTTTGGAGAGCCCCTTGGCGAGATGCGTCTTGCATTTCCAGGAAGGCACAATGTGGAAAATGCTCTGGCAGCCATTGGTGTGGCCCTGCACATGGGCCTTGATGCCGAGCAAATAGCGGCGGGTATTGCCTCCTTTGCCGGGGTGAAGCGCCGCTTCGAAACCCACGTGCGCAGCGAGGGTTGTGTGTACATCGATGATTATGCCCACCATCCTACAGAGCTCAAGGCCTGCATAAGTGCCGCGCGCGAACTGTATCCCGAGCGCCGCATCACCGGCGTGTTTCAACCGCATCTCTACAGCCGCACACGCGATTTCGGCGATGATTTTGCGCAGAGCCTTGAGGCACTCAATGAACTTTTGCTCATGGAAATTTACCCGGCGCGCGAAGAGCCTATTCCGGGTATCGACGGGCAGTGGTTGCTGAATAAAATACAGCTCGTTAATAAAAAGTTGAGCGCCAAGGCCGAAGTGGTCGATGATGTGATCAGATTAGCACCCGAGGTGCTGCTCACCATGGGCGCCGGTGACATTGATACGCTCATAGAACCTTTAAAACAAGCATTGAGCCATGAAAAAGATGCGTAAAATACTTAGGTACATAGGTTTCGGCGCGCTGGCCATCGCTGTGTTAACACTGCTCGGCTTTGTAGGCAGCTTGCGCACTTCAGCACATTGCGAGGCGCTCGAAATTGAATTTAAGGATGCTTCACCGCTGCTTGTCAGCGAAAATGAGGTGCGCATGGCCTCCGAACTTGATGGCAAAGTGCCAGTGGGCATGCCCATGGGCCTTTTGGATACCCGACGCATTGAGGAATCGATTTTGGAGATCGCGCATATCAAAGAAGCTGCGGTGTACAAAACCATTGACCACAAGCTCATTGTTGAAGTCACAGAGCGCAAGCCCATTGCGCGCCTGATAGATGCACGCGGTGCGCATGCATTGCTCGATGAGGATGGATACCTCTTGCCCCTTTCGGGAAATGCGGTATTGCGCTTGCCCATCATCAGTGGGCATTTTCGGATTGCTGAGCAAAGTATGGGCAGGCATTTCACCTCGGCCGATAGCATACAAATCATGCCATTGCAAAATTGCTTCACCTATGCGCAGAAATTGCACAGCGAGCCCTTTTGGCTGGCACAATTGCAGCACAGCTTTTACACCGCCGAGGGCGAGTTTGTAGCCTACCCCCTTGTGGGCAACCACACCATCCAGATGGGCACCGTTGACGACCTCGATGAGAAGTTTCATCGCCTCCAACTATTTTATCAGCAAGGTATGGATGCCTCCCGCTGGAACAAATACAGCATTATAAACCTGAAATTCAAAGATCAAATTGTTTGCACAAAAAAATAAGGCCATGGAAGAACCGGAAATTATAGTAGGACTCGACATCGGAACCACCAAAATTGCTTGCATCGTGGGGCGCATCAATGAATACGGCAAGGTGGAAATCATAGGCCTGGGCCGTTCCGATTCACTCGGCGTGCGCAACGGTGTGGTGAGCAATATCCACCAAACTGTCGACAGCATCAAACGCGCCGTGGGTGAAGCGGTTGAAAAATCGGGGGTCGACATCAATGAGGTCCTTGTAGGCATTGCGGGCCAACACATCCGCAGCCTTCAGCACAGGGGCATGCTCACCCGCAAGGTCAAAGACCTCGACGAAGAAATATCGCAAAAGGACATCGACGACCTTATCGAAGACATGAACCAGCTCGTGATGAATCCCGGTGAGGAGATCATCCACGTATTGCCGCAGGAATACATCGTGGACAGTGAGCACGGCATCAAAGACCCCATAGGGCATGCAGGTGTGCGCCTTGAAGCCAATTTCCACATTATTACTGGAAAGGTAAATGCTGTGCGCAACATTTACCGCAGCGTGAGCAAGGCCGACCTCGATGTGCGCAAGCTGGTGCTTGAGCCATTGGCGAGTGCCGATGCGGTGCTCAACGATGAGGAGAAAGAAGCAGGGGTGGTGCTTGTTGACATCGGCGGGGGAACCACCGACATCGCACTTTTTCAGGATGGCATCATACGCCATACGGCAGTGATTCCCTTCGGAGGAAACATCATCACCGACGACATTGCTGCCGGATGCAGCATTTTGCGCAAGCACGCCGAACAGCTCAAGGTAAAATTTGGCTCGGCACTGAGCTCCGACAGCATGGAGAACCAAATTGTGTGCATTCCTGGCTTCGGCGGTCGTGAGCCAAAAGAAATATCTGTCCGCAACCTCGCCAACATCATCCAGGCCCGCATGGAAGAAATTGTGGATCAGGTGATCTACGAAATACGCAGCTCAGGATACGAGCGCCAGCTCATTGCCGGTGTAGTGCTTACTGGTGGCGGTGCCATGCTCAAGAATTTGCCACAGCTGGTGGAGTACCTCACCGGTTACGAAACCCGGATCGGTTACCCCAATGAGCACCTGGGCAAAGACAACGATGAGTCGCTTGCAAGTCCTATGTACTCAACAGGTATTGGCCTGGTGCTTAAGGGTCAAGAGATGTATATGCACCAGCGCCGAAACAGCACCGGCAAGCGAAAATCAGGTGTGCGCGGCACAAGCCGTCAAGGCATGAATCTGTTTGACAAAATGATAGCCAAAAGCCAGGAATTCTTCAGCGATGAAGAAATATGAACACCAACAATCTCCAATTATAAACTCCAAAAATCCACAATTATGCAATTCGATTTGCCAAAAGACCAAAGCTCGATCATCAAAGTGATCGGTGTAGGCGGTGGCGGCAGCAATGCTGTAAACCACATGTACGAACAAGGCATTCAAGGTGTAGACTTCATTGTATGCAATACTGATTCACAAGCCCTCGATGTGAGCCCTGTACCTGTGAAGGTACAATTGGGCCAGAGCCTTACCGAAGGCCGGGGCGCGGGTTCAATACCCGAGGTAGGCAAAAATGCCGCCATTGAAAACATTGACGAAATCAGAGAGATACTCGCCAAGCGCACCACCATGGTATTCGTCACCGCCGGTATGGGTGGTGGCACCGGTACAGGTGCAGCCCCCGTGATAGCCGCCGCGGCCAAAGAAATGGGAATTCTCACCGTGGGCATCGTCACCATTCCTTTCACCTTCGAAGGAAGCAAGCGTATGAAGCAAGCCGCCGAAGGCCTGCGCGAAATGCGCGCAGCTGTCGACACCCTGCTGGTGATCCGCAACGACAAGTTGAGGCAGATGCATGGCAACCTCACCCTCAAGGATGCATTCGCCCAAGCCGATAACATCCTCGCCACTGCTGCCAAAGGCATAGCCGAACTCATTTCGGTAACGGGTGCCATCAATGTAGACATGAACGACGTGAACACTGTCATGAAAAACAGTGGCGTAGCCATCATGGGTCAGGCCACCGCCGAAGGGGAGGACCGCGCCATTCAAGCCGCCCGCCAGGCGCTGGAATCGCCCCTGCTCAACGACAACGACATAGAAGGCGCCAAGTACATCCTGCTCAACATCACCTACGGCTCCATCGAAGTGATGATGGACGAGATCAGCGACATCACCGACTACATACAGCATGCCGCCGGCAGTACCGCCGATGTGATATGGGGCCATGGCCTGGACGAAAGCCTGGGTGAAAAAATCAGCGTAACCATCATCGCAACAGGATTCAAAATAGCACCCGAAACCGGTTTCGAACTGGATACCCCCGTGCGGCATGAATTGAAATTTGAAAACAAAGAGAAGGAGCTCAAGCCCATTACCCAACCCGTACAGAGCCCTGTACACCCCGAGCCTTACCTCATTACAAAAGTAGCCGAGCCTGCAGCAACTGCAGCGCCCGAGCCGGCAAAGGTGGAAGAGCCCGTGGAGCGGTACAACCTTTTTGATACCGTGGAGACCGAGGCTCCCACGCCGGCCCCTTTGGAAGAGCCCCGGGCCCACAACCCTGCACCCAATTCCCCTTCAGAGCCCGCTGCCCCACAGCCTTATGAAGCATCCAGCCCTGAGGCAGAGGAGCAAAAACAGCCTGTAAGCGCCGAGCGCAGTGTGTACACCCTCATCGACGATGAGGTGCCACATGCTGAGCCGGAGCCGCAACTTGCCAACAGGCTCAAAACCGAGGCACTTTCACAACTCAACAAGGAGCGCCTGCGCAACTTGCGTGAAATGAGCGACCGCATCAAGAGCCCTGACGGACTCAGCGAACTCGAAAAAGAGCCCGCATACAAGCGCCGCAATGTGCGTCTGGATCAGGTGCCCCACAGCGCTGAATCACAAGTGTCGCGCTATACCTTGACTGAAGAGCGTGATGCCGACGGCGAGCGCCGCGTAGAGCTGCGCCCGAACAATTCTTATTTGCATGACAATGTAGATTAAATAAGTAGCACCCCGCGGGCTTCTTGCCTTTTGTATCTTTGTATAAAAGCAATATTACTATGTCATTGACAGAGAAAATAAACGAAGGCATCAAAGATGCCATGCGTGCCAAGGAAAAAGAGAAATTGGAAGCCTTGCGGGCTATCAAAGCCGCCTTGCTGCTCGAAGCCACCAAAGGCGGTGAGAAGGAAATCAGCGAGGCCACTGAAATGCAGATTCTGATGCGCATGCACAAGCAGCGCAAAGAATCAGCGGATATTTACAAAGCGCAAAACCGCCCCGAGCTCGCCCAAGTTGAGGTGTTTCAAGCAGGTGTGATAGAAGCTTATTTGCCGAAGCAACTTAGCGAAGCGGAAGTGGAGCAGCATGTGCGAACAATCATTGCCGATACGGGCGCCAGCTCCGTAAAGGACATGGGCAAGGTGATGGGCCTGGCCAACGCGAAGATGGCTGGGAAGGCCGATGGCAAACTGATCGCAGCCAAGGTGAAGGAGCTGCTATCGGCCTGAGGATTCAATTGGATTTTTGGAAGCAACGATGGAGGCCGCGGGCCTCTTTTGTTGTTTTGGGATGTTACTTCAGTTGATGGGTTGACATATCCCGGTCAGTTTACCACCAATTTTTTTACATACGCGTCTCCGTTTTGGCCATTTGCCTTCAGCAGGTACATGCCCTTCGGCAAATTGCTCACATCGATTACCGGCTCAGATGAGCTCAGCTGCACATCCAGCACCTGCCGGCCTTGCATGTCGAGCAGGGTGGCGTGGGTGAGGGTGCCTCCGGGAAGGTCGAGACGAACGCTGGTGGTGGCTGGGTTGGGGTATATCCTGAGCTCATTTCTGTTTCGTTGAGCAGCCGTGGTTGATAGCACCCATCTGTTGCCGCATGGCTCACCGTTTTTGACAGAGTACCCGAGGGTTTTGACCAGAACATTGGGGGGACCTGTTGTCATCTGACTCCCTGAAAAAGAAGTGGTTATGCCATAACCGGGCTGTACGGTGAAATTGCCATCAATGCCGTATCCTTCACCCGGCGCAATGTGTAATGAATTAACGTAGCACGGAAGGCCATCACTGCTACATTGGTGCCAGAACAGCGAGGAGCGCTGCTTAAATTGCCAGCTGGGGCCACATTCAGATTCAATAAAGTTCAAGTCTTTGAATACATATGGCATAGATGGGTCATGAGCTTCGAAAGGGAGTTCCGCCAGCACCCCCTTGTTTACGCTGAAAGCAGTATTTGCAGTAGCAAAAACCGTATCGGTGGTCTGCACCCAAATGATCTGCCCAGAATTGCCGGTGCCCCATTGCCCTCCGTTTTGGATTTTGGTACTTTCTTCGAGAAAGGTATAGGAAATGGTGGCTTCAGTTTCAGTACGTGTGAGTACGGTTCGGTTCAGGTATTCTGTGAAGCTGGGTTGAGGAGCATAAGCGTCTAGAAAGTGCTTATATTGAAAAAAGTCGCCTTCGTTAAAATCGTAAATGTCTTCGAGGTAAATGGCAAAAAGACCAGATTGGCTGCCTGTATGCCCAACGATTTCTATAGGTTGCATGATGCTCGGAAAGCTGTCGATGCGCATAAAGTGAATCATACCCAAATCCTTGCCGATGGTGATAGGCGCGTTGTGCAGCGGGGAGTTTACGTTGTTGCCTGAGGCATCAAGGTGTGCAAGCCGGTACCGGGCTACCGAGTCGGTAAAGTTGATATACGTTGCCGTATCGGCTGATTCATAAATCATCATGACGGTCACAGCTGCGTCCGCATAAATGAGGGTGGAATCACCCGGTGTCAGATTGAAATTGAAGATGAGTGTGTCATCCCACACTGTATGGAAATGAAACACATGGGGGCCTTGCTCTACCACTTCCTTACCAAACCAGGAAGGAATAACTGTTGGAAAACACCCCTCGGCGGCCCAGTAATAGTTCTCACATTCGGGATCGATCATTGAAGTGGGTGAATTGTTATAATAATAATCATCACCAGGATACCAATACTTGAAGGTCTCAAAAATGGTAGTGTTGTCTTGCTGTGTGGTGTCCGTAACAACAATTGATGAGGTAGGGCCCTTATCAGGCCATGTGGTGTAAATGGCTTTGGTGTCGTGTTGCAAGGGCTGGAATACCTGTGCCTCAGATATCGGAGCGGAAATCATCAAAAAACAAAAAGACAGTCCGGAGATGAGTCTTTTCTGAAAAAGCACTTTGAGGTACATGCCGTTGGCAATAACCACAACAGCGAGCGAAGTTATTTGCGAACATTTGGGTAGTGGTGGATTCATGCGTCAAGGGCTTAGGGTTTTTCTCTGGTGAAATTGGTTCAATGCTCTAAGATAAGCTTTTGCGTGTACACCCCATCTCTACTGCTAGCCCTCACCACATACATGCCTGCCGGCAGTCCTTCTGTGGGGTATGTACTTTGCGCAGCAGTCCATGAGCGCAGAAGGCGGCCTTGCAAGTCACACAAGTCCACCTGCTGCATGGGGTCCATGCCCTCAGGCAGCTCGATTTGGAAGTGGTGCCGCACAGGGTTGGGGTACACCTTTAAGGCCCCGCGCTTTGCGCGGTCATCCGTGCCCACAAAGCCGCTGGGCTGCAAGCGCACAAGGCAGCTATACGGCTCACCACCGAACGAGGAGAATTGGCCGCCTATCATCAGCTTGCCATCGGGAAGGTGGTAAATGCCACATGTAGGGTGCATGGCATTTGTTCCCCACACAGCTTCGTCGGCACCCCAATTGGCAAACACACCTGGCACTAAGCTCCCGTCGTCATAAATCTTAGCAATTCCTTTGCATTGGGTAGTATTATAGATAGTAAAGCCTCCAGTAACTATAAAGGTACCATCGGTGTCTTCGATTAACCTAGTGAAGTATCCCGGGAACGTTCCATTATTGCTCGGTGGGTTGGTCGTAACTACACCGTATATTTTTGGGATATTGAAAGTGAGGTCGACTGTTCCGCTATCCATCAAGCGGGCTCCCCAGATTGTATCTGTAGGGTTTGTATTGAGCATACCCCTTTCTATATACAACCATATACGGTCTTGTGAATCAATTAGCATAACCCGCACCAATCTCATCGTAACCAAAGGACTCACAAAAGTGGTATCGACCGTAAAATCTTCATTAAGCCGGGCTATGCTGTTTGTTGCGTGGCCTTCTATTTCACTGAAGCGTCCTGAAACAATATATTGACCAGTGCTGAGCTTTTTGATGGAATGTATCTCCGCATCCACCGGCTGCGCGCAGCGGAGCATGG
>DAIOTP010000052.1:0-20470 GCA_036751905.1 Cryomorphaceae bacterium
CATCGATCACGTGCACCACACCATTGCTGGCGAGGATGTCGGCTACAATCACCTGTGCATCGTTGATGAATACGCCATCGGCATTGATTGTAACTGTAACGCTTTGGCCGTTGAGTGTGGCAATCACTTGTCCATCGCTCAAATCAGTGGAGAGCGCTACGCCGCCCACCACGTGGTAGAGCAGTACTTGCGTAAGCGCACCACTGGGGTCAGCGAGCAAGCCGTCGAGCAGGCCATCGGGCAATGCATCGAAAGCCGCATCGGTAGGCGCGAAGAGCGTGAAGGCTCCTTCGCCGTTCAACGTACCATCGAGGTCGGCTTCGGTCAAGGCGAACTCAAGGGTGTTGTGAATCTCACTGGCTGCTACGATTTCAAAAATGGTAGGAAGTCCGGGCTCAGCCTCAGGCACAAGCACCGCATCGATCACGTGCACCACACCATTGCTGGCGAGGATGTCGGCTACAATCACCTGGGCATCGTTGATGAAAATGCCTTCGGAACTTACTGTGACCAATATTTCTCCATCGGCCAACAATGTTTGCAACACCTGTCCATTTGAAAGCAATGGTGAAAACTGAGCTCCAGCCACTACATGATAGAGCAATACATCTGTAAGGGCACCAGAAGGATCATCAATCAGTGATTGGAATACTCCGGGAGGAAGTGAAGCAAAAGCTTCATCGGTTGGTGCAAACAATGTCAGTGAGCCTGGCTCAGAAAGAGTGCCATCCAGCCCCGCCAATACCAAGGCAGTTTCTAAGGTGTTGTGCACAGGACTGTTCGATACAATGTCGAAAATGCTCGGCGTGCTTGGTCCGCCTGTTGGTGAGAGGACCATATCAATAACATGGACCACACCATTCGTAGCGATCAGGTCAGCGACAATTACTTCTGCATCGTTGATAAATATTCCATTTGCGGAAACGCTAACAACCACATTCTGACCCAGGAGGGTGTTGATCACTTGACCATCGCTGAGTGTTGCCGACAAGTTGGCGCCCAGAGTAACATGGTACAACAACAAGTCAGTAAGTGCTCCAGAAGGATCAGCCAACAAGGCAGGAAGTACACCTTCGGGAAGTGCATCAAAAGCAGCATCTGTGGGTGCGAACAAGGAATAATTACCCGGTGAGTTGAGTGTGCCGTCCAAACCTGCAGTTTGAAGTGCAAACTCCAGCGTGTTGTGTATTTCGCTATTGGCTACAATATCGAATATGGTTACCGGCTCTACGGGCTCTTCAGGTATAAGTACCGCATTGATCACGTGCACCACTCCATTGCTGGCAATAATATCGGCCACAATCACTTGGGCATCATTGACAAACACACCTTCGGCGGTAATGGTTACCACAATTTCACCATCCTCCAGCAGCGTTTGCAAAATTTGACCATCGCTAAGATCCGTGCTCAGGTTGGTTCCTGCAACGACATGGTATAGCAATATGTCGGTGAGCTCACCCGTAGGGTCAGAAAGCAGTTGGGTAATCAGGCCTTCAGGAAGCAAATCAAATGCCTCATCGGTCGGAGCGAAGAGGGTGAAGCTGCCCGGGGCATTCAGTGTTTCATCCAAACCTGCTGCTTGCAGAGCAAGTTCGAGCGTGTTGTGAATCTCACTGTTGGCTACTATTTCAAAAATTGTAACCGGCACCACAGGGACAAGTACAGCATTGATGACATGAACCACGCCATTGCTGGCAATGATGTTGTCAACGATTACTTGAGCGTCATTGATAAATACTCCATCGGCTGTAATGCTTACCTCAAGTTCGCCATCCACAAAAAGCGTTTGAAGAATTTGGCCATCGCTCAAATCAGAGCTCAGGTTGGTGCCTTCTACAACGTGGTAAAGCAAGATGTCAGTAAGCTGCCCGGATGGATCATCGAGCAATGCTTCCAGCAAGCCCTCGGGCAGCAGTTCAAATGCTGCGTCGGTAGGAGCAAAGAGCGTAAAGTCGCCGTCAAACGACAATGGTTCATCCAGTGCTGCTGCTACCAGTGCTGTTTCGAGGGTGTTGTGAATTTCGCTTGCGCTCACAATGTCAAAAATACTTGGGAGTGGTTGCTCTTCACCGATAATCAGATCGATAACGTGTACCACACCATTGCTCGCTAAAATATCGGCTACAATAACTTGAGAGTTCTCAATAAATATGCCGTCATCATTGATGGTCACAGTAACGGTCTCACCTGAAAGCATTTCTATCTGTTGGCCATTGGACAGGTCGCTTGAAAGCGCTACGCCTTCAGTAACGTGGCCGAGCAATACTGTAGTGAGCATACCGTCAGGATCAGCAATCAAGTCATTCAGTACACCCTCGGGCAATGCTGCAAACGCGGCATCGGTAGGAGCGAACAATGTAAAGCTTCCTGGTCCTGATAAGGTGGCATTTAATCCTGATAGCGTTAATGCAGTCTCAAGGGTGTTGTGAATCTCACTTGCTTCAACAATCTCAAAGATTGAAGGCAATACAGGACCGTCTCCTTCAAGTGTTGGAATTAAACACCATGAATTGAGCACACCATCATCAAAGAATGGGAAGTCGTCGATGACGGTAAGGGTCCAGTTTCCATCAAAATTTTCACCTGCAAATTGTGACAAACTTCCTATTTGAGGAGCAAAAGAGCCAAACAGAATAGGAACTTGCCCAGACGGACCGCAGGCCAATGGACCAGCAGCATCGTCAAAAAGTACGTTCATATTGGGTGCCGCACCGCATAATTTGTCTATCAGCGTAATCGTTGTTCCTTCCGGGCTTGTCAGCGTGATGATTACGTCTTGCATTGAAACGTGGTTCAAGTCAACCGCTACTTGTAAATTCAGCAGCGCTTCATCTGTTCCAGTTACATTGATCACATCGGTAATTACATCGGGGCTAAATCCAAAAGCCAAACCAGGATTGCTTGTGTACTCGTCGCAACCAGCAGTGGCTGCACCTTGGCCTTCACATTCGCAATTTTCATTGACAAAGGACTCCAGTGTAGTTGGATCACCATCATCGCAAGGTGTTCCAATGTTGTAGTTCAGCTCCACGCAATCGGGGGTATTGCTTGACTGCGATACATTGATGGTGAAAGCGGTCGATTGGGGATTCGGCCATGTAGACACCACGAAATAGTAGGTTTGCCCGGCGAAAACAGGCAGGTCATTGATGGCCCTACCTGTAGTCCCTGTGGAGATGTGATGGCCTACCGAGCTGGTAAATGGACACCCAACAAAGGCGAACAGACCCACCCTCGCTGCATGTCCAGAGAGTGTTACATTGATAAATCCTGTTTCGGCAGCAGTGTATTCGTACACTGCATCTTTGCCATTGAGGTAGAGCCCCAGGTACGCTCCTGTACCCACCGCAGCCAAATCTTGAGGCGGTAAGTTGTTGGCGTTGTATGTGCTGAAGTACACATCAGTGTTGTTGCTGTGGCTGAAAGGAAGCGAACCTATCAGGAATGGATCATCACAACTGTTTCCCGGAGGAAGTGTCTCACCTGCACACACACAATCTTCTGTAATTACATCGTCGAAGGTGAATGGGTCTCCGTCATCACACGGCGTACCGAAGTCGGCCTGTAGTTCCTGACAGTCATAAATTAGGTTGTCACAATTGGCTGAAACCCTACGCGTATGCGTAGTGTTGGACACCGGAATTGCAAGACACAGTTCAGAGGCGTGTACATAAAAGCGCACGCTGCCATTGAAGTTGCTTGTCCATGTAAGTGAATTAGCACCTACCGCCAATATCTGCGTTCCTGTACTGTTGGTAATCGTAATCAAATAGTTGGGCACGTTCAAGTTGGCACTTGTACTGAAGGTGTATACGCCTCCATTGAGTATGTTGTTCACGGTGGAGTACCGCGCAACATTCTGGTTGAATGACTGTGCCAAAACGCCTGTGCAGGGTGGATTGAGCGTACTTTCAGAAACGGTAGAGGTTACAGCGGTGCATCCGGGAAATATAAATTCTCCACAGCTGCAATCAGCTGCTATACTTCCTGCGCTGCCATTGTCTTGAATGCATGTTTGCCCAATATTCAACTCATCTTCCAGACAATCGAATGTGAGATCATCGCAATTGAGTGAAACTGACCTTGTGTGAGCGCCCGTACCTGGCGTGCAGTTCGGGTTGGTATGGGTGTAAAAGCGTACTGCACCCTGAAAGGTTGAGGTCCATTGCAATGTGCCCGCTCCTGCGGCCAGCACTTCTGTGCCTTCCAAGTTGGTAATTGTGATGTAGAAGAACGGTTGGGTAAGCAACTGGTTGGTGAAGAATGTGTAGTTTCCACCATTGACCACCAAAACCCTGTTGTAACTGCCCGGTTGAACACTGGTCATATTAATTGCTGCACCGGTGCAAGTTGGATTTGCCACTACAGTAGCCAAGGTTCCGTTGGTACAACCATCAAAGAATCCTTCCGTAACACAAGTGCATTCATCATCAGTCAGACCTTGAACTCCTGCCTCTTGACACAGTCCACCAATGTCTGAATTCAGAGCAGGACAGTCAAATACAGTTTGTTGAATATTGAAAGCGAAAGCAGTGCTTTGTGGAGCAGGCCATGTCGATATGACGATGTAGTAAGTCACTCCTCCAGAGAGCTGCAGCGCATTGGCAAATCTGCCGGTCGACGAAGCACCGGTGTGATAAAAATGGGTAGCGGTGAAAGGGCAGCCGGAGAAAACCCACAGACCTACCCAGCTTCCCGTCTGGGTTACACTGATGTCAACAAATTCATCTGCATCGGGGGTATACTCAAACACAACTTCGTCGCCGTTCAAATAAACGTTGTCAAATTCACCAAAACCTGTCGCTCCGGGAGCCAGTGGTGGCACATCACCGGCGCTGTAATTGTCGCCGAATACTGCTGTATTTGAAGTCAAACTATACGGCAGTTGACTCACAATATTGGGGTCTGTACACACTGTTCCACCCACTATACAGTTGCCAATGTCAACGGTGGCGGGGGGCAGATAATTTATGGCTTCTGGATTCGTACAGCCTTCAATTTCAAGGTTACAGCCCACGAACCAGTTCCATGTAGATGCGGCGGCACTACCGCTGACACATGATACGGAGATATCAGAGCTGATTTGCATGTATACATTCCCACTTTCAGCCAAAACACCTACACCTGCAAGGTTACCAAAGTTATTGCCTGAAAAGAGCACAGGGGAGTCTGTGTCGAGTCCGTCATAAATGGTGATGTTGTCACAACAAGCTTCCAACAATCCGCTTTCGAATACGAGGGCCAGAGGCTCTCCATTGGGACTGTTATAGGCGAAGATGCTGTTGTCATTGTTGCTGTAGCAATAGGATTCATTCAATGGTGTACCGCATTCTTCAATAGCGATGGGGCAACCCATGGCCGTTTCAAATACAATGTTATTGGTGGGGCACTGGAATCCGAGTACGATCGTTTCGATGATCACGTCTACACCAAGGGGAAGAGGACCAAGGGTAAGGTTACTTCCAACTGCGTTGCTCACGGGGCCTCCTATTCCGGGGAGAACATTGTCGCCAACTTTGGCCGAAATCAGCAGCAATGGAGCTGATGAGGGGATAGAGGCGGCATTTACAGTGACACTGGCGCTGAAGGTGCCAGGGCCGTACTGGTTGATGTAGGTATCGTCATCGCAATTGCGCGGTTGCTTAACAACACTAATCTGAGGCGACACGCAATTGGGTGCTGGGGCAGCATTCCATGTAAATGACTCAGTCGTGTGTCCATTAGGACAGTTAAGAATCGGACTAAAATCCGACAATATTCCGCCATTGCCTGTTCCGGTTACGATGTTGGAGCCTTTCACCCTGATAGTCCATGTCGCTCCAGTAGTGGCTGAAGTATTCCAACCGTCTCCATAGGTATCATAAGCATTGAAGGTATACGTAGCTCCTGGTGTCGTACAAAAATTGAACGTACCCCACCGTTGAGGGATGGGGCTACCGCAAGCACCACTAATTACAACATTGTTGTTTGCGTCACGTACGTCCCAAAACGCTTCGTCTTGCCAGGAGGTAGGCTGTACTGTGACCAGCTCGTATTCCGTGAAGCCAAGGGCACATTGGCTGTAGGTGTGTTGCGGAAAAAATGCCATCGTGCTCAAAATGATGGCAAATACCTGCAAGTGAGTAAAAATCTTATTCATCTCGTCGAATTTGGTTTGTAATTAGTTAATCAAAAAGTTCGACAAGGTACGAAGGAATGATGCCTAAGCGCAATTATTTCAGGATGAATTTATCTTTTGAAGCTTTGAATGGGGGTGCGTCATGTGCCATTTTTCCTTGTTAAGAAATTGCAAAAGAACCATTAAGCCGTAGGTTTTTCAGCTTTAGGAAATCAATAAAGAGATGCAGATTGAAGGGCCTTATAAAGGTAAAGCCGCTGCCGATCCTAAGACCGAACAGCGACTTCTCCCCTTAAACTAAGCGTTCAGATGCCGGTTTCGTGCGCGGAGTACTTATTGCACGATAAGTTTTTTAGTAAGGGTGGATGTTCCGTGTACCGCGGTAACAAAATATACACCGGTTTCGAGCGTGCCCAGTTCAAAGCTATGTATCTCCATGTGGGTAAAACTTGTTCTCATTCTTTTCAATGTTACCCCTGCCACATTTCTCAAGGTGAGTTGTACATTCTCCCAGTTCCCATTCATCCTCAGGTGCACCTGCTGACCGCGCAGTACTGGATTGGGATAGAGAAAGAAATTCAAACTGTAGTTTTCAGGGTTGTTATCGTCATCTGTGGTATTGGTAACAAATCCCATTTCGCAACCCGCACTCCATGGGTTCCAATTTCCGTTTACCATAACCCTTGTACGCATGTGTAGTGTTACGCCTTTCGGCAAATTTGCAAAGATCACGGCTTCAAATGTATTTGTGCTTTTTTGAAATTCTATCGGCTGATTGAGAGGCCAACCGCTGAACTCGATGGCATATACGCTGGCTGTATTGATAGGTTGCAGCGTTAGTGTATCTTTTTCGACGTTTATTTCAAAATTTCCACAAATGTTTGCAGGCAGCTCAGGTACAATGGTATCTACAGGTACTACCACCGCTTGTTCAATGGCAATCATGCAGCTGCTGCCGTGGTGGCCCCATACGCCGCGGTATCTGGCACGCACATCGGCAATGTAAATGGTACCTGCTTCCAAGTCGGTTACTGAGCTCAGAGCCAATAGGCCATTGGTGCCGGTGTAGCCGTAGCTGCGTTCACCTGTGATGCTGTGTTCAAACCTAAATTCGTATTGAGTTGAATTTTGCACTGGAGTACATGATATACTGCCATAAGCCGCAAGGTTGGTATTGCCACAGTCATTTTCTATAAGCATCGAAGGGGCAATTGTAAATACCAGGTTACAGCTCTGACCGAATTCGCTGGCGGTGTCATTGCGCCATCCTTTTACCCGGGCTGTGTACTGCGTTTGGGGTACAATCTCTGGTATATCGGCGGCGCTGAACTGTGGTGAACTGGTTATAAATCGCAATGTGTCATTTGCCGAAAGGCTTACCAACTCCCAACGATAGGCAAGTGCGGAGGGCACTGGTGTACACAGGATGTTGTTGAAGAAACTGAGATTGTCCGCGCCACATTGCGACGAGATCACTGAGGTTGCGGCCAACTGGTCACAGGGTATTTGATCGATAACAAGCGTGGCTTGTGTAGCACAGCTTTTTGCATCAAGCACATTTACAAGATATGTGCCTGCTGCAAGGTTGCCAAAGGTTCCTGGATTTATTGTTTGCCCCAGCGCCTGTATGGTGTATGGAGGTGAGCCACCGGCTATTTGAATGGTAACGGCTCCTGTATTGAGTTCGTTGCAGCCCACATGCTGAATGTTGCTGAAGTTTATGTTGAGTGGTTCAGGAGCGGTCAGGGTAACGGAGGCAGTTGTGAGGCATGATCCGCTTGTGAGTGTTGCAGTATACACACCAGCGCCTACGCCTGTGAGGTTTGGACCTGTGTGGCCTGTATTCCAGCTGATGTTGTGAATCCCCGAGTATGACTGTGCTGAAAGCCCAATGCTTCCATCACTGCTGTTGTGGCAACTTGGGTTTTGGCTGTTCACCACGGTGAGCTGGAGCTCCAGGCAGGGATCGCAATCGTTGTTGGGGTTGCTGTCACATACACCGCACTCATCTTCATATGCGTTGCCGTTCATCACACCGGCACAGTCGTAGCAGCTGTTCCAGTCGTTGGCATTGCTGTCATCGCAATCCATGTCGTTGTCTACATAACCGGTAGGCTGGGTACAAGATACTGTGCTTACGTTTGGATTTCCATAGCCATCGCCATCGGCGTCGGCATACCAGGTTTGGTTGGCGAGCACGGTGATGAAGTTGGTTTTGGTTTCTGTACTGCTTCCGCCTTGATTGGTTACGGTGAGCGTTACTGCATATGATCCGGGATTGGCATAGGCAATGTTGCTTGGATTGGCTTGGGTAGAGCTGCCCGGTGTGCCGCCGGGAAAACTCCAGCTGTAGCTATCTACTTGTCCTGTAGCTGAGTTTGTAAAGCTTGTTTGTGCACCTGCACACAGTTGGGTAGCCGAGGCGGTAAAGTTGGCTACAGGCGCAGGTGGTGGAGGCGGGGTGACCACTGTTTGCACGCAAAATGGGGTGATGTCCTGGCTTCCAAAGGCATCGCCCGAGGCCAAGGTGCTGCCTTGGGCATCGGTGAATACAAATCCACCTTCACCGCTAAAACAGCACATGCCATTGTTGCCTGAATCGAAAACCTGGAGCTCGTAGCATCCATCCACAAGGCATATGGGAATGGCATGCACCTGTCCGTTTTGAAAGTTGGTGTAGGGCCCACCTGATATCATTACATCGCTGGCTTGGTTTACCACGCGCCATGTGGTTTGCGCACCTAAATTGTCAAGTGTAAGGGTGAGCGTCAGGTTGTTTCCATTCTGAACAGCGTTGTACGTTTTGGTGAGTTGGTCATTGGCTGGGTTGGCATCTGGGTTTCCATTGGGATTTTGAACCCGTACCTGTAGGTTTCGCGAACCCCAGCCGCCATTGAATTCTGCAAGTTGCACATTGGTACTTTGGCCTGGAGCCAAAGCCCCCGACCAACCTTGGCTCTGCCATGTGCCAGTACCGGTGCGGTACTGAATGGTAGCGGAAGTGATGGGGCCAGCACCCGCATTGGTGAGTACCACCAAAGGAGCGATCAAATTGCTGCAACTGCTGCCCTCGGGTCTTTTGATTTCTGTAATGGCAGCATCAGCTGCTACAATGTTGATGGGTACGCAACCATTGCTATTCATGAGGTTGCTGCGCGAATTGATGATTGATAGGCGCATGCGGTCCTTCTGGCCTTGTGTAAAGGTATTTTTACACAACTGGCTGGTGTAGTCCATGTAGTTTTCCACTTGCTGGTTTCCACCACAAGCGGGCGAGCTGCAATTGCTGTTGAGGGTAGTGGGCGGGGTGTCGCACACGCGGTCACCCTCCAAAGCACAGTTGTTCTCCGAACATGAGCCGCCCTGAAAAGTATGAAACAAAGCAAATGCATGCCCCAATTCGTGCGTAAGGGTGCGGTTGCGGTTGGTGTAGCTTTTCAGGTTACCAACGGTTCCGAATGCATTGTAAAGAATTACTGTCCCGTCTACAAGTGCAGTGGTTGGGAAATATGCGTAGCCTTGAATGCCTGCGCCTCCGTTGTTGTTTTCAATTTCAGTAACCACCCAAATATTGTAGTACTGTTGGTTGGGCCATCGGGATAGATTTTTAACACTGGTTTCGCTCGCTCCGGATCCATTTCCAGCGGTTATTCCCTGGTCGCAGTACAAGGGTACGCCACAACCATTCACCCGCAATATTCCATCGGTGGGATTTCCGTCGGGGTCGCGTTGTGCCAGGCAAAACTCAACCCCTACATCCACACCGTTGCCATCGCCCCAGGTACCCGTCATTTTCCTAAAATCTTGGTTGAGACCATTGATGGCACTGTATACTTGGGCATCTGAAATATTTGGGCCGCTGCCCAATGCCTCCCCGCGGTGTATGATGTGCACAACCACCGGAATAGTCAGAATTTCATTGCTTCGAAAACCTTCTCCGGCCTCGTATTGCGCCACCATGTGGGCAAGGGACGACTCTCTGGCCAATTGCTCTTGTGCGTAAGCCGGATCGTTGATCAGGCGCCTTTCGTGAATCTGGGTGTGTGCACAGGGTTCTTCATTTGGGTTGCTGAATACAGCCGACCCAAAATGCTTATGCGTTTGTCCTTGTAAACCAAAGACTCCCACAAATAATGAAAAGGAGAGCAGTACGAAGGATAGTTTGCTGTTCATGTGCAGATAGCTTAGGCTACCGCACTTTTACTGCCTTCGCAACCCTCAGGTTACGTTGTTTCGATGAATGGGCCTCCAGCCTCTACAGGAAATTCGATGCTTGCGACCTGCATTGCTCAACTGCCCTTTTTCCCCCTAATCACTTGCTCAATGACATCCCACATGGGCTCAGGAACGGCTTCCAATTGGTTAAACTGTCCTGCGCCTTGAAGCCATTCACCGCCATCTATGGTTACCACTTCGCCGTTCACATAGGCGGCGAAATCGCTCATGAGATAACAAGCAAGGTCGGCAAGTTCCTTGTGCTCACCAACGCGCCTTAAGGGAATGCGTTTTTCCATGCTGATTTTGTCCTTGAGTGGTTCGGGTACCAGCCTGTCCCAAGCTCCCTTGGTGGGAAATGGCCCGGGAGCAATGGCATTGAAACGGATGCCGTATTTGGCCCACTCCACTGCAAGGCTTCGGGTCATGGCTAGCACGCCTGCTTTGGCACAGGCTGAGGGCACCACATATCCGCTGCCAGTCCAGGCATAGGTGGTAACGATATTCAGTACGGTGCCTTTCTGTTTTTGGGCAATCCAGTGCTTGCCAAAAACCATGGTGCAGTTGATGGTGCCTTTGAGCACAATATCAATCACTACGCCAAAAGCTTTAGGGCTGAGCCGTTCGGTAGGGCTAATGAAATTGCCCGCAGCATTGTTCAGGAGCCCATCAACGCTGCCAAATTTGTCGAGCGTTTTTTGCAAAAGCTCTTCCACTTCGTGTTCATTGCGTACATCGCAGGCTACCGCCAATACACTGGCACCGGTTGCTTCTGACATTTCGGCAGCGGTAGCTTCGAGTACCTCAATTTTTCGGCTGGTTATTACTACATTGGCTCCCAGCTGTGCGAAGGCGGTGGCCATGGACTTGCCAAGGCCGGTTCCTCCTCCTGTTACTACAATGGTGCGGCCTTTAAAGGCATTATTTCTGAGCATGGGTTCTTGCTGTTCCATTATTTGGTCTAATTTTGGTAGGCGCTAATGTAAGTATTAATCACCCTGACTTGAAAATAGCATATCCAGCGAAAGTATTGTTGGCATGGTCTGAAGCCATTGGAGGCAACAAGCCAATAACTGAGTGGCTGATGCTGAATGGCTTCAAGGAACTGGGTATTTTTGTTTATGCCCTGCACAACAAAGACGATGCCCGGGCCTGGCTGCTTGAAAATAAGCACCCCCATCTCATGGCCACCATCAACGCGGCCGAAGGCAATAAACAGGCTCTGGCATGGTTATACCGTTATGGATACGACGTACTTGCCAAAGTAGCGATGGCCGGTGATGGTGATGAAGAAGCATTTCGCGGATTGGTGGAAGAAGGACACCGCGAGATGGCCTTGATCGCCAAGAATATACACCAAGTGAAAGAGAGTATTGAGCGGGACAACAATGATATACACAAGATTTCGAAAGATTAACATCTAACAACAATTAACAAATGAAAACTACACCATTTATCGGCATGCTCTTTTTGGTACTCGGCTTTGCCCTCGGCTCTAACCTGAGCGCCCAGGACAAAAAAGAACGAACCAGCCCTCCACGCAGCAGCACCGCGGTGGTAGGTGGCACTGAAGTAACGGTAACCTATTCGGCCCCTTCGAAAAAAGATCGAACAGTTTTTGGGGAGCTTGTACCTTACGGCAAAGTATGGCGCACAGGTGCCAATGAGGCAAGCACCATCAGCCTCAACAACGACGTGAAGGTAGGAGGCACCCCAGTGAAAGCAGGAAAGTACGCGCTTCTCACTATTCCCGGTGAAGACAGCTGGGAGATCATTTTAAATGAAGTGTGGGACCAATGGGGCGCCTACAATTATGACGAAAGCAAGGACGTGGTCCGGTTCACTGCCCGAACCAACCAATTGAAAGAACCTGTAGAAGAGTTCACAATTGAAGTGAACAATGAAGGCAGGGTTGCTATTCGTTGGGATATGACTGCGGTCTATTTTGACATCAAGTAAAGCTCAATCCTGGTATCTGAATTTCAAGCCCAAACTGTCCCGTAATCCTTCGTGCTCTTCCGCATTGAGTTGCCAATAAGGCGCCTTCATGGTGGATGTAAGCACAGCTGACGTTGTTTCGATGCGCCCTTGCTTGCGTTCAATCTTTTCGAGCCATGACCGGATCTGGAAAGGAAAGGCGTTCTCGCAAATCCACTCGACGGTGCGTCCCAATTGAGGGTAGGTGATGCGGTACACATAAAGTTCATTATTCTGATCATCAACCTGTAGGAGCAATATGGCATTGGCTTCATATGGCTGCACGTCCACATGTTCAAGCCTAAGGAATTCCTGAGCGGGTATCATTTCTATTTCACCGAGAGGGAGCATTTGTGGATCAAGGCGCATGCGGGTCCACACGTCTTCTTCTAAATGGGCTATATCCATTTGAACCTGCTTGTCGCCAGGATTCTCAAAGTAGGAGCGAATCTCCCAATGTAGCTTTTTGTCACGGAGGTTGAGTTGGGCAAAACTCTGCCCACACCAATCCTGTGCACTGAAGGTGTATTTGAGCGTGTGTGGATACTTTTTGTAGTCAATGGGTGTAAATGTGCTGCCCATGATGCTGTAGTCGTAGATGCCGGTTTCAAACTTCTTGATTGAGTTTAGCTTTAGCACATTGGTTGATATTCCTGTGTTGTTTTCATCTTTTACCTGCCTGTCCGGCAAAAATGGCTCCGTGACGTACACCAGCACAAGGTCACCGTCCCTCGATTGTCCATACCGCGATTGCTTCAGTTCATAGCGGCTCAGTTCGGCCTCACCCTGATACCAATAGCCGGCAAAGGCTTGCGGATCGCTGAGTACCGGTGCTTGATTTTGGAACGCGGGCTGGGCTTCGCATGCTGCAACTGCCGGCAGGAGGAGGCATGCAATGGCGTATTTAACGCAGATTCGTGTTGTTTTCGACATGCAGGTTGGTGGTTTCATGTATTGCTTCCATTTTTTCCGAAAAGGGTTCAAGTGAAGGTGTCTCCCTTTTGGCATAGACCGATAAAAAGTTAAAGAGAACCACGTCGATGGCCATATGCGCTGATGCAGCGGCCCAAATTCCCCACCATTCTGTAAGGTAGCCGAGCAATGCTATGGCCAAAGTCATATAAATACCGTACAAACTCAAGCGCCAGTTCATGGGGTTGAGGTAGCCGTGTATGGCCACAAAAATTATGGCGGTAATCCAAATACCAGCCAAAGGCTGTATGGCACCCCGAAACAGCAATTCCTCGCCGAAGCCCGCACAGAAGGAGAGAAAGTACACATGGCCCTGCTTGAGTCCCAGCCCAGCCATCAGCCGGCTGTAACGTGTGGCAACAGGTTCCAACACCTTGCGGGTTACCACCCACTTGGCTCCAAGGCCGAGCACAGTGCCGATGGCTCCACCAAGTCCGATTTGCAAAATGAAATTGAGCTCCGTGCGGAACATGGTGTCCATTACAGGCAAGCCAGCGATGTACAGTATACCTGCACCCAATAGCGGAAAGGCAATGAGGGTAGCCCAACCTGCTATGTGCAGCCTGCGCTTCATTGGCTGTAGTCGTCTTCTTCGAAATCGTCCATAGAGAATACGCTGCTAAACAAATCACTGAAGCTAAGGCCTTCCTCCAAAATATTTTTGCCGAGAAGGCTATGCTCCGCCAGGCCGTGAAGAACAAACTCCATGAGCAGGGTTTCATCATCCTTCTGAACTCCCGGACTGTACTTATTGACAAGTTTTTGCAAGCCCGGAACAGACAGAAGGGCTTTGCGGTGCTGTTCTTCAGTGAGATCAGCAGGCAGCTCAAGTTCATGTTTGCCAAACCAAGCAATCACTTGAGCGTAAGGATTGGGTTCGTTTTTCTTCTTTTTAAACAGCTCCGGGTCGGGGAAGTACTGGGCAAAGGTGTTGCGCATGGCTTTGTTCATGAGCGCAAGAGCCACCTTCTTGGCGCCTTCCTGCTCTCCTTCATATACCAGCTCCACCTTACCGGTGATCGCGGGAATGATGCCGAGCAGATCGCCCAGCCGTGCGCGGCCTTTTGGCTCAGCACTGTGGAGCAATCGGCGCTCGACGGTACTGACCAAATTTTCAAAAGCACTGATGGTAAGACGGGCCGAAACCCCACTCTTTTGGTCCACCAGTTCACTGTTGCGCGCGGCCACCGCGATTTCTTCAATGAGCTGGCCTACTAGCTGTGGTACCTCCACTACGTCAAGCTGCTCGGGGCTGAGGCGCGCCTCCTGTCGGGTGATCTTCGCCGAAATTTCGGTAGTGCGGGGGTAGTGGGTCAGTATTTGGCTCTGTATGCGGTCTTTGAGTGGTGTGATGATGGAGCCCCTATTGGTATAATCTTCAGGATTGGCTGTGAATACAAACATGACATCAAGCGGCAGCCGCAGCTTGAAGCCACGTATTTGTATATCGCCTTCCTGCAAAATATTGAACAGCGACACCTGTATGCGGGGCTGCAGGTCGGGCAGCTCGTTGATGACAAAGATGCCGCGATGGGCACGGGGTATAAGGCCGAAGTGTATCACACGCTCATCGCTGTAATCGAGCTTTAGGTTGGCCGCTTTGATGGGGTCGCTATCACCGATGAGGTCGGCTACAGTTACATCGGGGGTGGCGAGTTTTTCGGTGTAGCGCTCTTCGCGGGGGAGCCAACCTATGGGCGTGGCATCACCGTGTTCGGCTATCAGATCGAGGGCATAGCGGGATATGGGCGCCATGGGATCATCATTGATGGGAGAGCCCTGTACTACCGGGATGTGCTCGTCGAGCAGTCCTATGAGTTGCCTTGCCATACGGGTTTTGGCCTGGCCCCGCAGGCCCAGAAAGTTGATGTTGTGGCGGGAAAGCAGGGCCCTTTCCACTTCGGGAAATACAGTGTGTTCATATCCCAAGACACCCTCAAAAACAGGCTCATTGTTGCGTATGCGTGCTATCAGGTTGCGGCGCAATTCGTCTTTCACGGAGGTAGGGCGGTAACCTGAGGCTTTCAGTTCGCCAAGGGTGCCTGGCATTGGTTTTTGTGACGCTGTCATGTATGCAGTTATCTTTGCTGTTTGTGGAGCATTCCACCAACAGCACAACAACAAAGCTACCAAAATGCTTGTTGGGCCAAAAAATGATTTCTATGCGCAAAGTTTTTCAAGTCCTCTTGTTTGTCGGTTTAATTGGCTGTGATACAAAGCCATCGGTAGTTAATGGGCCGCAGGTATTTGCAATCAATGGTGAGGCCCAAGGCAGTACCTACAGCATTAAATACCTCGGCGGCGACAGCATAGAAGTGCGCAAATCTTCAATAGACAGTATAATTCGTGTGATCGACCTTTCTTTGAGCACATGGGTGCCGGAGTCGGTGATATCTACTTTCAACCAAAGTGACAGTATCGTGGTGCGGGATGTTCACTTCCTGGAAGTGTTCCGGATGGGCATGGAGCTGAGTGCTTTGACTGAAGGTACGTTTCATCCCATGGTGGCGCCGCTGGTGCGGGCATGGGGCTTCGGACCTGAGGGAGGAAGGGTAAAAGATGGTTTTGATCCCGATTCGCTTTTGCATTTGGTAAGCTTTGATATAGATATGGATACCCTTGACGACGGGGCGGTATACTTCCGTAAAAAACCTGGCATGCAACTCGATGTGAATAGCTATGCGCAAGGATACGCAGTTGATGTGGTGATGAATTACCTCTCGAGCCGTGGCATCAAAGATGCCATGGTGGAAATAGGTGGCGAACTAGCGGCCAAGGGACTCAATGCCAGTGGAGAAGCATGGCGCATAGGAGTGGACAAACCTGTGGATTTGGGAGAGGAGCGTGAACTGCAGGCAGCGGTGGCCTTGGTAGATGCGGCCTTGGCTACGAGTGGCACCTACCGCAAATTTTACGAAAAGGATGGCGCAAAGTATTCACACACCATCAATCCGAAAACGGGCAGGCCAGTAGAGCACAACCTCCTCAGCGTAACGGTAATGGCACCTACTTGCACTGAAGCTGATGCGCTGGCTACCGCATTTCTGGTGATGGGCATCGATGCCAGTAAGGCGTTTTTGGACGCGCACCATGAGTTAAAATTGGAGGTTTATTTCATTTATGACGAAGGCCATACAGGTCTGGCCACCTACACTTCGCCGGGATGGGCCCAGCGGGTTGAAGAATTCTGAGGGTGGAGTAGTTTTAACTTTTTTTACGGGCCACCAGCACAAATCCCATCGGGAAGCTGGTCTTTGAGCGTGCACTCAGCCGCTTTACCGCCGAGCGCCGGGAAAGGAACATCCCCAGAGAGAGCCACAGCCGCTGAAACAGCTTATTTGCCGGAAGGCGGTGGTACCAATAACCTTTGGACACCAGGTCGAAAAGAATTTCGGGGAGACCGCCGTAGGCCTCGAGCTGGATCACTTCCATGCGGTTGCTTTCGCAAAAATTGCGCAGGCGGTAATGCGTATACCGGTGGTAATCGTGAGGGTCTTCGTGTATCCAGTAGAGGAAGGGTACGGTGAGGATGAGGTGGCCTCCCGGCTTCAGGATGCGGCACATCTCCGTGAAAAGATGGTCGGGATTGTGGATGTGCTCGAGCACGTCGGTGCAGAGTACGGTATCAAATTGATTGGTTTCGAGAAAGGGCAAGCCTTGGTTGAGGTCGGCTTCATGGTCGAGGTATGAGGTGCCCTGGCTGCTGTGCGCCCAGTCGATGCAGGTATTGTCGGATATGAGGTCTCTGTACCACAGGTAGTAAGGCACATCACCGCAGCCCACATCGGCGAGCAGTCCGCGGGTATGGCTGCGGATGGCAGGTTCATAGGCATTGCCAAGGATTTTGTGCATGTAGGTGCCTTGGATGCGCCCTTTGCGGTTGCGGGTAAAGCGTTTGGCGGTCCATTTATCCACATTTTTCATAGTAGGGCTTTAGGTTGGCCATGTGATGGTTTGGCAATTTTGCTCAAGCGAGAGCCCAAAGCTAAGTGATAAAAATGAGTTGTAAGGTGGATGGCATTGGGCAGAAGCTTCCGATATTGGCAGCCATATGAGCCCAGGGCAAATGGAGCGGGCGCAGCTTACAATGGATGGTTTAGGGAAGCGTAAAGTCGTCTGGACGTTCACCTGGTCGGCATATTTGGTGCTGATGATGGGCGTGGCGGCGACTGCGCGTGAGAGCTTTTATGTGCTCATTTCGCTGTATTTCACACTTTTTGCACTGTACACTTTCTGGATGGTGCGTGGCCCTTTGCTTTCCACAGGAAATTTTTTGCTGCTTATCATCTTGGTGAGGCTCCCATTTTTTTTCTTTCTGCCACAGCTCAGCGACGATTTTTACCGATTTCTGTGGGACGGGAACATGCTCGCCGCCGGGCACAATCCGTTTGGAGCCATCCCTGCCGATGCTGATTTGGGCATTTTTGCCGATCAGGCTTCCGCCAAAATATTGCTCGACGGGATGAATTCAGCTGAGTACGGATCGGTTTACCCACCACTGCATCAATTGATTTTCTGGATTGGAGCACAGTTTTCAAGGGGCTCACTGCTGGGCGGGGTCAATGCCATGCGCTGCATGATTTTGCTGGCCGAGCTGGGCATGGCGTTTTACTTTATCCGTTTCTCGGGTCTCAAAAGCGGGGTATTTCTCGCCGCGGCCTACCTTTTCCATCCCCTCGTGGTGGTGGAGGGCTCGGGCAATGTACATATGGAGGCCCTTATGGTGCCTTTGCTGGCGGTGGGTTTACACATGCTGCTTACGCAAAAAACCATGAAGGGAAGCATACTGTTTGCGTGCAGTGTGCTGGTAAAGCTCACACCGCTTTTGCTCGCGCCGCTGTTGTTTTTTCACGAAAAGGCAAAGGCGAGGTGGAAAATGACGGTCATCGTTGCGGCCTTTGTTGCCTTTGCCTTTTTGGCGTTTTCACCTTGGAAGCTACTCGAGGGTCTTGATCAGAATTTCGGACTCTACTTCAGCACATTTGAGTTCAATGCCTCAGTGTATTACCTTTTGCGGGAAGCGATTACACCCCTCCTCGGCTACAACCCCATCGGTATACTGGGTCCGGCTTTGGGAGTGGTCACGCTTGTAGCGGTGCTTTGGTTTGCATTTGCGGCAAAGCGCTTTAATTTTTACACCGCAGCCCTGTATAGCTATGTGATTTTCTACTTGCTGGCCACCACGGTGCACCCCTGGTACCTGCTGCCGGTGGTGTACCTGAGCCTTGCGGCAAAAAGGCCTGTGTGGCTTGTGTGGAGCTTCACGGTGTGGCTGAGCTACAGCCATTATGTGGAGCCTCTGGGGCCGAAATGGGGGTGGCTGCTGGCGGAGTATGGTGTGCTGGCCATTACCTCGCTGTTGGAGTGGCGAGGCTGGCGGTTTGGAAAACAGGTTGGTTCTGCAAGTTGATACAACTCCACATCTGCCCGTTTACGCTCAGATTAGAACCTCGATCTGGCACCTTGTCCAAGGGGCTGATCGGGATGGTGCAGAAACCCGCCGGCAGTTTACTTCTGCCGTTTTCCTTGCTGGTCATCTTTATTTACATAGGAATCTTCATCCTTGTAAGAGACGCCTGCTTTGCGACCCTTTTTGATTAGCAATGCTTCCGCATCATCAAGGTCAAGGCCTTCCTGATTTTCACCCACAGAGGCTGCTGAATTGTACAAATTTTTGTGCTTGCGGTCAGTGGAACTTAGGTCGCCCATATCCTCCGACTCGTCTCCGAGATCACCGTGAAAGGGCGCGAACTCTTGGAACTCCGTAAACCTGCGTCCTTCGTTGCGTTCTACCTCAATAGCGTCGTCGCCATGGGTGGCATCCATTTCGCTGCGTTCACCATCCGCCAGTTCTCGGTCTGCTTCTTCAGCTTCGTGCTTAGCCTGTATACGGTTGCGGATCACCTCTTCTTCACGGGCCTTGTCGTGGTGGATGTCGTGCTGCTTGTTTGCGTTGGGATTTTTTGAATTTTCCATGGAGCATTGATTTTATTTGCCAATTCCAAATAAAGAATGGTGCCAAATACATATAGTGCAGATTGACAGTGTGATGATTCAAATGTGTTATGCAGTAATCTCCACAGTCAAGATGCATACTGAGGTAATTATCCCCCTTTTTTTTGGTTGCTTCTCGTTTTGCAGGCAGGGTAGCCTTTCGGTAAATTGGTAATTCAATAAAAAAACCCGACCTAAGCCGGGTTCCAATGTCTACATTTCTGGATTGATCAAGCTTTGACTTCTTCCAGAATTTCTTTGGCACCATCCACACCTTCGTGCAGAGTTGACTTCACGCTATCGAGGGCTTCGGCACTCACTTCTTTGGTGGCTTCGAGGGCCGCTGATATGGCATTTTTTGTGGCTGCAACGGTATCACCGCCCACCTGCTTCACACCGCTTACGGCGCCTGTCACCGCTTCTACAGCTACTGAGCCAATGTCGAGGCCTAGCTCCTTTGCGCTATGGATGGCCTGACTTACGGTGCCACGTACTGCGTCTTCTTGATTGACACCAGTTTGCATGGCGCCTTGCACGGCTCCGTCCACAATGCCCTTGATGGAGCGAACGAGTGAAACTCCGATGTCTGACACGCCGTCAATGGCTCCTTTCACGATGGAGGCTGGCACCTGAATTCCTTTAACGATCAGTTCACCGGTGCCTTTGATGGTTGACACGGCCACGCTCTTCACTGAATTTACGAGGGTAGAACCTACGTCGGCTCCGCCTTTGATGGTGGCATTGACGCCACCTTTAATTCCGTTAACAACTTGAGAAAGCAATTTAATAGGCATGATTTTTCAATTTAAGGTTTGTGCTTTAAAGGTACCAAATATAAGTGGCCAATCAATTGATTTTAGATTCTTTAAGAATTTCGGATGTTATAGTCTTTGCTCAAAACCTCCTCGATTCCTTTGTTGTAAGTCGTGGCCATCTTGCCAAATCGCTGGTCGTATTTCGCGCTGCTGAACACGTAGTCCTGCTCGTTTTGGTACATCATCTCCACGAGCTCGCGCATGATGGGCACGAAAAGGCCCAATAGTTTGAGCATGCCACGGCCCACGCTCCTCACCTTTGGCTTGGTGCCGCATTGAAGGGCGACTTCTTCTACCCATTCTTTTCCGGTAAGGGCATCAGCATGGGTGGGAAGGTGCCACACTTCGCCATAAGCGTCGGGGGTGTTGCCGAGCAGGG
>DAIOTP010000053.1:0-20469 GCA_036751905.1 Cryomorphaceae bacterium
AGCTTTCGAGCTGATCGATCATGCTGATACGGGCGCTGTTGGTGGCGCGTTGCTGGTCTAATTCGCGTATGCCTTCCAACACGAGCTGCGCCTCTGATTGCAGGTCGATAATTCCCTTGGATACTTTGTAGCGCTCGCGGTTTATTTCAATGCTTTCCAAATCTTCAGTAATGGCACTGAGCTGTTCATCCAAAAAGATGCGCGTGGCAGCGGCTGCTTTATTTTTTTGGTCTACATCATTGTCGAGGTATACCTCGATGAGCTTGTTTACAAAGTCGAGGGCCTTCTGCGGCACCTCGTCCTCCAGATATACCTGCAGTATGGTACTTTGGGGGCGTGCCAGACCAATTTGCAACCTTGAGAGGTAACGGTTTTGGTTGTAGCCCATGCTGTTGAACCGAACCCTGTAGCGCCGCTTGTCGAATGATTTGTCTGCGTAGGATGCACTGGGGAAATTGTCCCTCTTTTGCAAGATCAAGTTGCCCAATGCTGTGCTCAGCGTGTCACCAAATGCAGCTTCATGGGTGTGCACCTGGTCGGTTTGATATTGCAGCGTGTAGGTGTTGGCATCTTTGATATACACTTCAAACGGGATGGAGTAGGCCTGAAAGTTGAGTTTTTCGGCATAGACCCTAAATGAGCAATCCTTGTATACTTCGGATGTTTTGATGTCGCCCACAAGGAAGTATGATACATCGAATTCCAGTTCATTGAGCGTTTTGGCGAGAATATTGAAGCTTCGAATTACCTCTATTTCATTTTCTATATTCTTGGAGCTCACATCCATGTCGAGGGCTTTGAGCAGGCCTTCGCGCCCTTGGTTGTCATCGCGCACCTGCAATTTTGCCGTAACGGCAAAGATTGGCTGCTGGTACCAATTGTAATAGCGTGCTATGGCAAATGCAACGACAATTGAAATGAGAAAAAAGTACCAGTAGCGGATGTATCGCGCCAGAAAATCGTTCAGATTAAAGTCGCGCTCAACCCGCTCGGGAAGGGAAGTTTTGGGTATGCCTTCAGGTGCACTCAACGGGTAAGGCTTATAATTACGGCCACAAAGGTAAGTCCGCTAAGTACAAGCGGCAGCAGGCGGTACACATTGTCGTCCGCCGAGGTGCGTCCGCGGCTGGGTGGTATGTACACGATGTCGTTGTTTTGCAGATGGAACCACTCACTGCTGAGGGCTTCTGAGGCATTGAGGTTGAGGCGTGCATAGCGCTTTTCATCGCCGTTGTTGCGGATGATGAGCACATTGCTCCGCTGCCCGTACAGGGTAATGTCGCCGGCCATTCCGAGTACTTGCATGAGGTTGGCACTGGCTTGTGGGACCTGATATACGCCGGCATTTTTCACTTCACCCAGCACAGTGACCTGAAAATTGACCATGCGCACATTCACCACAGGCTTTTGCAGGTATTCCAGTAGCCGTTCTCTAAGTAGGTCTTCCGCCTGATCGACTGTTTTGCCCGCAAGGGCCACTTTGCCGATCAATGGCAGGTCGACCTCACCGTCATTGCCAATTTGGTACACGTTGACCCCCGATTTGGTATCGCCCTCGCTTCCTGGTTTATAGAAAAAAGAGTTGGTTTCCTGGCTGATGCTTGAAATGAAAATCTCGACGAGGTCGCCATCCATCAGGGTTACTGTATTTATTTCGGCGAAATTGATCGAACCACCGGCATCATCCAGATCACGCATGTACAGCACCTCCTTGTACGGCACGCATGCAGTGCAAAGTATCAACAGGTATATCCAAAAGATTCTTTTCATTTTCCAGTAATCACTACTTCCACCCGCATGTTTTGTTGGGCTTCTTCAAAACTGCTGGCCTCGGAGATCCGTTTTTGTGTATCACCGTAGCCTTTGGCCACAAGTCGTTTTTTGTCGACCCCATTGCTGATCAAGTACTGGCGCACCGCTCGTGCGCGTTCTTCACTGAGCTGTAGGCTGTTGCCCTTAAAGTTCCAGGCTTTCCCTTGGCCTTTGAAATTTGGGTCAGGTTTGATATTTTCTGTATTGTTGGCAGTATGTCCCTGAATTTCAACCGAAATATCCGCATTGCCATGCAAGAATTGCAAGAGTTGGAGCAGTTCATCCTCCGATTCAGGTTTAAATGCAAAGGTATTCGAATAAAAGAAGACGTTGTTCAAAACCAATCGGTCGCCCACGGTGATCAGGTCGTCCTCATTGGCTTCAATGACCACTGTGGTGAGGCCGTCATAACCCATGTCTTTGGCGGGCTCATTTTCAGGAGTTGGCAATGGTTCGGATTGAATTGATTCGTCGTCGGCAGCATCAATACTGGCTACATGCGAGGAAGCCTTTGCCAAATCGCTGAGGTACAAATTAACATCCGCGGCGTGGATTCGAACAGCTTTGAAATCTGGAATTTCCAATTGAGCAAAATCGTAACATTGCCTGTGGATGGCGTGAACGGAGAGGGTTTCAGCACCTGATTCCACCTTGAGAAAATGTCCACAATCTTCAGCATTTAGGCTCAATACACTCACAAAGATGGTGTCGCCAGCGGCCATTTTCAAGGAATACATGTAATCCACTGTACCGGATTTGAGAAAAACGGGATTGCGGATGGTGGGTTCAGGCTCAAGTCCTTGGTTCACGAGCTTGTCGCAAAAATCGTTTTTGCCATAGCGGTAAATGGTAACACCGTAGCGATCGGGCGATTTGGAAGGGCTCACGCTGAACATGATATCACTGCTGCCCTTGGCTACGAATTTGTACCAAAAGGAGTATTTGTCCTGGTATTGGTAGTACACAGCGTTTGTCGCTTTGCCCTGCACCAGGATTTCGCTCTTGCTAAAATCATTTGCCGAAAGGGGAAACAGAATTTCTTGGGCTTTGAAGCAATCCACAGGATTGCCTTCTTGTGCCAGACAAGCAGGGTCCGACATCAGGAGGCTGATCAAAACAATAAATAGTATGCGCAAGGTCAACTGGGTGGCAATGGGGTTGAGTAACGAACAAATATACTTGGTGAGCCATGTGCTTTACGAGGGTGGTGTTGGTCATTATTCACAGAGACCTGATGATAGAAAGTAGGCCTTAGGCCCTGCATGGCTTGTGCTTCACTTACCTTTGGCCACAACACCGGGATGAATTGTGGAAAACTTATGAAGATTCTTGCTCCGTTTTTAGGCTTAATGGTCCCCCTCTTGCTGCCCGGCTTGGTGGTGGCCCAGCTTCAAGATTTACTTGGTACCAGCCATGAAGGCTATGCCAATTATGTGCCCAACCCAGGCTTTGAATTGACCAAAAGGGAATATTGTGTTTGGAACCAAAAAGGGCGCTCGTATATGGAGGATGTACTGCACTGGGATTCGCCCACGGAAAGTACACCGGATATATTGAGCCTTAGGGTAGACCGCACTTGTTGGGCACATCCTGCAAAACACAGCAAGGGCAAACAAGGACCCCGAAACGGGGACAACATGGCTGGCATAAAGACCTATGGAAAAGGAGGTACCGACACCTTTTGGCACGAATACCTGATGGTAAAGCTAGACAGTGCACTTGTGCCCGGGCAGCGCTACTATGCGGAGTTTTATGCAAATAGGGCTTATTCAGCAGCCAAAGCATCGAACAACCTCGGGCTGTACTTCAGTGATACCCTGGTGGTATCGCGCAACCGCATGCCCCTCTTTTTTACACCTCAGGTGAATGCCGAGAAAGTGGTAAAGTCAAAATGGAATCAATGGCAGAAGGTCAGTGGCGTGTTCGAGGTTAATTCAGAAAAAAAGTTCCTTATCATCGGAAACTTCTACCATGATGAGGCAACCCTTACAGAAGATTTTCCCGACGGTGAACGGGGTGCATATTACTACATCGATGATGTGTATGTGCGTAGGGCCAAACCCGACGAAGCCCTCAGCCCCAAGCCACGTGCCAGTGTGCCTCCACCGGCCAAACGCATTTTGAACAAAACCGAGATCGTGTCGACGGCCGAAGTCAAGCTGGACAGCATTGCCTACGCGGTTGGCAACACCATACGCCTGGAGAATATTTTCTTTGAGTTTGATAAGGCAGTGCTCCTTCCTGCGTCGCAAGCGGAGCTCAAAAAGTTGACCGACATTCTCAATGACTATCCCTTGATGAAAATAGAAATTGCCGGACACACTGACAATGTGGGCGGCGATGCTTACAACCTCAAATTGAGCAAGGAAAGGGCAAAGGCGGTGGTTGATTATTTGTTAAAATCGAAAATTGAAAACATCCGTTTGAGCTATCAGGGTTACGGAAGCACCATGCCGGTAGCCTCCAATGATACCGACGCGGGAAGGGCCCTCAACCGTCGGGTTGAATTCGTCATTCTTGAGGACTGAAGGTTATCTCATAGAGATAGTTGGTTTCGGCCCAACGCCTGCACCTGTCAATTCTTTTGGTCACCAACCCTTCCGCGTGAGCCACGGCTGTAATCGCATCAATGTCGCAAGATTTGGCCAAGGCCAAAATCATTTTGCCTTGCTTGCGCATCACCTTGTGCAGGTCCTGAAAAAGGCTGATATAATATTCATACCCCTCACCACAGCAGAAGGCAAAATCACGTTCAGTTTCCGGATACCTTGGAATAAAAGGAGGATTTACTAAAATGTAATCAAAGAAAATGCCGGCTGGCATCTGGTCGAAAATATCGCTTGCGATGACGTGGACATTGATGCCATTGCGTTCGGCATTTAAGTGGGCATTTTTGCAAGCCATAGGGGTCACATCGCTTGCGTATGATATTCCTCCCAATTGTGCCACCCTGCACGCTTGGGCACCTGTGCCGCATCCAAGCTCAAGTACAAACTTGCCATGCAGGTCGAGCTGCTCGATTTTATCCATAAGCATTCTGGATGTGACAAACCAGCCCGGATGAAATACACCAGGCATTACCAGGAGGTTCAAAGAATCATATTGCCAAACGCGTAGGCTGCCAGAGTACAATTTGTAAAGTGGTTCGGCAAATGTCTCTACCAGAGTTCTTGCTGCGCTTTTTGCCATTGCTGCGGATTGTGAGCAGCTATAAGTTAATTGGGTGGCCGATTGTTCAGGCGCACTGATATAAAAGATGCATGCCCATTGACTTGATGCTAATTGCTACCTTTGTGTTCAAAGGCGAAAAGGATGTACCATGAGGAAGCACTCACCATTGCTGTTGATTTTGACGGCACCATTGTGGAGCACGAATATCCACGCATTGGTCGTGAAATGATATTTGCTTTTGACACCCTTAAAGCCTTGCAGAAGAAAGGCCACCGACTCATCCTTTGGACCTACCGCGATGGGAAAGCTTTGCATGAAGCCGTAGAATTTTGCCGTAAGAATGGGCTCGTGTTTTATGCAGTCAACAGCAGTTATCCTGAAGAGCAATTTACAAATGAAATAAGCCGAAAAATAAATGCGGATCTTTTTATCGATGACCGCAATATAGGCGGTTTTCCGGGATGGGGGGTAGTATACCAAATGCTGCATCCGGGTGATGGCCCACTCAATCATCAGCTTACCCACCCTGACGCACATTACAATTATCCCAAAAGCCGCAGCTTGCTTCAAAAACTATTGAAAACACCACCATGGTTCACCTCAAATCGAAAGAAGAAATTGAATTGATGAGGCAAAGCGCCTTGATCGTTTCACGCACACTGGCACTTATAGCCGAACACATAGGAGAAGGAGTTACCCCACTGAAGCTTGATAAGTTGGCTTACGAATATATCCGTGACCAGGGTGCTGTTCCCGGATTTCTTGGTTTCGGAGGCTTTCCCAATACGCTCTGCATTTCCATAAACGAGGCGGTTGTGCATGGTATTCCGGGTGACAAGCCGCTGCAAGCAGGTGATATCGTAAGCGTGGACTGCGGTGCTGTGAAAAATGGTTTTTATGGCGACCATGCCTACACATTTGCCATAGGCGAAGTAAAGCCCGAAGTGCTGAGGTTGCTTCGCGTCACCAAAGAAAGCCTCTACCTTGGAATTGCGCAAATGATCGCAGGCAACAGGGTGGGCGACATAGGTGCTGCAGTTCAGCAACATGCTGAGGCACACAACTACGGCGTAGTGAGGGAACTCGTTGGGCACGGACTTGGCCGCGATATGCACGAGGATCCACAGGTGCCCAACTACGGAAAGCGTGGCAGAGGCAAGAAAATTGCTGAAGGAATGGTGTTTGCCATTGAACCCATGATCAATCTCGGTACCCGTGAAATTCTCATGCTCGATGATGATTGGACCATCGTGACCGCTGATCGTAAGCCCTCGGCACATTTTGAGCATGATGTAGCAGTGGTAAAGGGCCAACCCGAAATACTATCAACATTCGACTATGTAGAGGATGTTTTGGAAAAACGGGGAATGGATCCCATGCGTATGGGCTTGCACGATGTGGCTGCCGTTTACTTGAAGCTACAGGGTTAAGAGCTGCCGCTGGCTGTTGATTAAATCTATATGGATGATTTTAAGCTCATCAACTCGAATCACTTGTGTGATCGACACGGTTTGCACCTGATTGTGGCGGTTCATCACCATGTCATTGGCCTCGTCACCATCGCCTCCATGTTGGTGAAAATCCAATACTTCCTCGGCTCCTCCGTTTTTTGACACGACATCTTCGAACCAGCGCTGCCTTTTTTCGCGCACTTGGGGGCTATAGAGCTGTGCTGAGGCCCATATTCTTTCTTGGAGCAATGAAAAATGCTGGCTATGGGTTGTTTGGCCATCCCATCGCAGTTCTTCTATTTCACTTCCGAAGTGCAAAAGCGTAAAAGGGGCAAGCCTTTTGAAGTTGAATGATTGGGTAAACTGCCAGAGCATGGGATATTCCAAAGCCTCCAGCAGCACCAATCCACGGCTCATGCGGTAATCATTTTTTGGTTCATAAGGTGCGAATGCGCCATTGAGAAGAACCCAGACGGCGCCCATGTCGGCAATGGCGATATTGCTACCACCATGTTGCGGCTCCTTAGCTATGTAATGGTGTCGCCCCAACTTGCTGCGGTACAGTTCCAGCACGCTCGCGCTGCGCAAAGGGTGTTCATCTCTGTTGGCGGTAATGATGGAGCCTTGATTGGTAGGAAGAAAGCTCAGGGTACACATGGTACAAAGTTAACCAATAGGTACGTTTCTATATGGTCTGGAGGTCAGTCTGTGCTAATGCAAATGCGCAAACCTACAATAGAGCAGGTTTGGCTCACTTCTTTGCCAAGAAAAATCACGGGATGTTTTGACCGCATTCCGATAGTCAGAATCCCCAAGCCAGCACCACCTTTTTCGCTCAATTCTCCATTTTGTAAAATATCGAGATATTTCTTTTTCTTTTCAATTGGATCCATTGCGTTTACTTCATCGTGTCTCTGCTGGAGCATAAGGCTTTGCAAGTGTGTAGCAAGGTTAAGTACAACAGCATACAAGTAGTGGCCTTGACGGTACACCAGAATCGCCCCGGGAATGCCTCTGTCAGCGTCCGTTGCACCATGAATGCGTACATTTTGCACGGCTTCTACAAAGGCATAGAAAAATCGTTTTAAGGCCTGTACGGATTGCATTTCTGACTCGAGCAATATTTCTAACCTCGAGGCAAGGGCATCGGTGAAGCCCGCCGACATATCGCCCGGATAATATAACAAGACTTTGACCTCCTTATCTGACTTAAGCGAGGCATACAAGTCGTCGGAATGTGCATATAGAGCCTCGGCTTCCCCGCCTGTGAGGTACATTGTTGAGGGTTTAGGTTGGCACAAGGTAGTGAAATGCGCAGTACATTTGCAAAGAACCACCCAAGAATATCACATGGGGTTTTTTGCAAAATGTTGACTAAATATGATTTAGAATTTTGCGCAGGGCATAACACGGCGCTTACTTTTGCGCTTATTGGCCTTATTTGCCCATTCCATTACCAGACTTATTTCGTGTGAGCCACCTGATCGGCTCGACATTTTGGAGACAGTCACATCATAACTGTAACCAATGCGGTAATTGTTGATTTCATACCCTACCAACAAAGCCACAGCATCATGATTTATGTAGGGATGGTCGTTGTTCTTTAAAAGGGGTAATCCCCTGTACCACAGTCCAAAAGTAACGGGATTGTATTCATAATAGAAACCCAGATCAAGCTGGTCGAACATGCCTTGCGTTTGGTAGTGAAAAGCAGGGATGATGTACTGCCTGTTTGAAAATGCCCCTGCATCAGCCAATTTGATGCGCATACCACCATGCATGGAAAGGCGACGCGGTAGCCGGGTATCACTGCCAATAACGGATACAATTGGTTCGTTGATGTGGTGTACCGCTCCGCCAAACCAGAATTTTTCGGAGAAGAGTAAGGCGCCGCCCCCAAAGTCAGCTGCCCCGACTGGTTCTTGTATAAACCTGTTTCGGTCGGGGTCGAGGGTTGTGGTGGCACCATCACCTCGTGCCAGCTGGTCGCCAAAGGTGAGCCGGTCCACATCGAGATAGGTGCTGCCGTAGCCAAAGCTCAGTGCCGGACGGATGCTGAGTTTTCGCGTGAGTTTAATTTCGTAAGCATAGCTCAGCGCCACTGAGGTGTAGCTCAAAGCCCCGGTGCCCGCACGATCGTGTGATACGAGCAAACCAATACCGCTGTTGATTTCGGGCATGAAATGGTCGACCGCCGCTGTGTATGCTACAAAAGCTTTGGGCAAATTGGCCCACTGATTCCTATAGTTGAATGCTGCACGGCTTTGCATGGAAGTGCCCGCAAAAGCCGGATTGAGCGTCAAAGGGGAAGCATAGAACTGCGTGAACTGTTGGTCCTGACCATGCAGCAGAAGCGCTGTGCACGTGCAAGCCAAGGCGGTCAAAGTGATATGTAAGGGCCTTCGCATGCCGCTTATTTTCTCAAGGTTATTTGCTCCTCTATAAAGTGATTCGCTTTGTTAAGCTCTGCTCCCTGAAAGGTTCTGCTGAATTTCTTGTACCCGGCAGCCTCAATGACCATGGTATACTCTTTTCCGGGCTCGAGAGCAAGTACGAAATCACTTGCGTGTATTTCCGTTTGGTAAAGCACGGTTTCTACACCACGTTCATCTTCTATGAGCCGTATGGTGGCCCTACTTTCCACTTGATTGTTTATCCCAACAAGTTGACCCCGGTAGAATATCACTCCCGAATCATCAAATGTTACGCTATACAGGTCCTGCATGCCATGCCCCCCCTTCCGATCGCTCGAAAAATATCCCGTTTTTCCTTCTGCGTCAATGCTAAAGAAGATATCGTCGGCAGGGGTATTGATTGGGTACCCCATATTGGTAGGTGCTGCGTAACCTCCAGCTGAGGGAAGTGCGCTAAAAATGTCGAAGCCGCCCATGTTGTCATGCCCTTTTGAGGCAAAATAGAGGGTGCCATCAGCAGCCACAAAGGGGGCATCCTCGTCGAATTCGGTGTTGATTGACGCTCCCAAATTCATGGGTTCACTCCAGTTTCCATCGGGCAGGCGTTGCACCTTATAAATGTCCTTTCCACCAAATCCGCCAGGACGGTCACTTGAAAAGTAAAGCACATTCTCTTCAGGCCCTCCAAAACTGGCACTGGCCTCTTGGTGCTTGCTGTTGATTTTGTCGCTGAGCTTTTCCATTTTGCCCCATCCCTGTTCGTTAGCGGGCGCTATATATAGGTTGCCACTAAAGCCGTCTTTGCTGGTGCGGTATACAATGAGCTCTCTACCATCGCGTGTACAAGCCACGGCGGCATCATTGGTGCGGGTATTCAATCCCTGCGCCGGTTGTGCCAAAAGTGGTTTTGCATTAAGATCAACGACATAAATATTCTCATCAAATTGTTCGGAGAAATCCTTTTCACTGCGGTCGTCATACCGACGGCGTGAAGTGAGGTACAAGCGGTTGTTCGCCATATCCCATACGGGGGCGTAGTCGTGCATGGGCGTATTCACGCCTGCACCCAGATTTTGTATATTTACCTGCAATGGTGTTTTTACAAAATCAGTGGCGCGCATTGCCGAGCTCTTAGCCTTTACAAGTGCAGGCTCGCTTTGCTTTCGCTCAATACGTCGCTCATACTGGCTCAGCAAGTCCAGCGCATCGTAAAACCGGTATTCCTCATGGCGCAATTTAGCAAGGTAAAAAAGTGCCTCAGTATCACCCAACTCCACTGCCTTTTCAAGCATATCCAGTGATTTATCCTTCAGCGGTGGAAGAAAATAGTAGGATATGCCAAGCCTGCCTTGTATCACCGGGTCCTGCGGCGTGATGAGAAGCAGCTCCTCGTAAAGCTCTGCTGCATAGTAGTAGTCGCCCTGCTGGAAATATATATCTGCCTCGTAAAGTAAGTTCTTGTGGTAGCGGCCAGCCTTCTGACCCAGGCATGTGAGCCCTGTACACAATGAAACTGCAATTGTAATGAATACAAGTTTTTTCATGGCTAATTATCTAATCAAGGTTACGTCGCCCATATCGGTAAGTTCCCCTCCATCCTGAAATCTGACTTTTACGCGCCATACATACACATCCTGTTGGCACAGACGGCCGCGGTAGTAACCGTCCCAGCCTTGGCGCACATCGCGCGATTCAAAAAGCAGTTCACCCCAGCGGTTGAATATTTGCATTTCGAATTCTTCAACTCCTTTGTATTGAGGGAAAAATACATCATTGTTGAACATGTCATCTATAGACCACCATCCACCTGTAGGTCCGGTGGGGTTGGGGGTAAATGCATTGGGTAAGGCAATTTGACTGTCGGCATTGCCTTTCACTGCCTGCTCTATGGCAAAAGTATCAGGGCAATTGTACATGTTATTGGCGATCAGCGTTACAGAGTGCCAGCCCAGGCTTTCATAGAAATGGTGCGGAGATACTGCATTGGATGTTGTGCCATCGCCGAAATCCCACTCGTATATACCGGCATTTCCCGAAAGGTTGAGGAAGAATACTTGATCAGGAACAGTAATTACAGGAGGATTGATCGTGAAGAAGGCGCTAGCCCTTGGCCGGGCAGTGACTGCCGCTGGTATCGCAAATACGTCCACATCGCCACCTGGACCTGTTACCGTGAGGGTCACATTGTATGTGCCCGAAGTGTAGTATACATGGGTGGGGTTAAATTCATTGCTCGTGGTGCCATCCCCAAAATTCCATTCATAGCTTACACCATAGGTGCTCAAATTTGTAAATTCAGCTACGAAGGGTACACAGCCTTCGCCGCCTCCTTCAAATGCGGCTATGGGCAATGGTGGTAAAATACGTACGCGCTGTGAAGTGGTATCATTGCACAGGTCATTGCCTACGCGCAGCATAATGTCGAAGACTCCCCACGTGTCGTAGATATAGCTGTTTGGTGCAGCTGGATCACTGCTTTGGGCCATGGTGCCATCACCCCAGCTCCAGGTGTACAGGGCTGTATTGTTGGCATTGCTCAGGTTAATCAAGTCAACAGTTGATTCCGGGAACTGCTGAACCGCAGGCGCTGCAAGAAATTGGGCTTGAGGTTGGCCAAACACGGGAATGTTGAACTCCAAAGTGTCAGCACAGCCCCAAAGTGATCGGGCGATGAACCGTACGCTGTACACCTGATCTTCCACATTGGGATTGGTATAGGTATACGTTGGGCTCGCATTTTCGGCGATTTCGCCATCACCGAACTCCCACAGGTAACTGAAAGCCCCCGTGCTGAAGTTTTGGAAAGTAGCACTGTAAGGCGAGCATCCACCGGGTGGGGGCACCACATTGGCGGTGATTTCCGGGATTACGGACACCTCAATGCTGTTGCTGCGCTCGCAGCCGTATTCGGATATGCCCGTGAGCGTAACCGTGTAGTTGGCGAGGTCAAGGGTGTTGTTCACATAGGTGTGGATATGGGAAGAATCAGCATTGCTGGAAATATTGCCATCGCCATAATTCCACTGAAAGCTCTCAGCGCCTTGCGAGTAATTGCCGAAGCTGAGGTTCGCAGGAAAACAGCCCTCTATGTTTTCGAGCGCCAAGGCGATTTGTGGCAGCGGAAATACCTTCACCTGCTGGAAAGCCGTATCTGTGCAACCAAAAGCCGATTGGGCCAACAACATCACGTTGAAGTCGCGGATGGTATCCAAAGTGTTTGTAAACGTATGTGATGCATTCGGCTGAAAACTTTGGTTGCCATCCCCAAAATGCCATATGTAAGATACTGCCCCGAAACTTTGGTTCACAAAGTTGACGGGCAAGGGAGTGCAACCTTCTGCCTCGGGCATGAAGTTCGCCGTAACTTCTGGGTATACTGTAATTTGCGTAAAGCTTGTATCGCTACAGCCAAAATTGCTGACGGCTACGAGGCTCATTTGGAAATTTTGAGGAATATTCATGGTGCTGTGGAAGGTGTGCGCATGCAGGGCTTCAGCACTGCTTCCTGTATTGCCGTCACCGTAGTTCCATATATACGAGTCGGCTACGGTGCTCGTGTTGCTAAAATTCACGTTGAGGGGTGAGCACCCAGTTGTTGCATCTGCGAAAAAGGCGGAGCGCGGCTTTGGATACACCACCACAGTGCTGTATGCTACATCTTCACATCCAAACTGCGATGTGGCAGTAAGTTGAATATTAAACGTGTCGGGCTGTGCCCCATTGTTGGCGTATCCCACCATGGGGTTGGGGGCCAAACTTCCTGTTCCATTGCCAAACTCCCACTGATAAATAGATGCATTCTGGGATTGGTTTTGCATTGGGAAGCTCAAGGGCGAACAGCCTTGCAAAGGATGTTCAAATGCGGCGACAACATCGGGATACACTTGCACAGTGCGGGTGAAGGTGCGCGCACAGCCATTGGCTGTAAAAGCAGTAAGGTCGATGGTGTAACTCAGTGTGGTGTTGGTACTGTTGTAAAAGGTGTGTTCATGGTAATCAGCAATGGTGTCGGACGACATGCCATTTCCATAATTCCAAACCAATGAGTCGGCGAGCACGGATTGGTTGATCATTCCTACAGTGAGCGGGCTGCAACCAGCAAGCAAGTTCACGCTGAACTGTGCAATCGGATTCGGGTACACGGTGATTTCCGTTTCGGCTGTATCGCGGCATCCAAACGCGGAGGTGGCTACGAGTTGTGCTGTAAAGTTGAGCGTGTCGAGCGTGTTGTTCAAATAGTTGTGCAGTGGGCTGGGAGTAGCACTGATGGTGCCATCACCAAAATTCCATTGGTAGGCTACAGCGCCAGTCAATAGCGGAAATTGGACTGCATAAGGTGCGCATCCCTCTGACTCCGGTAGGTCAAATTGAAAATCGGGCTGAGGAAAGACGGTAACCGTGGCTTGTGTGGTATCATTGCAACCTGTTGGATTCAGCGCCCTAAGCTCTACAGTATATGTGGCAAGGAAGGGGCTATTGTTGGCAAAGTGGTGGCTGGGGTTTGTTTCTGTACTCACAGCTGAGCCATCGCCAAAATCCCATTCGAAGCTGGCTGCATTTTGTGAGTTGTTCAAAAATACTGCTGGCGCAGGGTCGCATCCTGGCGTATAAAAAGTTTGAAAAAGGGCCTGTGCACCAGGGTGCACTACAATATCCATGCGCGCGGTATCGGTGCATCCAAATGCGGTTGAGGCAATGAGCCTTACAGTATACACCGAGTCTATGTTCCCGAAGTTTACATACGTATGCTGAGGGTTCTCTTGAGCGCTTCCGCCTCCATCGCCAAAGTCCCATGTGTAATTCACTGCACCCGAGCTTAGGTTGATGAAATTTACCGTAAGCGGGCCGCATCCACTGTCGATATCCACGTCGAACGTCGCTGTGGGCGCTGGTTCCACATTCACGGTCTGGCTTGTGCTGCCAGAGCAGTGTGCCGTTTGCACCGCCAGATCCACGGTATACGTTCCCGTGGCGGCATAGGTGTTGTTGGGATTCTGCTGGGTGCTTGTATTGCCATTGCCGAAATTCCAGTTCCATGAAGTGATGGGGTCGCCTGGCATGTGGGTTGAAAGATCTACAAAGCTGCCCGTGCTGCCTATACAAACATCCTGCGCCATGAAGTTGGCCACAGGCGATTGGCGCACACGCACTATGCGCGTGTCAGAGTTGAGGCAGCCATTGCTTGATTCTACGGTAAGTACCACATTGTAGGCGCCTACATTGGTATAGTCTTGTGGCGGTGGATTTTGCTCAGTGCTCGTATTGCCATTGCCGAATGACCAGTTCCAGGAAATAACATCACCAATGCTCTGGTCCGAAAAATTAACTGTCAGGGCATCACAAGCTGCATCCTGATCGAGGCCTATTTGGGCATCGGGCGCGGGCAGCACTGTGATAGGAATGCTTACCTGGTCATTGCAGCCGGATGCGGGTCCCCCCACGGCCACGAGCAAGGTGGCAGTATAATTGCCAGGATTTTGGTATACGTGCTGTCTGTTGGTGGCACCTGAGAAGACCAAAGGTGTGCCATCGCCAAAATCCCACACAAAGTCGGTGGCATTGGCTGAAGAAAGGTTTGTGAAGGTCACGGTTTGCCCGGCACATATCGGGTTGGGTGCAGCGGTAGCATTGGCAGTAGGTGGGGCAACAATTTCGACCGTGATCGTGGCTGGTGCTATTCCGCAAATGTTGCTGTCCAAGAGGGTCACCTGATAGGTGCCAATGCCAGGATAGGCAAGGGTTTGTGGGAAGGTGGGTGGCCAAGCCCTCCAGTCAACAATGGAGTCGTAACCCAAGCCCCAATAATCACCGAAATTCCAGTATTCGTAGCGCTGGAAAATGTTTCCTTGAAGCAGGCAATTGCGATCCGTGGTGTTGTTAAATGTGAACACATTGTCGGGCCAGCACAATACGGTTGCCGACGGGGTGATGGCAGCATCATCAATGTCCCAAATCCTGATCGGATTGAATGTGGCCTGGCTGGGCCCACCCTGAATCGTGTTGCACTGGTTTTGCGCTGTAAGGGTTACCACTGTTTCACAATCTACTGTACCGGGTTGGTACGTGTGTGTGATGGTCTGGCCGAGATTGGTGTAGTCGAACGTCTGCAATGGTGAGCCGTCGCCAAAATTCCACGTGAAAATGGATGTGGTGGAGGTGTTGGTACTCGAATTGATGAAGGCCATGGTTTGTGGAGCGCAGGCCTGGGTAAGTCCACCCACAGGTATTTGGATGGAAGCACTGGTAGGTTCCTCCATGTACAAAGTACCAACCACTGTGCAGCCGGTGGCTGTTTCGGTAAAGGTGATGGTGTAAATATCAACCGCCGCAAGGTACACGTGTGGAATTGACATAGGTGGCACCAGGCTGGCGCCGCTCTGCAGGGGCGAGCCATCGCCCCAGTTGATGGTCCAATCACCAAAATTCTGTGGGCTCTGTATGTTCAGTGTAAAGTTGTTGCCACTGCAATTGTACCACACTGGGTTGTTTGCAGGAACACCATTGAAATCAAATAGTTGGCATTGTGCCTGAACGTCGGAGTCTGTGCCGACAAGCCAAAGTACAATGAGGGGGATAAAGGTCAACAAGCGCTTCATCATGCCGCCTTATACGGCAATTTCTTTGAAAGGTTAGCGCTGCACGAAAGGCTGTGCCTCCGATTTCGCCCATTCAGACCAATATGTTGATTGAGTTAGGTAAAAATGATCTTATGCCCCTTAGTGCGGGCTTTTGAAGGCTTCATTTTCGATAAATTCAAAGTCGGTGAGGCTTTCCAGAAAGGCTATGAGGTCCGCTTTGTCCTGAGGGCTCAGGCTTAGCCCTACGCCCTGCAATTTCATCATTGGGTCAAGTGTGGGCGAAGGGTGCCCACCAAAATCGTAGTGATCGATGACCTCAGCGAGGGTGCTGAAGCGGCCATCATGCATATAAGGGCCGGTAAGCGCTATGTTGCGTAAAGAAGGGGTGCGGAAAAGGCCACGGTCCCACTCACGGCCGGTAACACCGGCCCGGCCCAGATCGCTGAATTCAGCATCGAGGCCATTGTTGCGAAAAAGGTTGTCCGTAAAAAGGATGAGGTCACCGCCATGGCAGTGAAAACAATCGCCTCCGCCCTGACCTCCCGCCACGAAGTTGGGGTCGCCGCCTTCCATGAGGAAAAGCTGCATCCCGCGGTTTTCGGATGGGCTGAGCAAAGCCTCGCCATAATAGCGTGCCTTGTCAAACTTGGATCGGTGGGAAATCATGGTCCGCATAAATTGCGCCAAGGCTTTTACCGTGCGCACCGAATCAACGCATGCGATCCCGAATGCTTCGGTAAAAAGGTCTTGGTAAAGAGGATCTTCTGCCAGCCGCTCTACTGCTTCGCGCCAGGTGAGATCCATCTCTACGGGATGTTCGATGGGTTCCAAGATTTGTTCTTCCAGTGTTGTTGCGCGGCCATCCCAAAAAAAGCCACTCTGTACCCAAGCCAGGTTGTACAATGGCATGCTGTTCCGGTCGGTGAGCGCGCCATGCAGTCCAGTGCTGAATTGTGCATTGTCAGCAAAAGCAGCCTGCGGAAAGTGACAGCTGCCGCAGCTTACGGCATTGTTTCTGGAAAGCTGCTTGTCCCAAAATAAGTGGCGTCCAAGCTCCACGCCTTCCACCGTCATCGGGTTGTCGGCCGGAATGATAGGGTCGGGAAAAAAGTAGGGTACTTCGAGCAGGTAAGGAGTAGCCTCGTAATTGCTGGCCTCACAAAGGTTGTTGTTGTGGCCATTGGGCGGTTGCTCCTTCTCACTGCGCTCACAGGCCCACACAGCAAGCAACGGCAAGAAGGCCAGAAGGAATATTTTATGTTTGCTTAGGGCGGGCATAGCAGTTGCTTAAGGCAGTATGCGGAACATCTGCACGGAATTGTTGGCCAGTCGATGGCCCAACTCCATTTGGCTCGGGGATCCGTGAAAATTATTTTCCACCCTCAAATCGACCGTGTCGGTGGCGGAGGCCCAAAATTTGTCGAAATCCAAAGCGAACTGCAGCACATTGTTGCTGCCTCTGGCCCTCGAAAGTGATTTGGCGAAAGGACCAGCCTGTCTGAAAAGGGTATCCCGACCTGTGTGGAACGAAAACAGGGTTAAATTATCTTCAGTACTGTTCGGCACCACATCATAACGCCCGTCGGCCATAAAGAACCGGTACCCGGTTTGCCAGCTCCAATAGGTGCCATTGCTTGCGCTCAATGGGTGGTCGAGGCTGTAGACGGAAGTCAAAAAATCAGGATTCTGGGTGCCATTGAGGTGCACGGGAACGCCAATGTCAAAGGAAATAGCGGAGTATTTACCCCCTTCAATTGCGAAATTGAGGCTGTGGTGGTGGTTGCGAAAATCAATAAGCTCAATTTCAGAGAGCAGGCGTTTGCTGCCATCCGTATTGTGGAGGGTGAGGTTCGACAAGTAAAACTTCAGATCGCTCAAGGCGAACGTGCAGTCGTGCGCGTTGTTGTAGCGCGTTCCCAAATGCATTTCAGCCCCTTCATACATAGGCATGAAGTCAATGAGTAGTGTGAAGTCTTCCTCTTCTTCATTATTGCACGCTTGAAGTGAGAGGAGAATTCCAAGAATAAAAATAATACGGTGCTTCATATCTATTTTAGAGTGCTGGCTTATCTTAGAGGCCGATACACAAATTTACAACAAAAAACCCCCTAAAAACCCTACTGAAACAGGGGTTTTGGTAAGTTTGGTCACACAACTTTGCTTATGGAGCAGTTTCTCATTTACAAATCGTCAGCAGGCAGCGGCAAAACCACGGCCCTCGTGGGCGTATTCTTAAGGCTGTTGTTGTCACAGCCTGATCCTGATTACTTCCGGCGCATTTTGGCGATCACCTTTACCAACAAGGCCACAGCCGAAATGAAGGAGCGCCTGCTTCACGAACTGTTGCGCATGCGTGATATGGACGCCTCAGAAGCGGAGCGTTATTACGTAAGTGCTTTATTGATCAAAGAATTACAGCTCCCTTGGGACATGCTGCGTCAACGCGCCTCACAAGCGTTCACACGCATACTCTTTGATTATGGTGATCTGGGAATCAGTACCATTGACCATTTCAACCACAGGCTTATCCGCTCATTTAGTAGGGAGCTCAGCCTGCGCTCCGATTTTCAGGTGGAGATGGATATGCGGAGCTTATTTCATGAGGCTGTGCTGAGGGTGGTCGAGCAGGTGGGCAGTGATCCCGACATTTCCCGCCATCTGAGTGATTACGTGGCCGAACGCCATGATGAAGAGGGCCGTGTGGATGTGATCGGACAGCTCGAAAAGCTGCAACAGCTTATTGTAAACGATGATGCCATCGAGCCCTTAAGCAGTTTCGCACACATGGAGCCGGGATTCATTGCATCCCTCGCGCAAGCCATGAAGGACCGCACCCAGCAATATGAAGTCGCGCTGCGCAGCATTTGTGAGCAGGCCATGGCTTTGATCTCCACGCTTGGCGCCCATGACGGTTGTTTTCCCGGCAAAAGCCTAAGCTGGCCGACCTACTTCCGAAAATGGAAAAATACGCCAGCCGCCGATTTCAAGCTCACTGATACTTTGCGTAAAAACGCGGACAAACCATGGGTCCACAAAGATGCCCCCGCCGATGTGCGTGCACGCATTGAAGCTGCTGAGCTTGAGCTGCGCGCATTTGCCGCAAAGGCCATTGCACTGCACGATGCCGGCAAACCCGGCTACATGCTCGCCCTGCAGTTGCGCTCCCGACTGCATGTGTTGGCCACCATCAATGACTTGAGGCTGGCGCTCGAAGCCCTTCGTGAGGAGCGCAATGTGCTTCCAATAGCTTACTTCAACCGCATGGTAAGCAGCTCGCTACGCAATGAACCCGTGGCTTTTATTTATGAAAATCTCGGCATGCGCTACCACCATGTGCTCGTGGATGAGTTTCAGGACACCTCCTTGCTGCAATGGCAAAACCTGCTTCCACTTGTGGAGGAAAGCCTCTCAAGGGGCCATACCGCAATGGTGGTGGGCGATGCAAAACAGAGCATATACCGCTGGCGCGGTGGCAAAGCAGAGCAGCTCATTGCTTTACCGCAGGTATACCCCGATGATGCCCCCGTACAGCCCAACCTCAGGTCCCTGCTCAACAGGGCTGCTCAAATGCATCCACTGAGGGAAAACTGGCGCAGTGGAGGTCTGCTCATCGATTTTAACAACCAATTCTTTGGGGCACTGTCACAACTTCTCTGCACCGACGATTTTTACCGAAAGGAATATGATGAAGTAGCACAGCTCATACCGCCCGCAAAAGCTACGCTTGGGCACATTGAAGTCAACTGCTTGGGCAAAAAGCCTGAGCCCGGCAGCCATGCACAAATGGTGCTCGCCCAGGTACTACAGTTGGAAGCCTTGGGCTATGCTTTGCACGACATTTGCATACTCGTACGCACCAAAAAGGTGGGCAGCGCAATAGCCAATTGGCTTATGGACAATGGAGTAGATGTAACCACTTCCGACAGCCGCCCGGTAGACAATGACCCACAGGTGCGCTGGCTCCTTGCGATGCTGCGGCTGCACCAACAGCCACGGCATACCGCGGCGGCCGTCACGGTGATGCGCTTTATGGCAGGGCTTTATAATTTGCCCTACCTGCCTGAGCGATACAGCACGCGGCTGGCTGAGACCAGAGAGCAATACCTCGATGTACAACGCTGGTTGCGCGAGCACCGCCTTCCTATGCCTGAAGCCGCCCTCTTCAGTGAGGGTGCCTACCAGGCATGCGAGCACCTGATGCGCATATACCTTCCCGAGGCACAGCACAATCCGGCAGTAGCTGCCCTGCTCAACTACATGCTCTCCAAAGGAGGCATGCGCCTCACCATTGCCGATTTTTTCCGGCAGTGGGATGGCCCCGGTGAAAAACCTTCAGCCGGCAACACCCTCGGAGGGCGCAGTGTGCGCATGCTTACCATTCACAAAGCGAAAGGATTGCAGTTTAAGGCCTGCATCATTCCGGAGGTGGACTGGGCCTACGTGCCCAATCCACAGCACAACGAGCAGTGGGTGCATCTCGGTGACCGTGTGCACGAGCAGTTGCCTTATGCACCTCTAAATATGAGCGGCAAGCTCAAAGACATGGGTCTTGAACAAGCGTTTGCAAAAGAAGAACAAGCTGTTCGTTTTGATCACCTCAATATGCTTTATGTAGCATTTACCCGTGCTGAGGAGGTGCTCATGGTCAACTACAGTTTCAGCGACAGCAAAAAGATCGGTGAAGCAGTGCATAAAGCCATGGAACAGCTTTTACCTGCACTATCAGGTGGGCTCATGCTCCCTTTGCGGGAAATGGGAGCGGTCGAGGAAGCCGATGATCACCTATACACATGGCGCAGCGGTCAGCCTGTTGCACAATCCATGAACAAAGCGCAAGCCCTTCCGCAAAAGCGTTCGGTGGATGGGTCAACAAGCCTTAAAGTTGCCGATTTGAGTCCAAAGCCATGGCCTGATCGCTTTCCCATGGCCTTCGATCGTTTTGACAGCGGACTCAGCAACCCGAGGCGCCTCGGTACCGTGTTTCACCAGCTTGCTGCCGCTTGCGCCAATGCCGCTGAGGCGGAGCTTTGGATTGCCCAAGCC